>DATNJA010000353.1:0-4251 GCA_035604155.1 Candidatus Udaeobacter sp. | reverse complement strand
TTCGCAACCGGTTTCGCGCTGCTTTGGCGGCCCTTTACGGGGACATTCGGGTTCGCCGCCGGCGCCTTGCTGTTGTCCCTGTTGCTCCTCATCTTTGTGACGCCCCATCACGCCTGGTACTTCCTCTGGCTTCTGCCAATTCTTTGCCTGGTTCCCTATTGGCCGGCGCTGATACTGACCTCGACCAGCTTCGTCCTCTACGTGACGTTCGGCCTTCAACCGCCGGCGCGGGACCTGGTGGTCAACTCTCTGTTATATGGGCCATTCCTGCTTGCTGCGGCGATTCAGCTATGCGTTCATCGCTTGAGGCAGCATGGCCTCGATGGGAGCCAAGTCGAGGGCGCAATGCATGAGTAGCATCAGCGAGTCGGGCATGGCCGCCCCGGATCAGCGGCGATATTTCGAGCTGGCCGCCGGCGAGTTGGGCCCGCGGGTCGAGAGCGATCCCGTCTGCCTCTACCTGGAAACGACAAACCGCTGCAACCTGCTGTGCACGACCTGTCCGCGCACCTTCGAAGCGCTCGAGCCGCCGGCGGACATGAGCCGGGAGCTGTTCACCTCGATCGTCGATCAGTTTCCCCGCATTCAGCGCGTCGTCCTGCATGGCATCGGCGAGCCGATGATGGTGCGGGACCTCCCGCGCATGATCGCCTATCTGAAGGGCCGGGGCGCCTACGTCCTGTTCAACACGAACGGGACCCTGCTGACGAAGAAGCGCGGCCTCGAACTTATCGCCGCCGGGCTCGACGAACTCAGGGTGTCCCTCGATGCGGCCGAGCCGAAGGCATTCGCGCTGGTTCGCGGCCGTGACATGTTCGAGCAGATTGTCCGCAATTTGCGGAACTTCACCGCCATGCTCCGCGAGGCGCGGACGGATCGCCCGAGAGTGTCGCTGTGGCTGACGGGCCTCAAGGAAACGGTCGGCCAACTGCCGGCCTTCGTTCGCCTGGCTCGCGACCTCGGCATCGGGGAGGTCTATCTCCAGCGCCTGGTCTTTTTCGAGGAGGGACAGGGCCTGGCGCGAGGCCAATCGAGCCTCTTCGAACAAATGCTCGATTCCGAAGCCGAGGCGATCGGCGAAGCCGAGGCACTGGCAAGGGAGCTCGGAATATCCTTCAACGCCTCGGGCGCGACCGAACCCGAGGCGAGCTTGAAGAAAAAGGGCGGGGACCAGCCCTGGTCGCTTTGCCGCCGGCCTTGGACGTTGATGTATTTCACGGCCCATGGCCGCGCGATCCCATGCTGCGTTGCGCCCTTCTCCATGCGCGGCTATGACAGCTTCACTCTCGGCGACGCAACCCAGCAGAGCCTGCGGGAAATCTGGAACGGGCCGCGCTATCAGGAGTTTCGCCAGGCGCTGCTGTCCCCCCAGCCGCCCAAGGCCTGCGCCAATTGTGGCCTCAGATGGAGCCTATAGGCGAGCGAGCCAATTCCCTCGGCAGCCGGGACGCCGCTCGCCGCGCGATAACCCAGGTTTCGGTCATTATACCTGCCCTCGACGAGGAAGAAGCGATCGGCGATGTCATCCGCGCGATTCCAAGGGCCATCGCCGACGAGGTGCTTGTCGTCGACAACGGCAGCACCGATCGCACGGCCGAGAGGGCGAGGATGGCTGGGGCCCGGGTGGTCTTCGAGCCGCGGCGAGGCTATGGCCGCGCCTGCCTGGCGGGCATCGCAGCGCTGAACGAAGAGTGCCAGATCGTCGTCTTTCTGGATGGCGACGGCAGCGATTGCCCGGAGTTCATCCCAAGGCTGACCGAGCCGATTCGCGCTGGCGAAATGGATTTCGTCATCGGTTCGCGGATTCGCGGCCGACGCGAGCCAGGGAGCATGAACATCCAGCAGGTTGTCGCAGGATACCTGGCGGGAATGCTCGTCGGCCTGCTGTACGGGGTGACCTATTCGGACATGGGCCCGCTTCGCGCCATACGGCGCGATGCGTTGATGCGGCTCGGCATGGCGGAGCCGACCTATGGCTGGAACCTCGAGATGCAGATGCGGGTGGCAAGGCAGGGACTCCGAATTCTGGAAGTCCCGGTCGATCACCGCAACCGCCGGGGCGGCCGCTCCAAGGTATCCGGCAACCTGAGTGGCACGCTCCGCGCTGGCGGGCGGATCCTGTGGACCTTCCTGCGTTTGGCCCTGGCGCTGAGAAGACCCAAGACAGGCTGACGGCCTGGCTCAGCGCCGCAGGATCAGGTGATCAACCCGAGAATGCGCCTGCCGAGACCGGTGCCCTGTGGCGGCTCTTCCAGACAACGAACGATCAACGCATCGCCGCCGAGGCTTCGACCCGTCCGCTGGATGGCGAACAGGAGCATGACGACGATGAGGAAAAAATAGGTCCAAGGCCACTCGCCGTGCGTGTTGTAGAGGCCGAGCCAGAGGTTGATGGCCATGGCCGCACCCAGCAAGCCGGCCAGGCGAACCGCGGTGCCGGTGATCAGAGATGCGCCGATGAATACCTCGGTCGCATAGACGATGGGCGCGAACAGCAGGAAATTGGGCTGCACGATGTAATGGACGAAATCGCTGTGAATCTGAAACGCGGCGCCGTCGACCATCTTGTCGATCCAGTAGCGCAAGCCCCCCGAACCGTCGGGATGATCGGTATAAGTGGGCGGCAGCTTCCACAGGCTCTGCTGCCACCACATGCAGCCGATGAAGAACCGCAAGGCAAAGGAGGCGAGCTTCTCCAGGCTGCGCTGCTGCGGGTCGCGGGCGAGATTGATGCCGGCGAGGACCAGGCCGGCGAGGACCAGTACGATAAAGACATAGAACAACACCGATCCGGTGAGAAATTGGAGCGCATCGGCTATCGGGTTGTCTCTCATGGCCGTTCAACCTTCCTTCGCGAAACGTGACCCCTCGTCGAGGCTTGGCCTCCGACCTTGGTTCCCGCGATCGGGCGTTCGCCCCGCCACGTCGATTGGATTCCCTCGCCCCTCAGGATACGTCTCTTCACGAAAAATTGATTGCCGCGGAGTGTCCCGCTCCCGGCGGCTCCCTCGAATCGAGCATCGTGCGCAATCAGCGTATCCTATCGGCATGAAAGCCGCGATCCACTCCCGTGGGTCGGATGGGCTTTTGCCTCCGCCGGCAGATACTTTGGCCGCTGGTGGCGCGGCCGCAGCAAGCTTTATAGGATGGGGCATGCCGTTGAGGGCGAGCGTTGAACTCGATGCCGGCGAAAAGACTCTTGCCACCGGCCTGCTGCCGGAGCTGATCGCGGCTTTTCGGCGCTGCGGCACGGGCGATCTCCTCGCCATTTCCGGCACCGAGGCCGATCTCGGCGCCGAGCTTGATGCCTGGTGCCGATTCACGCGCAACAGCCTGATCGAGGCGGCCGTCGAATCGGGGCGAAGGCGTTGGGTCATCCGGCGCGGAGAGGCGCCGGCAAACGATGAGGTGGAGCGTCCTGTCGGCTCGCGCCTTTGGCTCTACGTGAACTTCGATTGCAACCTCAGCTGCGACTATTGCTGCGTGCGCTCTTCGCCCAGGGCGCCGCGCCGGGCCCTCGGCCTGGAGCGCGTGCGTTTGATCGCGAGCGATGCGCCCGGGCTCGGCGTCGGCGAGATATTCATCACCGGCGGCGAGCCGTTCCTGCTTGCCGATATCGGCGAGATACTGGCGGCTTGCGCCGCCGCAGCGCCGACCACCGTTCTGACCAATGGCATGCTCCTGGTGGGTCGCAGGTTTGAAGCGCTGGCTTCGCTGCCGCGTAACCGCGTGACCTTGCAAATCAGCCTCGACAGTCCGACGCCGGAGCGCCACGACCGCCATCGGGGCAAGGGCAGCTGGATGCGTGCCTGGCGAGGCATCGAGCGAGTCCGGGCCGCGGGATTCCGCGTGCGCCTTGCGGCGACCGTTTCGAACGATGACGAAGCCGACGAGTTCCGGCGCTTTCTAGACGCCGAAAGGGTCGAGGAGCGCGATCGTGTCATTCGCCGCATTGCCCTGAGGGGCGTCGCAGAGAACGGTGTTGCATTGGCGCGGGCCGATCTGATGCCGGAAGTCACCATCACGGCCGAGGGCGTCTACTGGCATCCGGTGGGAGCCGAAGACGGCGACCTGCTTGTCACGCGCGAGATCTTCCCGCTTGCGGACTCTTTCGCCGCCGTGCGGGAGGCCTTCGCCCGCGAGCGGGAGCACGGACGCAAGCTGGCGGCGATCTTCAACTGCGCTTAAGCGACACCCAACGCCGACCGATCGAAGAACCCCTGCTGGACGGACGCTTCCTTCAACGTGGCG
>DATNJA010000352.1:0-3078 GCA_035604155.1 Candidatus Udaeobacter sp. | reverse complement strand
GCATGAAACGAACGGCCGCCGAAATCCTCCGCGAGTATGGGCCCTTTCCCGGCGTGGAAAGGGTGAACGGGGTCACCTATGACGGCCGGCAGGTCTGGTTTGCCGCCGGCGACAAGCTCACCGCCTTCGATCCGGCGAGCGGGAAGACGGGGCGCTCGATCAACGTCGCCGCCCATGCCGGCACGGCCTTCGACGGCCGGCACCTCTATCAGCTCGCCGACGAGCGCATCCAGAAGATCGACCCGAAGACCGGCAAGGTGCTCGCCACGATCCCGGCGCCCAGCGGCGGCGGCTCGGGGCTCGCCTGGGCCGAAGGGACGCTCTGGGTGGGGCAATATCGCAACCGCAAGATCCATCAGGTCGATCCCGAGACGGGGAAGATCCTGCGCAGCATCGAGTCCAACCGCTTCGTCACCGGGGTCAGCTGGGTCGAAGGCGAGCTCTGGCACGCCACCTGGGAAGGCGAGGAGAGCGAACTGAGGCGGATCGATCCCACATCGGGAGAGGTGCTGGAGAGCCTCGCGATGCCGCCCGGCGTGGCCGTGTCGGGGCTCGAGTCCGACGGCGGCGATCGGTTCTTCTGCGGCGGGGGAAGTAGCGCGAAGGTACGAGCCTTGCGCCGGCCGCGGCGGGGCGCCGCGGCCGGTTCGTGACAGGCCTGTCCGGATCGATTCCCGATCCGATCTAAGATACCGCTGCATCGCCGTCAGTGAACGCCTTTGAGCGGGTCATGATCAATATTTCGGCGCCAGGATGGTTGAACCGGTCTCCAGCAGCGACTTGAGGTTGGACAGGATCTTCGGCCAGCCACCGGAAACGGCGCCGATGAACTTGGAGTTCTCGCGCTCGATGCTGTGGGTCACCGTCAGCTTGACGGCCTCACCGGCAGGCTCGAGCTCCATGGTGCAGAGCGACCATCCTTCCGCCTTCAACTCCGGCATGAATTCATTGCGCCACCGGATGGCGAGCTTCTGCGGAGGCTCGAATTCGACGATCTTGCCAGTGTCGCCGATCCGCCCATCGGGAAAGACGAGCTTCCAGGACCCGCCTGTCTTCCATTCGGCCTCGGAGCGGGCGCCGAGCCAGTATTGCTGGGCAAACTCGGAGTCCGTGAGCGCCGACCAAAGCCGTTCGGGCGTGGTCCGGATATAGGTGACATAGACGAAACTGCTTCTGGGCGCGCTAGTCATGGCCATCTCCTTCCAGGCTTTTCTTCAATGCGGACAGCGCCCTCAGGTGGCGGCGCTCGAACTTGTTGATCCATCTTTCGGCGATCTGGTTGATCGGCACCGGATTGATGAAGTGCAGCTTCTCCCGGCCGAGGCGCTTCCAGGACACCAGGTTCGCCTCCCCAAGGATCGCCAGATGCTTCGCTACCGCCTGGCGCGTCATGGCCAGCCCCCGACACAGCTCGCCAAGCGTCTGGCCATCCTTTCGGTACAGCCGGTCCAGCAGCTGTCTGCGGCTTGCGTCCGCCAGAGCACGATAAACCGCATCGTCATCCATCGCAGCGATATGTAACCACGGGGTTGCCTTTCTTGCTATATAGGGAACCATATGGTTACCTGTCAAGTACAATCGTCCGGGTATGGCCGACATCGTGGCAATGTCAGCGCGAACTCACATCGCAGGGAAGACGCGAGACGCCAAGCGGCGCTGACGCGCTGGGCCGCGCTAGGGCGCGCCGTCCAGGGCCGCGCGCTCGCTCGATTTGTCGCCAACCTCTGCATAACGGAGCAGCAAGACCACCTCTTTCTCGATGACCTCGCATAGACCGGCCGTTTCGAACAGATCCGGTTCTTGACCAGGATCAAGGAGGGCCGCGCCGTTCGCGCGCATGATGCGATCGTCCGTCTGCCCTCGAAGCCGGGCGCGGCGAGAACAGCGGGGCCCGGCCGGCCCGGAAAGCTGCGCATGACGATTGTCCCACCGCCCGATACTGCAGGCCTCGCGGCCATCACCTTGGCGGCGCCGAAGGACGATAAGGGAGTTTCGGTCTTCGCCGCGCTTGCGAAGCGATGCACCGTCCGGGAGATCAGTGCCGCGCCCCTATCCCGCCAGCAGCTGTCGAACCTGCTCTGGGCCGCCTATGGCGTCAATCGCAAGGCCGGGCCGTTCGGACTGCCGGGCAGGACGGCGGCTTCGGCCAGCAACTCGCAGGAGATCGAGCTCTACGTCGCGTTTCGCGACGGCGCCTACTTGTATGACGGGCCCAACAACCTGTTGAAGCCGGTCGCCGCCGGCGACGTCCGCGCCGGCGCCTTGACGCCCGGCCAAAGAGGCGTCAGCGCCGCGGCGCCGGTTCAGCTGATCTACGTCGCCGACGTCGACCGTCTGACCCACACATCGGGCTTTCAGGAGCCGGGGCTCCAGGATCCCGAGGTGCAGAAATCCTACTACTTCGTGGACACGGGCCTGATCGCGCAAAACGTCCATCTGTTCGCCGCGGCCGAGGGCCTGGCGGCATGGTTCCACAATTGCGACAGAAGCGGCCTGGCGCGCAAACTGGGCCTGCGCCCCGAGCAGCGGGTGCTGTTCGCCCAGTCGGTCGGGCATCCCGCGAATGCCTGACGGAGGGCGCTGACAATGCGGCTATCGGACAACTCCGTCCTCATCACCGGCGGGTCCTCCGGCATTGGCTATGCGTTGGCCGAGGCCTTCCTTGCCTCAGGGAGCAAGGTCGCGATCTGCGGGCGCAGCGAAGCAAGGCTCGCCCAGGCCGCCGCGAAGCATCCGGAATTCCGCTGGCAGGTCTGCGACGTATCCGAGGACGAGGACCGGCTGCGGCTTCTGCATTGGGCGAGCGCCGAGCTGCCGAAGCTGAATGTTCTCGTCAACAACGCGGGCGTGCAACGCGATGTCGACTTCACCCAAGGGATCCAGGCGTTCCGGACCGGCGACAACGAGATCCGCGTGAACCTGGAATCGGCAATCGTTCTCACCGGCCTGTTCGTCCCCCTGCTCGCCAGGCACGGCGATCCCGCCATCATCAACGTCTCGTCCGGCCTCGGCTTCGTCCCCGCGGCGAGAATGCCGGTCTACTCGGCGAGCAAGGCCGGCCTGCACGCCTTTTCCATG
>DATNJA010000351.1:0-4290 GCA_035604155.1 Candidatus Udaeobacter sp. | reverse complement strand
CTTGGCCGGCAGCTGGTCGCTGGCCGCCGAGGCCAAGGACAATTTTGTCATCGGCCTCAGCAACGGCTGGGTCGGCAGCGAATGGCGCACCCAGATGATCGATGAGGCCGAAGCCGCCGCCCAGGCCTGGGCGGCCAAGGGCGTCACGGTCAAGACGATCGCCCAAAGCGCCACCGTCGACGTGCCGGGTCAGATCGCCCAGATCCGCAACTTCATCAACCAGGGCGTCGACGCGATCCTCATCAATCCGAACAGCCCGACCGCCTTTGACCCGATCATCGCGCAAGCGAAGGCCAAGGGCATCCTGGTCATCGCCACCGACCAGGAGGTTTCTTCCAAGGATGCCCTCTATGTCGGCATCGATCAGAAGGCCTGGGCCATGAAGTCGGCCGAATGGCTGGCCAAGACTCTGGGCGGCAAGGGCAACGTCGTGTGCATCAACGGCGTCGCCGGGCATCCCGCCAACCAGATGCGGGTGGCGGGTTATCGGGAAGTCTTCGCCAAATACCCCGACATCAAGATTCTGAACGAGGTCAATGCCAACTGGGACGAGGCCCAGGGCCAGCAGGCGATGCAGACCCTGATCGCGACATACCCGGACATCAACGGGGTGTGGGTTCAGGATGGCATGGCGGCCGGCGCCTGGCGCGCGCTCACCGCCGCCGGAAAGACCAACGTGGCGGCTACCGGCGAAGTGCGCGTGGATTTCCTGAAGCTCTGGCACGACAACCATTACAACAGCGGCGCGTCGGTCAATCCGCCGGGCGTCATGGCGAGCGCCCTTAACGTCGCGGTGCTCCGCCTCCAGGGCCGTGAGTTCAAGGATGGCATCTTCCAGGGCCAATACGGCAACGCGATCTACATCCCGATTCCGCTCATCGACAATTCCAATTTCGAGCAGGTCTATGAGCAGGTGAAAGACAAACCCGGATACTTCTCGGTCACCACCGTGGTCACGCCGGAGGAAGCCGCGGCTTTCTTCAAGTAGATTCCCAGGGAAAGCCTTTCCCGGATGGCTGACGCCGGCCCCGCGCTTCTGCGTGCGAGCGGAATAGCCAAGCGGTTCGGCGGGGTTGTGGCCCTCGATGGCGCCGAGTTCGATCTTCGCGCCGGCGAGGTCCACGCTCTCGTCGGCTCCAACGGCTGCGGCAAGAGCACGCTCGCCAAGATCATCGCCGGTGCCGTCGGGGCTGACGGCGGGAGCGTCCTGCTCGAGGATCGGCCGGTCGCTTTCGCCGGGCCCGCCGAGGCTGCCTCCGAAGGGATCGTCACCTTCTATCAGGAGCTGAGCCTGATACCGCAGATGACCGTCGCCGAGAACATCTTCCTCGGCCGCGAGCCGCTGACGGCAATCGGGCTCGTCGACCGTCGGGCGCTTCGCCAGGCCGCCGGCACGGCGATCCAGGAATTCGCCGAGGCACTCAGCGCCGGCGTCGACCCCGACGACCTGGTGGCCGAGCTTTCCGCCGACGAACGCCAGATCGTCGAAATCCTCAAGGTTCTGGGCCTTCGCTCGCGCATCGTCATTTTCGACGAGGCGACCGCCGCTCTCGACCGCAACCAGGTCGCCGTGCTGTTCCGCCATGTGCGCGCCCTCAAGGCGCAGGGCCGCGCCATCGTCTTCATATCCCATCGGCTGGACGAGGTTCTCGAGATCGCCGACCGGGTCACGGTCATGCGCAATGGCTTGACCGTGCTGACCCGGACTCCGGCGGAGCTGACCCGCGACCAAATTGTGGAAGCCATGGTCGGCCAGCTGGGCGCGCCCCAGGAAGCCAAGGCCCGCCACGCGGCCACGGCCGAGATCGCCCTCGAAGCCGAAGGGCTCGATGCCGACAAGCTGACCGGCGTTTCCTTCAAGCTCCGGCGCGGCGAGATCCTGGGCCTGGGCGGCCTTCACGGCCAGGGTCAGTCCCAGCTCCTGCGCTCTCTCTTCGGCATCAGCCCGATCCGACACGGGCGAGTGCTTCTGGGCGGCAAGCCTTTCGTTCCCAAGTCGCCGCTTGCCGTGCTGCGCAAGTCGATGGCTTACATATCCGGCGATCGGGCACGCCACGGGGTCATGGCAATCCGGCCGATTTTCGAGAATCTCGTAGTGTCTCTCCTGGTCCGCGACCGGCGTTTCGCCGTTCCGCGCCGGCGCCTGGAAGGCGAGCTCGGCCCGATCGTCGAGCGCCTGAAGCTCAAATTCGCGAGCTTTGCGGCGCCCGTGGCCCAACTCAGCGGCGGCAATCAGCAGAAGGTGGTGATCGGACGCCTACTCGCCACCCAGCCCTCCATTCTGCTGCTCGACGATCCGACCAAGGGGATCGATCTCAGGACCAAGCGCGACCTTTACGCCATCATGGACGATCTTTGCGCCCACGGCGTATCGATCCTGCTCTACTCGTCCGACGACGAGGAGCTGCTGGGCGTCGCGGACCGCGTGCTGGTGTTCGACGCGGGCCGCATCGTCGCGGAGCTCGCCGGCGAGGAGCGCAACCAGCTTGCGCTCTACCGCGCTGCCTATGCCGCCGGACGAAGCCATGCCGCCTAGCAGCGCCGCGCCGGTGCGCCGGCGTTTTGCCATTCGACGCCTCCCTTATCTTCTCACCGTCCTGGTCTTCATCTCGCTTTCAGCGATCAACGGTTTCTTGCAGCCGAGCTTCTTCCGCTTCGACGTTGCCACGTCAAACCTCAGCGCCTTCTTGCCTGTCACGCTGGTCGCCGTCGGGCAGACCTATGTCATCCTCGGCGCGGACATCGACTTGTCGACAGGGGCGATCGTCTCCCTCGTCAATGTCATCACGGCCACGATCATCGATGGCATGGGCGGCTCGGGCGCAGGCATCGCTCTCGGCCTCGCCGTGGGGTTGGCCGCTGGGCTAGGCTGCGGTCTGCTGAACGGGTTCTGCGTCGCACTGCTGCGCTTTCAGCCCATCGTGACCACCTTCGCCACCAGCCTCGTCTTCTCCGGCTTCGCGCTCTGGGTTCTGCCGGAAGCGGGCAAGCAGGTGCCGCCGGCATTCTATGAAGCATATGCGGGGTCGGTGCTTGGCCTGCCCACGGTCCTGTGGATTCTGATCGTTGTCGCCGCGCTCGGCGCGCTTCTCGCCCGGTCGCGCTTCCACCATGCGCTGAGGGCCGTCGGCGGCAATATCCAGGCGGCCTTTCAGACGGGCCTGCCCGTCGCCCGCGTCCGCGTGACGGCCTATGTGCTGTCGGGATTCTTCGCCGGCCTCAGCGGCCTTGCCCTGGTGGGCGAGACCGGATCGGGCGACCCGCTCATCGGCGCGCAACTCACCCTCTCCTCGATCACGGCCGTCGTGCTCGGCGGCACCGCGCTCGCCGGATGCGTGGGCAGCATCACCGGCAGCATCCTGGGGGCCTTCATCCTCGGTCTCATCAACAACGTCATCTTCTTTGCCCAGCTGCCCTTCGAGTGGCAGGGGCTTGTCCAAGGCGCCATCATCCTTGCGGCACTCTCGGGCGGCGTCGTCATGGCCCGCCGGAAAGCCGAGTGATGCCCGTGCGCGCTGTTGAGCTGCTGAAGCGTCCCCTGGTCATCGCCCTGCTGGCGATCCTGGCCCTCCTCGTCGGCGGCGAGATCATGTCCCCCGGTTTCGCCTCGCCGCGCCAGATTGCGGCCTTGCTTACCATCGCCGCCCTTCTGGGCGTGGTTTCCGCCGGGCAGAATCTGGTCATCCTTTCGGGCCATGAAGGAATCGACCTTTCGGTCGGCGGCATCATCTCGTTCAGCGCCTTCCTCGCCGGCAACATCATGCAGCAGAGCGATGCCAACTTGGTTCAGGCCGTCGCCGCAGCGCTCGGAGCGGGTTTCCTCATTGGCCTCGCGAGCGGTCTCGGGGTTACGCTCTTGCGTATCCCACCCCTGGTCATGACGCTAGGCATGCTGGGGGTCGTGCAAGGCGGCCTGGTGCTGCTGACCCGTGGCGTGCCCTCGGGGCGTGCCGCGCCTCTGCTCGCCAGGATCGTCGGGGAGCCGACCGTGATCGGCCTGCCGGGCATCGTCCTTATCTGGATCGCGGTCGGCCTCGGCCTGGAGCTGCTGTTGCGGCGGACCAGCTTCGGGTTCCAAATCTACGCCATCGGCGCCAATGAGGCGGCGGCGGCGCTCGCCGGCGTGCCGGTGCGCCTGACCCGCGCTCTCGTATTCGGGCTCAGCGGCTTCTTCAGCGGCCTCACCGGCGTTCTGCTGCTAGGCTACACGGGCAATGTCTTCATCGGCGCCGGCGACCAGTACATGCTGCCCTCCATCATCGCCGTGGTGATCGGCGGCACATCGCTTGC
>DATNJA010000350.1:0-12061 GCA_035604155.1 Candidatus Udaeobacter sp. | reverse complement strand
AACATCGCCACCCTTCCCGGCGTCGAGCGGGACAACGTCTTCGCGGTCGAGGACGTGATGCGCCGGGAGGCGAAGCTGGGCAAGCGCCTGCTGCTGCTGGACGACGTGGGCAACTGGCGGGGCGGGGGAACGGCCTGGCATCTGGCGGAGAAGGGCCACGAGGTGACCATCCTCACGCCCGATGCCCTGGTCGGGCGAGAGATCGTCCGCACCGGCGCCGACATCCCGTTGCGCATGCGGCTCGCCAAGCTCGCCGTTCGTTTCATCACGGAATCGGTCGTACTCGCCTGGCATGGCGACGGCGCGACGATCCGCAGCCTGCTGGACGGCAGCGAACAGCGCCTTGACTTCGACGGCCTGGTGCTGGCGACAGTCAACCGGTCGGAGGGCGAGCTCGCCGACGGGCTTCGCGGCCTCGGCAAAGAGTTCCGCGCCATCGGCGACTGCCTGTCGCCGCGCCACGCTCCCGCGGCAATCTACGAAGGGCGAAGGCTGGGATTGGAAATCTAGGCGCGCGACAGCCGCTTCTCGAAACAGACACTGATCGGGCTTCCGATATAGGGACCGAAGATGGGAATCGGCGTCCAGCCCATGGCGCGGTAAAGGCCGATCGCCTCGTGCTGGAGATTGCCCGTCTCCAACACACCCCGAACATACCCGCGCTTGACCGCTTCCGCCTCCAGGAACGCGAGCATGCGCCGGCCGAGCCCGCGGCCGCGCTCAGCCGGCGTGACGAACATGCGCTTGATCTCGGCAGCACCCTCCCAGGGGCGAAAGGCGCCCGACACCGCGGGTTCGCCACCGACATAGCCGACCGCGAAAACGCCGCCGCCGGCCTCGAAATCCGCCACGTCGATGCCGTTCACGGGCAGTCCCGGATATTGGCGCGACAGCTCATCGTCCAGCGCCGCGATCAGATTCGCAGCGGCGGGCGAGCCGGCGCTTTCGATGCGGTATTCGATGCTTGCCATGCAGCAGGATTCTACAGCGATGCCAGGGGCGTCAACCGATGGGCGGGCCCTCGCGATCGTGGCGCGGCAGGTCGTCCTTCACCTCGAACCAGGGAATCCGGCTTTCCCGCCAGATATGCATGCGCGGCGGAAGGGCATCGGGCCGGTCCAGGGTCGGCGTGTTGATCGAGACATAGGCCGGGTTCTCGGCCATGCGGAAGGTGAGCTGACTGCCGCAATGGGGACAGAAATGCCGGACCGCCCGGGGCGATGAGCGATAGGCCCTGGCCTCGCCCTCGATGAAGGCGAAGCCCGCAATCGGGATCTCCGCCGTGGCCTGGAGCGGCGCGCCGGAGGATTTCTGGCACATGCGGCAATGGCAATAGCCGCTGTCGACCGGCGCGAGGCTCACCCGATAGCGCAAGCGCCCGCAGAGACAGCCGCCTTCCAAGGGCTCGAACATCGCAGATTCCTTTGCGAATGGAAGGCAGCCATCCTAGCCGAATACGTGATCAGCCGCAGCCGTGGAGCGCCGGGGCGCCCGGCCTTTCGACCGCGCTCGTCAGCCGTCGAACGGTGTTGCGGAAGAAGCGCCGCATTGCCTTGCGCAGGCGCCGGCGCGGAGCCGCGACCGGCGTCTCCCTTTGCACCCGGAGCGCCTCTTGCGCGTATTGCAGGGCATGGAGCTGGACCAGACCTGGGGACATGAATTCGATAAGCATGGCTTATCTCCTTGGATTTGCGCCGCGGCGGCATATTGCCTCCGCCATGGCCATAAGGTCGGCCTTCTCCGCCGGACCGACAAACGAGCTTTTCTGCCGCCATTCATGAGATATAATAATCAATCATGGCTTGGCGCTTGCCTTCCCTTTCGGCCCTGCGCGCCTTCGAGGCCGCGGCTCGCCTTTCGAGCTTCACCAAGGCCGCGGCCGAGCTGCATGTGACCCAGGCCGCGGTCAGCCACCAGGTGCGCGCGCTGGAAGACCAGTTGGGCGTCAGGCTGTTCGAACGCACGACCCGGCGCCTCGCCCTCACTCCCGCCGGGCGCCGGCTTTTTCCAGCGGCGAGCGAGGCCTTCGAAGGGCTTGCGCGCGCCGTCGCCGGGATCGGGCGTGGGGAGCAGCTTCTGGCGATCACCACCACGCCCTCCTTCGGCGCCAACTGGCTGGCCCCGCGGCTCGGCCGTTTCGCCGAGCGCCATCCGGCGATCGAGCTATCCATCCGCCACGCCAAGGCGGTGCTTGACCTGGGGCAGGAGGGCCTCGATCTGGCCATCCGCTGGGGCAAGGGAGGCTGGCCCGGGGTGGAGGCGGAACTCATCGGCCCTTCGGCGCTCGCGGTGGTGGGCGCGCCCGCCTATGTGAAGCGGCTGAAGCTGAAGGCTCCGGCCGATGTCGCGCGCGCCACCCTGCTCCATGACGAGACCCATGAGGAATGGAGCGAGTGGCTGATCGTCGCCGGGCTCGACCCGGGATTGGCCAAGCGCGGCGTGGTCTTCGACGACGAGAACGCCATGATCCAGGCCGTCATCGGCGGCCAAGGCCTGGCCCTCGAACCGCGCAGCGTCGCCGCCGGCCTGATCGCGGAAGGTCGCCTCGTCACGCCCTTCGATCTTTCGCTTGCGGAAGGCTACGGCTTCTACCTCGTCTACGAGCGCGAAGCGCTGAAGCTTCCCAAGGTGGCGGCCTTCCGGCAATTCCTCCTGGAGGAAGCGGCGCGCGGCCAGGCGGCCGCGCCCAGGACTATTCCTCCTGCTGCATCACGAAAACGGTGACCAGGAGAATGCAGGCGACGAGGCGAAAGGCCAATTCCTGGCCGATCCATGCGGGCGACTGCCACATGGCGAACCACTCCCCGCCGACTACAAAGAGGCCCACGAACCAAACGAGGAAGGCCGTGGCCGCGCGCAGCGCGACCGTCGCCTTGGCGGCTGCGAATTCGGCCGCGCTCGCCTTGCGCAGCCGCCACAGCCACTAGGCGGCATAGGCGAGGACCAGACCCGTCAACGCCGTGCCGGCACAAGCCTCGCGGTGTGACGAATACAATGGTTCCCCTTGGTCGGAACAGGCCTTAGCATCGGCGTGGGAGGGCCTCATGTCAATTGCCAGCAAATTCAAGGCTGCCGCCGATCGGGGTGCCGCGAGTGGCAGCCGCGTCACCCGGCGCGTGATGCGCATCATCGAGGGCGACGTGCCGAGCTTCATGGAGCTGCCCTTGCTCGATGAGGTCGAAGGCAGGCCCGACATGGTGGTCGTCGGCGTGCCCTATGAAGGGGTCAAGATCCGCGACCGCTTCACCTTCGTGCCCGCGCGCGCCGATCTGCAGGAGGCGATCTATGCCCGCACCGGCGCCGACAAGGCGCCCGACGCCATCAGGCGCCAGTCGGTCTATTACTCCGTGGATCACAGCGGCGGCCTCATGCCCGAGCGCGGCCGGGGCTTCCGCATCGTCGATGCGCTGACGGTCTGCGACGGCGGCAATGTCGCCATCGATCACAAGGTGCCGGCCCAGAAGACGCTTCACGCCGCCGCCGACCGGATCCAGGAGATGATCGGCAAGAAGGCGGTGCCCATCATCTTCGGCGGCGACGACACCGTGCCCTATGTCGGCATGCGGGCCGTCGGGCGCCAGAACAAGGGCAAGCGCATCGCGGCCATCAAGCTCGATTCCCATTTCGACCTGTCCTGGGAGCCGAAGTACTGGGCCGGCTCCCAATGGGCGCGCGCCATGGAAGCGGGCTACCTGAAGCCGGAGAACTTCGCCCTTATCGGCATCAGGGGCCTGCGCAACGGCATGAGCTGGCATGCGGCGGCCGATGAGCTCGGCATCCGTTACTGGACTCTCTGGGACGTGGAGGAACAAGGCATCGCCGCCGTCATGGCCGCCGCCATCGCGGCGGTCACGAAGGGCTGCGACCTGCTCTATCTCTCCCTCGATCTCGACGTCATCGACCCCGCCTTCCTGCCGGCGCAGAAATATCCCGACCCGGGCGGGCTGACGGCGCGCGAAGCCTTGCGCGCGCTCAGGATCGCGGTCGATACCGGCCCGCGTCTCGCCGGCTTCGACATGGCCTGCCTCGGTCCGGATTTCGACCTCAACGGTCTCGGCGCCCAGCTCGCCGCGCGCTGCGCCGTCGAGGTGATCGGCGCCTACGGCCATCGCTTCGGGCGCAAGCGGACATGATGCTGAGCCGGGAGGACTGCGCCGGCCTTGACCGGCGCGATCCCTTGAAGGGCATTCGCATCCGCTTCCGCCGGCCGAAGGATCTGCTCTATTTCGACGGCAACTCGCTCGGCATGCTCTCCCAGCCGGCGCTGAGACGCGCCGTGGAAACGATCGAGGAGGAATGGGGCGAAGGCCTGATCGAGAGCTGGACGGAAGCCGGCTGGATCAATCTGCCCGAACGCGTCGGGGCGAAGATCGCGAGGCTCATCGGCGCGGAAGCCGACGAGGTGATCGCGACCGATTCCACGTCGGTCAACATCTTCAAGCTGCTGGCGGCGGCGCTGCGGATTCGCCCCGAGCGCCACGCGATCCTGGTCGAGGCGGGAAGCTTTCCGACCGACATCTATATGGCCGAGGGTCTGGCCTCGCTCCTCCCCGGCATTGAGGTGCGCCTCGCCGAACCGACGGCAGATGCGATCGGCGAGGACGTCGCCGTCGTCCTTCTCGGCCATGTCGATTACAGAACCGCGGAGCTGCGCGACATGGCCGCGCTCACCGCCGCGGCCCATAGCAAGGGCGCGCTCATCCTCTGGGACCTGAGCCACAGCGCCGGCGCCTTGCCGATCGCTCTGGGCGCCGCAGATTTCGCCGTCGGCTGCGGCTACAAATATCTGAATGGAGGGCCTGGCGCGCCGGCCTGGCTCCATGTCGCCCGGCGCTGGCAGGATGCGTTCTCCCAGCCGCTTTCGGGCTGGATGGGCCATGCCGCGGCCTTCGACTTCGAGCCGCAATACCGGCCGGCCAAGGGGCTTCGTCGCGCGCTTTCCGGCACGCCCCCGGTCATCGCTTTGTCGGTGCTCGATGCCGCGCTCGATCTTTTGCTGGAAGCGGACATGGAGCGCCTGCGCGCCTCGGCCCAATCCCAGATGGACCTGTTCGACGGTCTGTTGGCCGCCCGCTGCCCGGAGGCGGGCCTGGACCTGGTCACGCCGCGAGAACACCACCGGCGGGGCAGCCATCTGGCCTATCGCCATCCCGAGGGCTATGCCCTGACCCAGGCGCTCCGCGAACGCTTGGTCATCCCCGACTTCCGCGCCCCCGACATCATCCGCTTCGGCTTCACGCCGCTGACGCTCACCCATGTGGACGTCTGGGATGCCGTCGACCGTCTCGCCGCCGTCTGGCGCGAAGGCAGCTTCCGCGAACCCCGCCACAGGCAGCGGGCGGCGGTGACGTGATGACCGTTCGCAGCCTGGACCATATCCAACTCGCCATGCTGCCCGGCCGGGAGGCCGATGCACGCGCCTTCTACGAGGGCATCCTCGGCATTCCCGAAATTGCCAAGTCGGCGCAACTGGCGGCGCGCGACGGATGCTGGTTCGGGCGCGGGCCCCTCAAGGTCCATCTCGGAGTCGAGCGGGACTTTCGCCCGGCCCGCTTCGCGCATCCGGCCTTCGTCGTCGAGGGCATCGGAGAGCTTGCCCGGAAAATCGAGGAGGCCGGCTATCGGGTCGTGGATGACGGGCCGGCGGGGGGCTATAAGCGGGTCTATGCGGAGGATCCCTTCGGCAACCGCATCGAGCTGATGGAGCCGCTCGATCCGGCCGGCTGAGGAGCGACAAGACAAGCGAGGTAAGACCGGTGAAAACCATCTTCGTCATGGTGAAATGCGATCTGGGCCAAGCCTACAAGGTGGCCGACGAGGCGGTGGAGAAGATCGAGCAGGTCTCGGAAGTGCATTCGACATCCGGGCAATACGACCTGCTGATGAAATGCTATCTGGCCGACGACCGCGACATCGGCCATTTCGTGACCGAAACCATCCAGACCCTGCCCGGCGTCAAGGACACCTTCACGCTGATCGCGTTCAAGGCGTTTACGTAGCACTGCGCGAAACGGCCTCGCCGCCGCACCAACGGTTCCCGCAGCCCGTCAATGATTGCCGGGAGACATGAGAGACCCATAGAAACTCTGCGGCCCTTCGATTTCCAGGAGTCTGCCGCGCTCGATCCGGAAAAAGCGGTTCGCTACTGCCTCGATGAGTCGCCGGTCGTGAGAGACGAGCAGTGCCGTCAGGTCCTTGGAAAGTATCTCCTCTTCGAGCCGGTCGCGCCCTTCGATGTCCAGATGGTTCGTGGGTTCGTCCAGGATCAGGAGGTTCGGCCGTTCGAGCTTCAGCAGCAGAAAGAGCAGCCTCGCCCGCTCGCCGCCGCTGAGCTCGCCCATGGGCCGGCTTTGCTCGACCACCGGGAAACCGGCGCGCGCCAGCTCGCGGCGCACCTGCTGATCGCCGAGGTTGAAACTGTGGAGGAAGAACTCGAACAGGGTCCGATCGACCGGCAGGCGCGAGAGTTCCTGGTCGAAATACCCGACCTTCGCCTGGGGGCTGAAATAGACCTCGGCCTTGGCCGCCACCTGCTCCCGGCCCGCCATCGCCTCGGCCATCAGCAGGCGTAGCAAGGTCGATTTGCCGCTGGCGTTGGCGCCCAGGATGGCGATGCGCTCACCGCGAGCCAAGGCGAGACGGTCCACGGCGAGGAGGCGCCGGCCGTCCGGCGCCGAGACGACAAGGTTCCGGCAACGCAGCAGATAATTCGCGCGCGCCTCCTCGGCCGAAAGCTGCAGGGCACGGCGATCGGCCTTGGCCACCGTTGTCAGCTCGCCGCGCAGCTTGTCGATACGCTTCTCCATGCTCTTGGCCCGGCGCGAGAACTTCTCGTTATCGAAGACCTTGCCCCAGCTCGCCAGGCGCTTGGCGCTCGTCTCCAGACGCCGGATTTCATCCTCCTCGGCGGCGCGGGCCCGGGCAGCGGCAATGTCGCGCTCGGTCAGCAGCTCGCGGGCGCGACTGCAGGGATGGTCGAAGGAATGAATCATGCCGTCGCGCAGCACCAGAGTGCGGGCGGTCACCCGGTCAAGGAGCGTCCGGTCATGACTCACCAGGATGAAGGGCGAGGCGAGCTCGTCGTGCATCCAGGCCTCGAGATGCAGGATCTTGGCCAGGTCCAGATGGTTGGTCGGCTCGTCCAGCAGCAGCAGATTGGGTTCGCCCGCCGCGGCCCGGGCGATGAGGGCAAGACGGCGCCAGCCGCCGCTCAATTCCGAGAGCCGGGTCCGGCACTCCCTTTCCCCGAAGCCGAAGGCGGCCAGCAGCGCCTCTGCCCGATAGGCGTAGATTTCCTGGTCCGCGGGCGCCATTCCGCCGATCACCGCCTCGCGCGCCGTGAGGCCTTCCAGTACCGCCGGCGGTATCTGCTCGACATAGGCGATGACGAGACCCCGGCGGAGCTGGAGCCTGCCGGAATCGATCTCCTCCCTTCCCGCCAGCACGCGCAGCAAGGTCGACTTGCCGCAGCCGTTGGGCCCGATCAGGCCGACCCGGTCACCTTCGCCGATGGCAAAGTCGAGCCCGGCGAAGATCTGCCGCGTGCCATAGGCGAAGCCCAGGTTTTCGGCGCTCAGCAAAGACAAGAAAAGCCCCCGTCAAAAGGGGCGGCAGCATACAGGCGGGATCGCGCGGGCAAAAGGCGCTGCGGGAGGGACCCAAGTGGTGCCCTGGCGCGAACTTCTTGGCGGGACCCCGTGGGACCCGCGCACGAGCCTCGAGACCCGGGCTAACGCTCAGCCAATGCCAGGCAACGGACGTGTAACCATTTTTGGTGTATTGTCGCGTGGCACTCAAGGAGGAGACGACAAATGATGACCGGATGGGTCCTGATTCTGTTCATCTACGCGCATCGCGGGGGCGAGTCCTCGGTGCCGGATCGGCCGATCGTGGCCGCGACTTCCGCCGCCTTCGGCACCGAGGCCGCTTGCAATGCCGCCGGACAGGATGCGCTCACGCACTTCCCCGGCAGAGTGACCTGGCTCTGCGAGCCTCAGCAGAAGTAAACGGATTTAAGCCGGCTTGCCATTCGGTTCGGCTTCCGACAGCGGTTGAACGGCGGCACTTCCCGCCATCGCCGCCGTGGTGACCAGCACCGGACAAGTTGCTCGCGCGATCACGGCCTCGCTGTTGCTGCCGAGCAGGACACGCCCCAGACCTGTGCGCCCCTCGCTGCCCATCACGATCAAATCCGCCTCGGTCTGGCTGGCGATGGCCTGGATTTCGTCCGGCGCAGGACCGTGCCCCACCTTGCCGTCGACATCGATTCCCTCGGCGCGCAACGCGGCGACCGTCCGCTCCACGATTTTCGCGGCTTCGGCCTGACGCTCGGCAGAGTGTTTGGGAACTTCGACCGACACCACGGTCAGGGGGAGATTCCGCGCCCGGGCCAAGCGCGCGGCAATCCTGGTCGCCGTCTCGCTTGCCGCCGAACCGTCGCTTGCCAGAAGGATGCGACGCTCCCACATTTTCGAGGCTCTGGGAGTCACCAAGACGGGGCATAGAGCGCCGCCGATGACGTTCCCCACGGCACCGCCCAGCATGGCCCGCGTCAGGCCGTACCGGCCGCGCCGACCGATCACGATCATGTCGGCGCTATGCTCATTCGCCGAAGCGACGATTCCTTGAGCGGGGCTGCGGCCCCGGTGCGTCACGGCCACGGTCTTCACGCCACTCGCCTCGGCGCCGGCAACGGTGACTTGCAGGAGCTTCAACGCCTCCTCTTGTTCGGCCAACCGGGTGTCGACCCCCATGACGTCGGATCCCTGCCGGGTGGGCAGCACGTTGAGCACCACCAGCACGGCGCCAACCGCGTGCGCCAGTTCCGTCGCCACGCGGATGGCGCCGGCGCTGAATTCCGAACCGTCGATCGCCACCAGAATCTTGGATAGGCCAGCGGCGGACTGCGTCACATCGAACACGGCAAATCCTCCCGCCTCCCCTGTGCGGTAAACGGGGCTCGATCGATACTCTCTCGATGCGCCCGCCGCTACCGTATCATTCGGCAATTGCCGCGCAAACTGGCTCATGAACGTCTCCATGCCATCTTCGCTGACGGTCCGCTGGCCATGGCGATGTTGTCCTTGATTTTGAAGGTTCAGGCCGCTTCGCCACTGTGGCAATTAGGGGTTTGACGAGTGCGCCCTCAGCGGGGACGGTCTTCTTCGGCGAAGAGGCCCACGGCACCCAGTTCCTCGCGACGCATCAGATCGGCTTCCTCGACGAGGCAGCGCAGCAAATGCGCCTTGTGGACGCAGCCGACCAGCCGAGGGTCCGTGGGCGACATTACCACCGCGGCCGTTTCGAAATCCATCTCGTCCAAAACCGCGAGCGCGGTGCTGAGCCGGTCGTCAGGCGTCAGGAGGCGCGCCTGAGGTTGTGCGAGACCACCCGCGGTCAGATCGCTGCCCGCGCCCGGTTCGGCGATCTTGGCGGTCGCGCTCTGGCTGTCGACGATGCCCACAAAGGTACCGTCGTCCTTGTGAACGAAAGCCAAGAACTGGCGCTGTCTGGCAAACTCGCGGACGAGGTCCGCGAGCTTCGTCGCCGCCGGCACCCGGAACATGTCGCGGTCGAGGACGCGGCGCACCGTCAGCTCATACATCCGGCTGACGTCGTAGGCGCCCTTCAGGCCTAGCCCGCGGATGTGGAACCGCCAGGTCGAGAAGGAATAGCCGAACCAGCGCCGGGTGATGACAGTCGCGACCATGGCGGCCACGGCGACGCCGAGCGTCATCGTGTAGTCGGAGGTGATCTCGAAGACGAGAAGGATCATGGTCAGCGGCGCGCCGACGATCGCGGCGGCGACGGCGCCGACGCCGACCACGGCATAGGCCGAATGCACGGCGATCAGCGTCGGGAAGAAATGGAAGCAGAGATTCCAATAGGCAGTGCCCAGCAGCCCGCCCAGCAACAAGGAAGCGCTGAACAAGCCGCCGCGAAAGCCGCTGCCGATGCTGATCGCCGAGGCGAGCGCCTTTGCCCCCAGCAACAAAATGATGAGATCGGCCGGCACGTTGTCGCTGAGCGTCGCGGCCATCACCTCATGGCCGGTCCCCAGGATCTGCGGATAGAGGTAACCGAGGCCGGCGACCAGCGCCCCTCCCGCCGCAGGCCTGAGCCAGGCGGGAATCGCCGCCCTGCGCAATAGGCTCTCAAAGGCCGTCGCGGCCCACATGACGGCGACACCCACGACCGCCGCCGCCAGCCCGAGCAACCCGAACAGCACATAGTCGTTCGAGTTGAGCATCGGCGGGGTGACGACGTAGAAGATGGGCTTGGCGTCGAATATGAGATGGGCCGTCAGGGTGCTGACGATCGCCGCCACCGCCACCGGCACCAGGGCCGTCACTGCGTAGCCGCCGATGACCAGCTCGAGGGCGAAGAACGTGCCGGCGATAGGTGCGTTGAATACCGCCGCAATGGCCGCCGCGGCACCGCAGCCGACCATGGTCCGTAGAGAGGACCGGCTGAGCTTGAAGCGCCGGCCGAGCCAGCTCGATACCGCTGCGCTCAGCTGCGTGGCGCCGGCCTCGAGCCCCACCGACGCGCCGAGGCCGACGGAGCCGACGGTCATGAGAGAGATGATCACCCCGTCCCAAAACGACATGATGCCGCCGTGAAGCGCGTTCGCCTCGATGACGTCCAGCGGTTCCTGCTTGCGCCGGCGCTGGATAAAAAAGGCCAGAAGGCCATAAGCGAGACCGCCCAGCCCGAGCACCCCCAGGGGCTGCCACCATTTCAGCAGCGCCTGGCTGAGGGCGTACTCCTGAAACGGCACCCGATAGAGATAGTGATGCATGATGACCACCAGCCCCCTGAGGGCAATTACGCTGGCAGCCGCTATGGCACCGGAGATGGCGGCGAGAAGAATGAGGAACAGTTCGTCGTTGCGGGCGCGCTGGCGAAAGGACCGCCACAATGCCCTAGGGGACCTCAGGTCCATGGCTCTTAGACACCGGCGCGAGGAATCTTGACGGGATCGCCTGGCGGCGGGCGAAGCATAGCCGCGAAGGCAATCGGACCGCATCATACGCGAGCCGGCGAGATGCGAGAGAGGAAAAAGCGCCCGTAAGACCCTGGATTTGCGCCACGGTTTGGCGGCGGTCGCCATTCGTGATCCGGCTCACGAAATCGCAGACCCGCCCCCGCCCCGGCAGCGCCAGCCCGCCTTCCTCCATCCTCGGATATCCGGCGTCAAGCAAAGTGAACCTTTCGTAAGGCTTGAAACAATCGCCGAGGGGCGACGAAGCCGGGCTGCAAGGCATAGCTCCAGCGCGTCGGACGAACGGCGCCGGCCATGGTCCGCGCCTCCGCCGGCCGCTTCGGGTCGCTCCCCTATTCCCGAATGATGACCCTGCTTCCGCTGGGCCGTCGAAATCATTTTCCCCGATCATGCTGTCCCAGCTCCGAGCCCCCGGCGCAGCGCATATGATATAGTATAACAAAATTCTGGACGTCCTTCTGGACATGTTATATCATTTCATAACGGAGCAGCTTTGGCAGCCATCTCACGAATGGGGGCGCAGATGAAAACACGCGACGTCTTATTCCAACACCGCGTCCACCGCGATGCAGCACGCGACTCGGGCGGACCCGCGTCGGCGCCGTGTCATGCGGCAAGATGGCATGCGGCAATCTATGGCGCGTTCGTGACTCTGGCCTTGACGGCGGTCGGCCATGGCAGCGCTTTCGCCGCATCGCCGGGGACGATCAATGCCGTGGGGGTGGAAAACGAATATGCCGATGTCATTTCCCAGATCGGCGGGACGTATGTCCGGGTATCGGCGATCGAGACCGACCCTAATACCGACCCCCATACCTTTGAGGTGAGCCCCCAGGTGGCGGCGCAAATCGCTTCGGCTTCCCTGATCGTGAAGAATGGCGTCGGCTACGATTCCTGGGCCGACAAGATCATCGCCGCCGCGCCGAACGCCGATCGCAAGGTGATCGATGTCCAGCATTTGTTGGGGCTACCCGACAGCACACCAAACCCCCATCTATGGTATGATCCCAAAACGATGCCAACCGTAGCGAAGGCAGTCGCGGACGCTCTCTCCGC
>DATNJA010000349.1:0-3936 GCA_035604155.1 Candidatus Udaeobacter sp. | reverse complement strand
AGACACTTCGAACGCCATGATCGGCGTAGCGCGAGCAATTCAATACGGAGATGTAAAGCCTGGCGCCTACGTGTCGCTTAGCGTTTCGGATAACGGGTGCGGCATGCCGCCCGACGTCCTGAACCGGGCGATCGAGCCGTTTTTCACGACCAAAGGCGTCGGCAAGGGAACCGGGCTTGGATTGAGTATGGTCCACGGCTTCGCCAAGCAATCCGGTGGACACATGACGATCTATAGCGAACTCGGAAATGGGACCACCGTGCGGCTATATTTTCCGCAAATCGGGGCGGCGGCCGAGAAGGACGAAAGCGCCGTCGCCGGACCGCGCGAAGTCCCGAGGGGCCGCGAGACTATCCTGGTCGTCGAGGATAATCCCGCGGTCCGGCAAACGGCCGCCGACATGCTCCGTGGCTTGGGATATATCGTCCTGGAAGCCGCCGATGGCAGCGAGGCTTTGGATATCGCGAAAGGAGACAAAAAGATCGACGTTCTGTTCACCGACGTCATCATGCCGGGAGGGATGACCGGGCCGACCGTCGCCAGGGAATTGCGCGCCCAGCGCCCCGGGCTGCGCGTGCTCTACACATCCGGATACAGCGAGAATGCCTTCGTTCATCAAGGCAAACTGGACGATGGCGTGGAGCTTCTTCAAAAACCATATCGGCGTCAGGCATTGGCGCAGAAAATGCGGGCCATCCTCGACCGCTAGATGGGTGTCAATTCGACCATGCGCATCGGAGTCGATCTGGGCGGTACGAAAATCGAGGCCATAGCCCTCGACCGGGACGGCGTCGAGCGCGCCAAGCTCAGGCGCCCCAGTCCCCGGGGGGACTATCCCGGCACCCTTGCCGCCATCGCCCAGCTGGTCGGCGACGTCGAGGCCGCCGCCGGCGTCGGGCGCTCCCCGGTCGGGGTTGGCATGCCCGGTGCGATCTCTCCGGCGACCGGCCTGGTGAAGAACGCCAATTCCACCTGGCTCAACGGCCAGCCTTTCGACAAGGATCTCGCCGCCGCCCTGGGCCGGCCGCTCCGGCTCGCCAACGATGCCGACTGCTTGGCCATCTCCGAGGCCAGCGACGGCGCCGCCCAGGGTTGTCCCGTGGTCTTCGGCGTTATTCTCGGCACCGGCGTTGGCGGCGGGGTCGTGGTGGAGGGCCGGCTCCTCAAGGGCGCCAATGCGATTGCCGGGGAATGGGGCCATAACCCGCTGCCCCGCCCGGCCGACCATGAGCGGCCGGGCCCTGCCTGCTATTGCGGCCGGTTCGGCTGCATTGAAACCTGGCTTTCAGGCCCT
Organism: Candidatus Udaeobacter sp.; assembly: GCA_035604155.1. Taxonomy (GTDB): domain Bacteria; phylum Pseudomonadota; class Alphaproteobacteria; order Dongiales; family Dongiaceae; genus DASXQK01. The sequence goes on along the minus strand of DATNJA010000349.1, from coordinate 2,642 downwards.
GCCCTTGCCCGGGACCACGAGCGCGTGACGCGCGAGCGTCTCGCCGCGCCGGCCATCGCAGCAGCAGCCGAAGCGGGCGAGACGAAAGCCGACGCCACCCTCGTCCGCTACGAGGAGCGTCTCGGTCGCGCGCTCGCCCATGTCGTTAATATCATCGATCCCCAGATCATCGTGCTGGGCGGCGGGCTCTCGCGGGTGAAGCGGCTCTATGAACGCGTGCCCGCGCTCATGATCCCCCATGTGTTCTCGGACCAGGTTGCGACCCGAATTCTGCCGGCCCGATACGGGGATTCCAGCGGCGTGCGCGGTGCCGCCTGGCTCTGGCGGCCGGAAGAGGCCGATTGAACGGCCTTTGCCGGGATTGCCTGGCGTCTGTCCCCCGGGAGGCCAAGCGCTGCCCTGCCTGCGGCTCGCCTCGGATTCTCGTCCATGACGAGCTGGATCGACTTTCGATCGCCCATATCGACTGCGACGCCTTCTATGCCAGCGTCGAGAAGCGCGATAATCCGGCCATTCGCGACCAGCCGGTCATCGTCGGCGGCGGCAAGCGCGGCGTCGTCTCGGCCGCCTGCTATGTCGCCAGGCTCTATGGCGTGCGCTCCGCCATGCCCATGTTCAAGGCGCTCGCCGCCTGTCCCCAGGCCGTCGTCATTCGCCCCGACATGGCCAAATATTCGCGGGTCGGCGCCCAAATCCGCGAGATGATGCGGGCGCTGACCCCGCTGGTCGAGCCGCTGTCCATCGACGAGGCATTCCTCGACTTGAGCGGCACCGAACGCCTGCATCACGGCAGTCCCGCCCACTCGCTCGCCGCGCTCGCGCTCGAGATCGAGCGCAAGATCGGCGTCACCGTCTCGATCGGCCTCAGCTACAACAAGTCCCTCGCCAAGATAGCCTCCGACCTCGACAAGCCTCGCGGCTTCGCCCTCATCGGCCGGAGCGAGGCGGTGGAGTTTCTCGGGCCCAAGCCCGTCGGCCTCATCTGGGGCGTGGGCAAGGCGCTCCAGTCGCGGCTGTCCGCCGACGGCATCTCGACCATCGCCGACCTGCGCCGGCACGACGAGCACGCTTTGGTCGCGGGCTATGGCGCCATCGGCCGGCGGCTTTATCGCTTCTCTCGCGGCGAGGACGAGCGGCGCGTCGATCCCGAGGGTGAGATCAAGAGCATCTCCGCCGAGACGACCTTCGAGACGGACTTGACGAAAGCAGATGCCCTGGCAGCGGAGCTTTGGCCGCTTTGCGAAAAGGTCTCGGCCCGGATGAAACGCAACGAAGTCGCTGGGCGCAGCGTGCACCTGAAGCTGAAGACTGCAGATTTCCAGATCCTGACCCGCTCGCGCCGGGTGGCGCCGGCCACCCAGCTGGCCGAGGCCATTTATCGCGCCGCCCTGCCGCTGCTCGAGGCCGAGGCGACGGGTCGGCGCTACCGCCTCATCGGCATCGGCATGGCCGATCTCGGCCCCGTCGCGGGCGATCCCGAGCCCGATCTTCTGGATCCCGATGCACTCCGCCGGGTCAAGGTGGAGCGGGTGATGGACGAACTGCGCCATCGCCTGGGCAAAGATGCCATCCGCAAGGGCCGCGGTCTGGTCAGCAGCCCGGGGACGGCACCGCCTCCAGCGTCTTCAAGACCGCGTCGACGGTGAAGTCGCCATAGTCGAGGGTCAGCTTGTCGATGATTCCGTTGGCGTAGAGATCCACTGTCTGTTCCTGATCCGGTGTCGAGCTCTCGGCATGGGCGCCATAGAAGGCGAGGCCGAGGCGATAGATGGGGCCCTCGGCCAGAAGCGGCGACAGGCGGGAGTCCTCGGCGCTGGGCTTGAGGGTGCTGCTGAGCACGGCGCTGATCTGGAACAGCTGCTTGTCGTCGGTCCCGTCGAACACGGTGGCGTAGAACTGACGATCGCCCGCGGCCAAATGCCGGAGCAAGGTGTCGCTATGGGCGGTGGGGAAGAGGGTCCCGGCGGGCAGCGCCATGGCTTCCGTCGTGGGTTTGGTGAAATGGGCGATCCCGGGCTCGCCCGGGCCCCGGAGCGTCGCCTCGCCCTCCAGTTCGGAGCTCTGCTTGTCGCCCGTGAAGTCGCGCACCAGGAAGCGGTAGCTGAGGCCGTCCTTCGCTTCCCAGGAGTTGAGGGTCCAGCCGAGGCCGTCCTGGTGTCCATCCTGATAGAACAGCTTCAGATCCGCCTTCTCCGCCGTGGTCCAGCCCTTGCAGGCATCGGCCCACTCATAGGTCATGATCCCCTCTACGCCGGTCAAGTCGGTGCCACCGCTGAGGGGATCGAGAGCCAGGGCATAAACGGCGCGGTGGGTGGCCATGACGCCGGCGAAAGCCGGTCCGCCCGAGGGCCAGAACGCCGCCCAGAAGATCGCCCAGAACGCCGCCCTGATCGCCGACCCAATCGCCCCTGGGAGCAGGCTTGCAAAACCCTTCATCGACCACTACCGTCCGCCGGTTTTCGAACAGCCGGACTATCCCATGTCCGGCCGCCCCACAACAGGCATAAGCCCCGACAGACCCAACCCGATACCAAGGGACGCCGATCCGATGTCGCCAACGCCGAACAAGCCCCGCGTGCTCGTGACCCGCAAGCTGCCCGATGCCGTCGAGGCGCGGCTCGTCCGCGACTACGACGCGATCC
>DATNJA010000348.1:0-28227 GCA_035604155.1 Candidatus Udaeobacter sp. | reverse complement strand
CCGGCGCCGGCTGCGTATGGGAATTGGGCATCATCGACTTCGAGCGGCGCGCCTGGCTCGACGACGTTTTGGCCAATCCCGCCGGGCCGGACATTAACCGGTATCTCAGCCGCGAGCTCAATGCGGACGTTTAGCCGGCGGACGCAGAAACTCGCAGTTGCTCCCTAGGCACCATCGCCAGTGCGGGCCATCTTCGAAACTCAACCTCTCGATTTGCACTGACGCATGGCGAGTTCGTCGAGCGGGCCTGTCTCCTTTTGCGTGGAGAGGGACAGCTGACCTACGTCTGCGGGGCGCTCTCTTCGCGACTCCGCAAGAAAATCGGCCCGAAGGCACTGTCCTGGCGGATGCGCAGGCGCCCGGACCGGGCCATTTCCAGGCTGGCGGCGAAAGTGGCCGCCAGCGCCGACCGACGAACGAGGCCGCCGGCAAGGCCGACCGGCAAGAAGCTCGCCAGCGTCGCCCAATCCAGCGTCTTGCCGATCATGCTGCCTAGGCGCTTCAGGGCGTCGTCCATGGAATAGAGATTGCTGGAAAGGATATGGAGCGCACCTTCATGGCGTCGGCCGCTGTGGCTGCCATAAGCCTTGAGGAGATCGTAGAGGGTGGCGGTGTAGACGGGCTTGGCGATGACCTTGAAGCGCTCCGGTTCGCCTCGGGAGAAGAATTCGCGGCCGAGCTGGGCGCGGGCCATGATCTTCTGGCCCGCTTCCTTCATGGCCTGGAGACGCTGGAGCTGAAAGGCAAGTGCAGCCGCGAGCTCGGCGCCGGTGGGCTCACCCTCCGTCTCCGGCTCCGGCAGGAGCAACCGCGATTTCAGATAGGCGAGCCAGGCGGCCATGACCAGATAGTCGGCGGCGATCTCCAGGCGAAGCTGGCGGGCCCGCGCAATGAAGGCGAGATACTGGTCGGCCAGGTCGAGGATGGAAATCTTTCTCAGATCCACCTTCTGGTCGCGCGCGAGAGCGAGGAGCACGTCGATCGGCCCCTCATAACCATCCAGATCGAGGAGCAACGCATCCTCCGGCGAGATTTCCTCTCGCCGGTCTTCCTCGAATTCTTCGGCTGGGGAAACCATCACTCAGCCTAGCGCGTCTTGCAAATTCTGGACAGCGTCGTTGCTCAGCCCCACCAGGCCCACTATCGCATTGAATAGAAAATCAATCGGCGGCTCCAAGAGCCGTGGAAGAATATTCAAATCAACGCCAATGGTTTGCCCTAGCACTGGCAGACCTATTAGCAATATCAAGAGAATCAGCATGCCGCGCGGCTCCAGTTTGGCCAGACGATAGCCCAGCGGACGCGGTAGCAGCCCCACAGCGACGCGTCCGCCGTCGAGCGGCGGGATCGGGATCATGTTGAAGACGGCCAATATCAGGTTAAGCAGGATTGACCGGGCCAAAGTCTTAATAGTCCAATCACTGGCTACTGTCGGAAGATATTCCACCACGTGGACGAGTCCGGCAGAAATTACCGCGAGCGCGATGTTCATTGTCGGCCCGGCGGCCGCGACCAGGATCGTGTCGCGCCGCGGATGTCGAAGCCGGCCGAAATTCACTGGCACCGGCTTGGCGTAGCCGAAAACGAAGGCGCCTCTTCCATACAGCAATTGCGGGAGCAACAGCAGGAGGGGCAGGAGAATCGTGCCGAAAGGATCGATATGCCGCAGCGGGTTCAGGCTGATCCGGCCTTGCTGATAGGCCGTGTCGTCGCCCAGTTTCCAGGCCGCGAAGCCATGGGCGGCCTCGTGCAGGGGAATGGCGAATAGCACGGGCAGGACCCAGACCGAGAAACTGCGGATGGTTTCGCCGATGCTCGGGTCAGACATGGGCGGCCAGCAGCGCTTCGAGCCGCGTCGCCATCGCGCCGGCATCCTCCTCGCTCGACCTCCGCGCGGCCGCCACCGTGGCCCTCGCCCGGTCGAGCCTGCGGGCGGTCGCATCGCCGATGGCGCGGGTCGCTTCGGCCACGTCCTCCATCTCCTCCATCTTTCCGTTGCAGTGAAGAGCCAGATCGCAGCCCGCGGCCAAAGTCGCCGCCGCCCGGTCGGCGATCGATCCCGAAAGCGCCTGCATGGAGAGATCGTCGCCGATCAGCACGCCTTCGAAACCGATGTGGCCCCGGATGACCTCGCCGACAACTCGCGCCGACATGGTGGCGGGACGTTCGCCATCGATGGCGCTGTATAGCAAGTGGGCCGTCATCGCCCAGGGAACATCGGCGAGAGCCTTGAACGGCCGAAAGTCGCTCGCCTCCAGCTCGGCGCGTGAGGCTTCGACCACTGGCAGGCTGAGGTGACTGTCCACCAGGCTTCGGCCATGGCCGGGGATGTGTTTCATGATCGGCGTGACACCGGCAGCGAGAAACCCCTCCACCGCCGCCCGGCCAAGTACCGACACGATCGCCGGATCGCCGGCGAAGGCCCGGTCGCCGATCACGTCATGGGCGCCTGGAAAGCGCAGGTCGAGCACGGGCGCGCAAACCGTATCGATGCCGACCGCCGCCAGTTCGCCGGCCAGGAGCCGGGCATTGAGGCGCGCCGCTTCGGCCGCCTTGGCCTTGTTCCCGAACGCAAGCTCCCCGAAGCGTGCCGCCGCGGGCGCCGCCCGCCAATGCGGTGGCCTGAGACGCTGGACCCGGCCGCCTTCCTGGTCCACCAGGACCGGGGCATCGGCCCGGCCGACGCTCTCGCGGAATTCGGCCGTCAGAGCGCGAAGCTGGTCCGGCGCCTCGACGTTGCGGGCAAAGACGATCAACCCAAGCGGATCGGTCCGGGCGAAGAAGCGTCGTTCCGCCCCGGTCAGCCGCAAACCAGAGCAGCCGAAGACAACGGCCTTCGATTTCATGAAAAATCAGGGCTTAACGATACATTGCTGACCATGCGCCCTAAGTTTGGTGCAGGCAGCATTGGCAGAGGTCTTGTCCTCGAAGGGCCCGGCTTGGAGGCGATAGTAGGTACCCGAGGTAAGCGCCACTCTTTGTATGTGAACGGTCAGGCTTGCCAGCACATCTTTGTATTTGGTCGCCAAGCGCTTCCAGGTCTTCTGGGCCGCGGCCTCGCTCTTGAGGGAGGCAAGCTGGATCCGATAGTTGCCGAGCGACGCCGTCTGGGTCGTTGTCGGTGATGCCGGGGTCGATGACGCCGGGGCCGCGGCGGCAGTGGTCGCAGGCGCCGCCGCGGCCGCGGAGGCTGCTGCGCCGTTCGCGTTATCCGTCGACGTGGTCGTCGTAGCGGGCGGCGTGCTTTCGACCGTCAGAGGCGCGGCTGGCAAGGGCGCCGTCTCGGCGGCGGGTGCGGCGCTCTGACTCGTTGTCTCGGTCTGGATGCTGGTCGGCGGCGGCGGCGTTGTGGCCCCGACGGAGGCCGGCTCTGCGGTTGCCGCCGCTCCCGAGGGTGTCGAGGCGCTCGGGATCAGCGTCTCCGTCATGCCCGACGAGGCGGCGGTCGTCGTCGCGGAGTTGGTGGCCAGGGCCGTCGTCGCCGGCTCGGCCGCGCTGGAAGACGAGGAAGCCGCCGCCGTTGTCGTATTGTTTGCCGTTGTCGCAGCGGTCGACGACGCCGTTTGATCGCTCGAGGTTCCGCTGCTCGTCGATCCGGTCGTCGACGTCGTGGCGCTGGAGCCGCTGGCCGAGCCGGTGTCAGCCGCCGTCGTCGAGGGCGCTGTCGGACCAGACTCCGTCGTGGAACCGCTGGTGGTCGTGTCCATGGAAGGTGGTACCTGGGGCGCCTCGGGCGGCGGAAGCAGGACTTCGGTCTTCGGCTCGGGCGCGCTGCCCGGGGCCACCTCGTTGTAAATGGTCTTGTTGCCGCTGGTTGTCGAAGTATCGGCGCCCTGGTCGGCGGCGGGCGGCACCTTCTCCGGCACTTGGCTTGCTGCTACCACCGGCACTTCGCCGTTCCGGGATGTCCCGTTGACGGACTTATAGGCCCACCAACCTATGCCGGCGAAAACGGCGACGGCCAGGATCGACAGCATGTAAGGCAGCAGCCGCGTTCGTTGCCGGTCGGCGGGATCGGGCCTGGCCAGCGTCTGGCGCAGTTCGGCCAGCCGAACGCTGGGGTTGGGCGGAATCTCGTGTTCGGTCTCGGCGCGGGAGAGAAGATCGGGCTGGACCGGCGGTGGTGACGCCGCAGACGGCGTCGCAACGAAAGGCGCACCCGGGCCCGTCAGGGTCGGGCCCAGGACGGGTTCCTGTCTTGCGGCCGGGACTTGGCCCGGCGCGCCGATCTCGCCGCGCAGGCGGCGCAGGGTCGCCGCCACGGCTTCCTGCAGGTCCTCCGGCGCTCGTCTTTCCGTTGCCATCAACGCATCTCCTCAGCCGGTTCGACCCCGAATACGCCCAACCCCGAGGCGATCGTCAGCGCCATCGCCCGAAGCATGGCGACCCGCGCCGCCGTCAGCCCCGGATCCTCCGCCAGGAGGAAACGCAGAGCGGCATCCTCCTTCCCCCTGTTCCAGAGCGCATGGAAGGCTGCCGCCAGGTCGTAAAGATAGAATGCGATGCGATGAGGCTCATGCGCCTCGGCCGCGCTTTCCACGATTCGCGGCCAGCCTGCCATCAGTTTGATCAAACCAATCTCGCCCGAGTCGGTCAAGCGATGCAGGTCGGCAGAGATGGAATCAATGCCCGGAAACTCCGCCGCCGCGTTGCGCAAGACCGAGCGTGCCCGGGCATGGGCATACTGCACATAGAAGACAGGGTTGTCCCGCGACTGCTCGAGGACCTTGGCCAGGTCGAAATCCAGCGGCGCGTCGTTCTTGCGCGTCAGCATGATGAAACGGACCGAGTCCCGGCCGACCTCCTCCACCACCTCGCGCATGGTGACGAAGGTCCCGGCCCGCTTCGACATTTTCACCGGTTGGCCTTCGCGCAGCAGGCGGACGAGCTGGCAGATCTTCACATCGAGCTCGCCTTCGCCGCCGGTGATCGCCCTGACCGCGGCCTGCATGCGCTTGATGTAGCCCGCGTGATCGGCGCCCCAGATATCGATCATGGTCGGCGTGCCGCGGCGGAACTTGTCGAAGTGATAGGCGATGTCGCTGGCGAAATAGGTCCAGCTGCCGTCGGACTTCTTCAGCGGCCGGTCGACGTCGTCGCCGAACTGGCTGGAGCGGAAGAGGGTCTGGGGCCGCGGCTCCCAATCCTCGGGCGCCTTGCCCTTGGGGGGATCGAGCGTGCCGATGTAGACGAGGCCGCGCTCCTCCAGGGTCTTGAGAGCCCGGTCGACGCCGCCGGACTCGATCATCGCGCGCTCGGAGCTGAACACCTCCTGGTGGATGCCAAGCGCCGCCAGATCTGCGCGAATGCCGGCGAGGATCGTATCGACGGCGAAGCGCCGCACAGGCGTCAGCCATTCCTCCTCCGGTCGCCCGAGCCATTTCTTGCCATCCCGCGCCGCGAGCGCCCGGCCCACATCCTTCAGATAGTCGCCCGGATAGAAGCCTTCGGGAATCTGCGCGATGGTCTCGCCCAACGCCTCGCGGTAGCGCAGATGGGCCGTACGGGCGAGGACGTCGACCTGGGCGCCGGCATCGTTGATGTAATACTCCCGGGTCACCTTGTAACCGGCCTTGGCCAGTAGCGAAGCCAGCGCGTCGCCCACGACGGCGCCGCGAGCATGAGCGACGTGGAGCGGGCCGGTCGGGTTGGCGGAAACATATTCCACGTTGACCGCGCGGCCGCCGCCAACCATCGAGGCGCCGTAGCCGTCTCCCGCTGCCAGGATGTCGGCGATCCGCGCCTGCCAGAAACGGTCGGCGACCTTGAGATTGATGAAGCCGGGGCCGGCGACTTCCACCTCGGTCACGTCATCGAGTGCGGCGAGGCGCGGGGCGAGCAGGCCCGCCAAAGCCCGCGGGTTCATAGCGGCAGGCTTGGCCAGCACCATGGCCGCATTGGTGGATATGTCGCCATGGCTCGCTTCCCGCGGCGGCTCGACCGAGACACGGGCGAAGTCCAGACCCGGAGCAAGCGCGCCTGCCGCTTCGAGGGCTTCGAGCTCGGCAACGATGCGCGCGCGGAATAAAGCGAAGACGTTCATGACTGCGAGAGATCCGCTCCCGTAAGGCGGCGATGGGCATCGAAAGCGTAGCGGTCCGTCATGCCGGCTATGTAGTCGGCCACCAGCCGAGCCGTCGCCATCGACCCCGGTGCGGCAGCCTCAGAGCGCCATTCGGCCGGAAGGACCTGGGGCTCGGCAAGATAAGCATCGAACAGCTCCCGCACCACGCGCCTCGCCCTGGCGGTCATCCGGTTGACGCGCTCGTGGCGGTACATCCTTTCGAACAGGAACCGCTTGAGGGCCCGATCGCCGTCGCGCATCGCCGCCGAAAACGCCACCACGGGCCTGCCCAGCGCGCGAATCGCCTCGACCGAGCTCGGCTCGGCCTCGGCCAGGCGCCGGCGCGTTTCCTCTATCAGGTCGCTCACCACCCGGTCAATCAGCCGGCGCACCGATTCATGGATCAAGCGCGGCGCTTCCAGCCCCGGATAGCGCGCCGAAACTTCGTCGAAAACCCGCCCGACCGATGGCACCTCCGCGAGATCGGCCACGGCGAAGAGGCCAGCATGGAGGCCATCGTCGATATCGTGGTTGTTATAGGCGATGTCGTCGGCGAGGGCCGCCACCTGAGCTTCGGGGCCGGGCCAGCCGCCGAGTTCGAGATTCCGCGCCTCGGCGTCGTATTGGGCGATGGTCGCCGGCACGCCCCGGGCCCTGGCGCGGGCACCCGCCCCTTCGCCCGTCAGCGGACCGTTGTGCTTGGCGATGCCCTCGAGGCATTCCCAGGTCAAGTTCAGCCCGTCGAACTCGGCGTAGTGGCATTCGAGGCGGGTCAGGATCCTGAAGGTCTGCTCGTTGTGGTCGAAGCCGCCGAAGGGCGCCATGCATTCATCGAGGGCCTCCTCCCCGCTGTGGCCGAACGGCGGATGGCCCAGGTCATGGGCGAGCGCCACCGCCTCGGCCAGGTCCTCGTCGAGAGCGAGGGTCCGGGCGATGCTCCGTGCGATCTGGGCAACCTCGATGCTGTGGGTGAGGCGGGTGCGATAGTGATCGCCTTCGTGATAGACGAAGACCTGGGTCTTGTATTTGAGGCGCCGGAAGGCCGTCGAATGGACGATCCGGTCGCGGTCGCGCTGGAAAACCGTGCGCATCCGGGCTTCCGGCTCGGGATGCAGCCGGCCCCGGCTGGCTTCCGCCCGGCTGGCATACGGGGCAAGGGCCGAAAGGGGTAGCACCATGGGGCCGGACACTAGAACATGTTCCGATCCTGTTGAATCGGAACATGCTTTGGATTCTTTGATTTTGACGGATTTTCTCGGCCGAACCGGTTCCCGCGCCAGCGGAAAATGCCAGTGGTCTTCCCTGGGGCTGCCCCGGGGTTTGACAAACCCGCGCCCACGCCTACATTGAAAGGCAGCTCTAAGGGCGCTTTGGACAAGAACGGCTGAGCCAGCATGAACCAGATCACGCCGGTCAAGGAAGTGGTGCTGACCGAGGCGGCGGCCAAGCGGGTCGCCCAGCTCATCGAGGCAGAGGGCAACCCTGCCCTGATGCTGCGCCTCGCGGTATCGGGCGGCGGATGCTCGGGCTTTCAGTACGGCTTCTCCTTCGACGATACGCGCACCGATGACGATTCCGTCTTCGCCCGCGATGGAGTGAAGCTCTTGGTCGATTCGGCCTCTCTCGACCTCCTGGCCGGGTCTGAGATCGATTTCGTCGAGGAGCTGGTGGGGGCGTCCTTCCAGGTGCGCAATCCAAACGCCACCTCCTCCTGCGGCTGCGGCAGCTCCTTCTCCGTTTGATCCGCGTCGCCGCCTGGAACGTCAATTCGGTCCGGCAACGCATCGGCCACCTCGTCGGCTGGCTGAAGAGCTTCCACCCCGACGTCGCCCTGCTCCAGGAATTGAAATGCACGACGGACGGCTTCCCGCGTCTCGAGGTCGAAGATCTCGGCTATAACCTGGCGATCGTCGGCCAGAAGACCTACAACGGCGTCGCCATCCTCTCCCGCCATCCCATGACCGTCGAAGCGGAGCGCCTGTCGGGCGCGGCGGACGATGAGCAGGCGCGCTATGTCGAGGCCCTCATCCAGCACGACAAGAAGGTGGTCCGGGTCGCCTCGATCTACCTGCCCAACGGCAATCCGGCCGACAGCGAGAAATTCACCTACAAACTCGCCTGGCTCGAGCGCCTGCGCCGCCATGCCGCGGCCCTGCTGACCCATGAGGAGCCAATGGTGCTGGGCGGCGACTACAACGTCGTGCCCACGGACGACGATGTCTATGATCCCGAAGGCTGGAAGGATGACGCCCTCTGCCGGCCCGAAAGCCGCGCGGCTTTCCGGCGGATCGTGAATCTTGGCCTGGTCGATGCCTACCGCGCTCTCCATTCCGAGCCCCACCGCTACACCTTCTGGGACTACCAGGCCGGCCGCTGGCAAAAGGACGAGGGTCTGAGGATCGATCATCTTCTGCTGTCGCCCCAGGCGGCCGATCTTCTGACCGCCGCCGACATCGACCGGGGCCCGCGCAAGCAGGAAAAGCCTTCCGACCACACGCCCGTGTGGTGCGAGCTGGATCTCTAGCCCGCCAGCCTGTCGGCGATCATGCCAAGGCCGGTCGACGAGATCTTCGACGACGCCATCCTCGCCTCGCTCTACGATCATCTCAATCCCTGGAGCTCTTGCGACGATTTCTATCTCCAACGGGCGCGGGAGTCCGGCGGCCCTGTCCTCGACCTCGGCTGCGGCACCGGCATGCTCGCGGTGCGCATCGCAAGCGAGGGCCTCGAAGTCGCAGGGGTCGATCCGGCGGCGGGCATGCTGAAGGTCGCCCGATCGCGGCCGGGCGCCGAGCGGGTTACCTGGTTCCAATGCGACGGCCAAAGCCTGGATTTGGCCGGGCGCTTCAGGCTCATCTATATGACCGGCCACGCCTTCCAGGCCCTGCTGAGCGACGAGGATGCCGTCGCTGTCCTCAGCGCCGCCGGACGCCACCTTGCACCGGACGGCAGGTTCATTTTCGAGAGCCGCGATCCCGCGGTCCGGGAGTGGCAAGAATGGCGGCCCGGCAATGCTTGGACCGTGGAAATCGCTCCTCACGGCCGCGTCGAGGAATCCGATGAAACCGCCTTCGAGGAAGCCAGCGGCATCGTCCGGATCACCCACCGCTATCGCTTTCTCGATCGCGGCACCGAGCGCGTTTCCGAGAGCCGCATCCGTTTCATCGACCATGACCATATCGCGCGGTTGATTGATGAGGCCGGACTTAAACCGATCGCCTGGTACGGGGATTGGGACCGGCGTCCGCTCTCTCCGACGAGCAAAGAGATCGTCGCGGTGACGGGTCGCGCGGACCGGGGTTAGGGGCTATCGCCGCCAAACGCCGGGCCCTTCGGCATCAGCCGCATGCCAGGCCTGAGATGCCGGTATGGCAATTCCCGGTGATCGACCGGGTTGGCGCCAGGCGCGGCGACGATGAGTACCCCCGAGGAAATGGGCTCGAAATCGGCACGGAAGTGGACCGAGCTCTTGAGGGCCATGATCCGCTGCTCCCGGGGCTCGACGCCGAGATGGCGGAACATGGCCTGGTCCGCCGCCTGCTGCTTGCGGCTGGAAACGGCGATCCGGACGCCACTCGTGGACAGCAGCGCCATGGGCCCGAGCTGCATGCGATTGCCGGCATAGAACGGTCCGGTGGCATTGAAGCGCCCGTCGCCCAGGCGCTGAACCCGGAAGCGTGCCGCCAGCGGCCGGTGACCCGGAAGGCGCGAACCCTCGCCCAGCGCGATGTCGATTTCCGTTCCCTCGCCCGCTGCATGGGCTATGGCCGCGGCGGCCGGATCGCAAAGCAATCCGGCGACCGCCGCTTCGGCCCGCTCGGCAATCAGGGCGTCGATCAGTCCAACCGTGTCCGAATGGCCGCCGGCGCCCGGATTGTCCTGGGTGTCGGCGAGAATCGCAGGCCGGCCCGTTGTCGGCGCCAGACGCATGGCTTCGCGCACCGCCTCCCGCGGCTGCCAGACCTTGCCGGCGAAATCGCCCTCGGCCTCGCTCACGGCCGCGGCGAGGCGATCGGCGGCGCGGTCGGCGGAGCGTTGATCCGCGCCATAGGCCAGCACCGAGGGTCCGCAGTCGGGAACGTCGGCCGGCGGGAAGCCGGGTGCGAAAGAAAGATCGGCCACGCCGCCGCTCACCATCGATGCAAGCTCGCGAAACAGACCCGCCGCCGGGTCGATGAGCGTGCATTGCCAGGTGAGCGGGATGAGAAACGGCAGCTTGCGCAGCGCTTTTGCCAGAGGTCCGTGGACAAGGATTCGATCGAGCAGAGCCGCCGCCCGTTCGCCAGACTCCCTCATGTCCACGTGGGGATAGCTGCGATAGGCGGTCATAGCCGAGGAGTTCTCGACCATGGCCTGCGAAATATTGGCGTGGAAGTCGAGGGAGCAGACGATGGGCAGCGTCGGACCCGCGACCTGGCGCAGCCGGCGCAGAAGTTCTCCTTCTCCATCCGCAAGATGCTCCGCAACCATGGCGCCATGGAGATCGAGGTAGAGCCCATCCAAAGGCCGCGCATCGGCGAGGAGCTGGCAAAGCTGACCTGCGATGCGCTCGAAGGCGTCCCTGGTCACCCGGCCCGCCGGCGTTGCCGCGCACCACAACAGCGGGACCGGCTCATGCCTGGCGCGATTGGCCGCGGCGATGAAGCCGGATGCCGGCAGGTTGATGCCCTCAAGGGCGGCGTAAATTGCGCGGCCCTCAGTCAAGGCGGGCCACCCGTCGGCCCGGGCGAAATCCTCATAGGTCGTCGGCACGTTGGAGAAGGTGTTGGTCTCGTGCTGAAAGCCGCCGACCGCGATGCGCGCCACGCTTGTCCCAGCCTCAGAGTTCTATGAGCCGATCGGGCACGCGGCTGGCCTGACCGGCTTCCGGCGGAAAATGCCGGGCCATGATGGCGCCCAGCTCCATGAGTGCCGCCACCAGCGCGGCCCCGACCTCGCCCGTCCTTGCCCCTGTGGCGAAAGACCGGACGACCCCGGACCAGGCCTCGCCGCCGGCCAGTCTGTCGATGGCGTGATCGGCGACGATCTCCACCTGCTGCTCGGCCAAGGCCACCAGAAGCAGCACGCCGTTATGGGCCGGCAGGCCCGCAAGACCACGGTCGAGGAACAGCAGATGGGCGAGGCGCCGGGCCTTGGCTGCTCGCATGGGGCGCGGCGCGAGGCGGGCCGCAAGCGGCGTGAAGTCGGCGATCAGGTAAACGACGGCAAACGCGATGGATTGGGCCGCGAGCGCCTTCCACACGGAGGCCCAGGGGTCGAGCCAGGCAACGGCCATGCCCGCGAGCAGCGCCGCCGCCAGGCCGAGGGTGAGGCTGACACCGTGATGGCGATCGATCCGGCGGGCCACGACGGCGACGAACTCGGCGCTAGTCCCTTGCTCCGCCTCGCGGATCGCGGCGACCACGGCATTGCGCTCATTTTGCGAAAGCTTTCTCATCCTCATCACCAGTGTCCCGAGGCGCCTCCGCCCCCGAAGCTGCCGCCTCCGCCGGAGAACCCGCCTCCACCGCCGAAACCTCCGCCAAATCCGCCACGACCCATGCCGCCCATGTACATCGGACCACCCATGTAAAAGGGATAGCCCATGCCGTAGCGGCGGCGGCGCATGTTGCTGAGAAATATAGTCAACATGATGAAAAGGAAAATAATGGGCAAGACCGCGATCGCCTGGCCCGATCCCTGGTCGTTGCCGTTGCCGGTGACCTGCGCGACCGGCTTGCCACCCAAGGTCTCGATGATCGCCTCGACCCCCGCGGTGACGCCGCCGGCCATGTCGCCGTTGCGAAAACGCGGCACGATCACCTTCTGGATGATCGCGTTAGCGGTTGCGTCCGGCAGGTCGCCTTCCAGGCCGTAGCCGACCTCGATCCTGACTTCGCGGTCGTTGGGCGCCACGATCAGGAGCAGGCCGTTGTTCTTTCCCTTCTGGCCGATGCCCCAGCCACGGCCGAGCGCGATGCCCCAATCCTCGATGGCGTACCCGCCGAGATCCGGCAGGGTCACCACCACGAGCTGGGTCCCGCTCTGCTTCTCGAAATTCTCCAGCTCGCCCGAGATGCGATTGCGCGTCCACTCGTCCATGAGATTGGCGAGGTCGACGACCCGGCCGGTCAAGGGCGGGATGGCAGGCCCGGAGGCATGCGCCCCCGCCGGCACCAGCAAGAAGAGAAGCAGCAGGATCGACGGTGCGATCCGTGACATCTTGGGGCTACTAGTTGCTGAAATTGACCGCGGGAACCGCGGTCGTCTTCTCGTCGACGGCGAACTGAGCCATTTCCTTGTCGGAGGGATAAAGCAGTGCCGCCCACCAGCTCCCGGGTATGGTGGAAAGCTCGGTGTTGTAGAGCCTGACCGCCTCGATGTAGTCGCGCCGGGCAACCGCGATGCGGTTCTCAGTCCCTTCGAGCTGGGCCTGGAGGGTCTGGTAGTTGGCGTTCGCCTTCAGCTCCGGGTACTGCTCCGACACCACCAGCAGATGCGACAATGCCGAAGTCAGGCCGGCCTGGTTCTGCTCGAAGGTCTGGAGGGCCTGGGGATTGTTGAGGATATCGGGTGGCAGCTGCATCTGTCCGACCTTGGCCCGCGCCTCGACCACGGCCTCGAGCGTCTTGCTCTCGAAATTGGCCGCGCCTTTGACCGTTGCTACCAGGTTCGGCACCAGGTCGGCGCGGCGCTGATACTGGTTCAGCACCTCGGCCCAGGCGGCTTTGGCCTGCTCGCGGTAAGTCGGGATGTCGTTGACCCCGCAAGACGCGAGCAGCGGCAGCAGGAAGCCCAGCGCCAGGAGAAGCGCCAGACCGCGCCGCCACTGCGGGACGTCAGATATCCGCATAGATATGGGTCTCGGCTTTGGCCCCAGGATGGGTAACCGCGCCCTTTACGCTGTCGCCCACGGTCATGGCATAGCGCCACAGCGCACCGGACTGGTGATCATGCCGGCGCGGTTTCCAGGCCTTGCGCCGCTTGGCGAGTTCAGCCTTGGTGAGATCGACGGTCAGCGTCCCCTTTGCGGCGTCAAGATGGATCACGTCGCCGTTCTTTAGCAATCCGATGGGCCCGCCCACCGCCGCCTCGGGCCCGACATGACCGACGCAGAAACCACGGGTGGCGCCCGAAAAACGCCCGTCGGTGATCAAGGCCACCTTGTCGCCCATGCCCTGGCCATAGATCGCCGCCGTGGTCGCCAGCATCTCGCGCATGCCGGGGCCGCCGCGAGGGCCCTCATAGCGGATCACCAGCACGTCGCCCGCCTTGTACTTGCCCTCGCGCACGGCGTGGTAGGCGTCTTCCTCGCAGTCGAAACAGCGGGCCTTGCCGGTGAAGGTCAGGGTCTTCATCCCGGCGACCTTCACGATGGCGCCCTGGGGTGCCAGATTGCCCTTCAGGCCCACCACGCCGCCCGTGGGCGAGAGAGGCTTCGAGGTCGGGCGGACCACATCCTGACCCGCGGGCAGTTTCACGCCACGCAAGTTCTCGGCAATCGTCTTGCCCGTCACCGTCAGGCAGTCGCCATGGAGAAAACCGCCGTCCAGCAACGCCCGCATCAGGATCGGCACGCCGCCCACGTCATAGAGATCCTTGGCGACATAGCGCCCCGCCGGCTTCAGGTCGGCGATATAAGGCGTGCGCCGGAAGATCTTGCAGACGTCTTCGAGATCGAATTCTATCCCCGCCTCATGGGCGATCGCCGGCAAATGAAGGCCGGCATTGGTCGAGCCTCCGGAAGCAGCCACCACCATGGCCGCGTTCTCGAGGGCCTTGCGGGTGACGATATCCCGCGGGCGAATCCTGCGCTGAAGCAAGTCCATGACCGCTCGGCCGGAAGCCTCGGCATAGGCGTCCCGGCTCTCATAGGGTGCCGGCGCGCCGGCCGAGCCCGGCAACGCCAGGCCGATGGCCTCGGAGACGCAAGCCATGGTGTTGGCGGTGAACTGGCCGCCGCAGGAACCGGCCGACGGACAGGCGACGCATTCCAGTTCGTGCAGATCCGCATCGCTGAACTTGCCGCTGGAATGGGCACCCACCGCCTCGAACACGTCCTGCACCGTCACGTCGCGCCCGCGGAAGCGGCCGGGCAGGATCGAGCCGCCATACATGAACACCGAGGGAATGTTGAGCCTGACCATGGCCATCATCAGCCCCGGCAGGGACTTGTCGCAGCCGGCCAGGCCCACCAGCCCGTCATAGCAATGGCCGCGCACGGTAAGCTCGGTGCTGTCGGCGATGACCTCGCGGCTGACCAGAGAGGATTTCATTCCGGCATGGCCCATGGCGATGCCGTCGGTGACCGTGATGGTGGTGAACTCGCGTGGCGTCCCGCCGGCGGCCTTCACACCCTTCTTCACCACCTGGGCCTGGCGGGCCAGAGAGATGTTGCAGGGGGCGGCTTCGTTCCAGGTCGTCACTACGCCCACGAAAGGCTGTGCGATCTCATCCTCGGTCATTCCCATGGCGTAGTAGTACGACCGGTGCGGGGCGCTCGCGGGCCCGATGGAGACGTGGCGGCTCGGCAGCTTCGACTTGTCGAACTTGCGCATGGCTGGGATTCTCGCTGGGTTCAGGATGCCAAACCGGCAAAATAGCCGGAGGGGGTCAAGGCTTCCAATGCTTTATCGGAAGATGCCTCTGCGACAATTCGCTCCGCCAACCACGAAAATCCAGCCTCGCCATGATTCGCCGCGCTGAAAGGCATGGTGAAGAAGAAATAAACCATTTCGCGTTATGCTCTCCCATAATTTGCAAATTGGGAGGAAGCAGGAAATGGGCCGGATCTACTATGCGACCAACCGCAACCCCGACAATCCGACGGCACCGACGAGCTTCGGCACCGACTTCAACGGGCCCGAACCCGGAAACCTGACCTTCGGCATCGCCGATGTCAACTCACCGCCGGGCCATGACGACAAAGGCCTGCCGATCGAGGCGCCGACGGCCGGCGACGTCACGCTGTCCGATCCTTCTCCCGGCGATTTCTCCCCGGCGGCAAAGCAGGCCATCATCAACGGCTCAGCGCATCTGATTCTGTCGGTGCACGGCTTCCAGTACCACTTCTGGGATTCGGTGACCCGGGCCGACTACCTCGCGCGGTGGTTCAACGAAGGCACGTTTCCCAATCCCAGCAGCATGGTCATGTTCGGCTGGCCATCGGCCGGTGAGCTTTCCGAATACCCGCGCGACTGGGAATACTCGACCAAGTCGGGGCCGGCGCTCGCCCAGATGCTGATCAAGCTTCAGCCGCTTGTTGCTGCCTTCCGCGCGCAGCAAGGAGCCGCGGGTCACGTCACTCTGCTCGCCCACAGCATGGGCAACCACGTGGTCGACCAGGCCATGGCCGCCCTTGCCCCTACCGCACCCTGGACCTATGACCGGATCATCCTTGCTGCAGCAGACGAAGGGCGAAACGAACTGACGCCTCCGGGCAATCTGGCTGCAGCCAGGACCCTCGCCGACAGGGTCTACGTCTACTACAACAATCAGGACGTAGCGCTCACCGCTTCGCTGGCGGCGTACCATCAATTGGACGTTCGCCTGGGCATCGACGGGCCGCCCAACAAAGACGATTTCAGGGGCTTCAACGTCACTTTCGTCAATGCCTCGGCCGCAGGCGTAGGCAATTGGGAGAATAGCTACGACAGCGAAGGTCACCAGTATTACCGCATGATCCAGGAAGTACGGAACGACATCTGCGCCGTGATGCGGGGAACGGCGGACGATCAGATTCCCAACCGTGTCTATCGCGACGATCCGAAATACGACTGGGAGAACTACTGGCGCATCAATACGATGACGACGCTCTCTCCGCCGGATACGAAACACAAGTAACGGGCCGACTCAGCGAAACGAGGCCAGGCGCTGGAGCGCGCTCGAGAGCTTTGCATGTGCCGCGCCGGCCTCGGCGAGACGCTCGCGCTGGTCCTGCACCACCTCGGGCGGCGCCTTGGCGACGAAGTCGCTGTTGGCGAGCTTTCGTTCGATCTTGCCCGCCTCGCCGGCGACACGGTCGATCTCCTTGCTCAGCCGCGCGCGCTCCTTGTCCACGTCCACATGGCCGGCGAGGGACAGCATCACGGTGGCACCCTCGACGACCACTTGCACCGCGCCGGCGGCACTCCCTCCCGGCTTGATCTCGGTCAGCCGCGCCAGCCGGCAGACGAGCTCGCCGTGGTTCGCGAGCCTGGCTTCCGCCTCCGGCCCGGCATCCCCGAGGGTCGCAGGCAGCTGGGCCGCAGGAGGCACGTTCATCTCGGCCCTGACGGCGCGGATCTCCGAGACGAGTTGGACGATCCAATCCAGCTCGGCCGTCGCGGCGCGGTCGGTGAGGTTCGGGTCGTAGCTCGGCCAGGCGGCGACGATGAGCGGCGTCTTTCCGTCCAGGACCTGCTGCCACAGCTCCTCGGTTATGAACGGCATGAAGGGATGGAGCAAATGCAGTAGCTGGCCCAGCGCCCAGGCCACGGCGGCGCGGGTTTCCACGATCGCGTCCGCGTCGGCGCCGGCGATGATCGGCTTGGCGAATTCCAGATACCAGTCGCAGAACTCGCCCCAGACACCATGATAGAGGGCGTGGGCGGCCTCGTTGAACTTGAACTCCGCCAGCGCCTGGTCGACCCGCCGGGCCAGATCGACGATCCGCCCCACTGCCCAGCGGTTCACCTGTTGGCGGCAGCGGGACGGATCGAAGGCCGGGTCCGGCAGGCAGCCGTTGACCTGGCAGAAGCGCGCGGCGTTCCAGAGCTTGGTCGCAAAGTTGCGGTAGCCCTCCACCCGGCTCGCCGCCAGCTTCACGTCGCGACCGGGCGCGGCGAGGGCTGCCAAGGTGAAGCGCACGGCGTCGCAGCCGTATTTGTCGATGAGTTCCAGGGGATCGATGATGTTGCCCTTGGACTTGGACATCTTGTGACCGAACTCATCGCGCACCAGGGCGTGGATGTAGACGGTGCCGAACGGCACCTCGCCCATGAAGTGCAGCCCCATCATCATCATCCGCGCGACCCAGAAGAAGATGATGTCGAAGCCGGTGACCAGCACATCGCCTGGATAGTAGCGGGCAAGCTCGCGGGTCTTCTCCGGCCAGCCGAGCGTCGAGAAAGGCCAGAGCGCCGAGGAGAACCAGGTATCGAGCACGTCCTCGTCCCGCTTCAGCACCGTTGCCTTGCCGTAGTGCCTTGCGGCCGCGGCGGCGGCTTCGGCCTCATCCATGGCGACGAAAATCTCGCCGTCCGGCCCGTACCAGGCCGGCACCTGATGCCCCCACCAGAGCTGGCGCGAGATGCACCAGGGCTGGATGTTGCGCATCCACTGGAAGTATGTCGCGGTCCACTGCTCCGGCACGAACCGGGTGCGCCCGGTTTCCACCGCCGCGATCGCCGGCTCGGCCAGCTTGGCCGCATTCACGTACCACTGGTCGGTCAGCCACGGCTCGATGACCACGCCCGAACGGTCGCCGTAGGGCATCGTCAGCTGATGGGACTCTACCTTGTCGATCAGGCCGGCCGCTTCCAAGTCGGCCACCACCCTCTTGCGGGCTTCCTCCCGGGACAGGCCGCGATAGGCCGTCGGCACGTTGTCGTTCAGGCGCGCGTCGGCATCGAAGATGTTGATCATGGACAGACCGTGGCGCCGTCCCACCTCGAAGTCGTTGAAGTCATGGGCCGGCGTGATCTTGACCGCACCGCTGCCCGTCGCCGGATCGGCATGCTCGTCCGCGACGATCGGGATGAGGCGGCCGACAAGGGGAAGGCGCACATTCTTCGAGATCAGGTCCTTGTAGCGCGCGTCATCGGGATGCACGGCCACCGCGGTGTCGCCCAGCATGGTCTCCGGTCTGGTGGTGGCCACGACGATGTAGCGACCCTCCTCGCCGTCGATCGGATAGCGCAGATGCCAGAGATGGCCCTTCACCTCCCGCGCCTCCACCTCGAGATCGGAGATCGCCGTGTGAAGCTTGGGGTCCCAGTTGACCAGCCGCTGGTCGCGATAGATCAGGCCCTGGCGGTGAAGATCGACAAAAACCTTGCGCACCGCCTGGCTCAGGCCCTCGTCCATGGTAAACCGCTCGCGCGCCCAATCGGCCGAAGCGCCGAGGCGCCGGAGCTGACGAATGATGGTGCCGCCCGACTCCCGCTTCCATTCCCAGACCTTCTCGACGAAGGCGGCCCGGCCGATGGTCTGAAGATTGGCCCGCGCGCCCAAACGCTGGAGCACGATGCCCTTCTCGGCCAGCTGGCGCTCCACCACCATCTGGGTGGCGATGCCGGCGTGGTCGGTGCCAGGCTGCCAGAGGACATCGCGCCCTCGCATGCGCTCGTAGCGGACCAGAACGTCCTGCAGGGTAAAGGTGAGCGCGTGGCCCATATGCAGGCTGCCCGTGACGTTGGGCGGCGGCATCATGATGGTGAAAGGTGCTGCCTTGGAGTCCGGATTGCAGGCGAAATAGCCGCCCTGTTCCCAGCGCGCATAGTGCTTGGCCTCGACTTCGGCCGGATTGAAGGTCTTTTCGAGCATGGGCGGTTGTTTAAGGGGCAGCGCATCGGCTGGCAAGGGCCGGTGGCCGGGCCGCAACTACGACGACGGTTTGTCCTTCTCGCTCTTGCGCCGGATGCCGTCGATCACGTCCTGGACCATGCGCTCGACCATGTCCGGCAGATGGGCTTCGAGCCAGGCCTGGATCTGGGGCTCAAGCGCCCGGCGCACGAAGGCTTCCACCGTCTCTGTTGCAGGCGGCGACGGGGCGGCGCTCGCCGTCGGCTGGGGCGGGGCCGTCTCGGTCAACAAAAGCACCTCACCCTCGGCTTTGGGCAGGGACGGAGCGGCGAGCCTGACCAGGGACCCGTCCTCGGCCAACATCTGGGTCAGGACCAGCTCATTGGCTTCCGGAGCGCCGACCGGCAACGGACCGGCCTCCGGCGGGGGAGCTTCATCCTCGTCCGGGATCATCTTTCGGATGGAGGCCAGGATCTCCTCCATCGTCGGTCTCTGCGCGCCCTTGGGCTCGCTCATGACCGATCTGGCTTCCTCTCAGGGCCATGATGGCCCGCGGCCGGATTGTACAGCCGGCGCCGGGAAAATCTCTCAGAAAATTCGGCGCTTAGAAGACGAAGCCGCGCTTGCGCTTCAAGCCCGGCAGAACCGGAACCGAGGCATCGAAGACTGTCCGGTGGGACAATACGTCGTTGCGCTTGTCGAAAAGGGTCGCCCGGCCGATGCCGTCGGTCTCGACCACGGCTACCAGCCGGCCCCCATCGGCCAGCTGCTCGAACAGGGTCCCCGGGAGGACCTCGACCGCCCCTTCCACCAGGATGATTTCGTATGGTGCCTTGAGGATCCAACCCTCTGTCAGCGGGCCGTCCACTTGCGTCGCCCCGTCGATCCTGAGCCTGGCGAATTGTTCCCGGCCCCGGGCGGCCAGGCCGGAATCGCTTTCCAGCGCCACGACCGAACGCACCAGGTTTGCCAGCACCGCCGCGCCGTAGCCGCTGCCCGAACCGACGACCAGAACGCGGTCGGTCACCTGGGGATCGGCCAGCTGGACCAGCCGGGCGAAGACCATGGGCTCCATCAGATAACGCCCGGGAGCGAGCGGCAGGTTCTCGTCAACGTAGGCCGCATGCGCCCATTCCGGCGGCACGAAACGCTCCCGCGGGACGACCTCAAGAGCCTTCAACAGCTCCGCGTTGGTCACCTTGTTGGTGCGGATCTGGCTATCGACCATGTTGCGGCGAGCGAGTTCGTAGTCCATGCCGGTCTCCGGACGTTGCGGGCGGCCGGCATCATAGTCAGGCCCAGGCCCGCAGACCAGGGCTGCGCCGCTGAAGATTGACTTGGCCGCGGCCTTCGGGCGACTTTGGCCCGCGTGACAAATCTGGGAGACCGATCCTGCTGAAGCGCTTCCGAGGCACGGAAACCTACATCACGACCCGCGACCTGGAAGTCGCGGTCCATGCATCCGTGACTCTTCAGCGTCCGCTCTTAGTCAAGGGCGAGCCCGGCACCGGCAAGACCATGCTGGCCTTCGAGGTCGCGGCGGCCTTGGGTCTGCCCCTGATCCAATGGCACATCAAGTCGACCACCAAGGCCCAGCAGGGCCTCTATGAATACGACGCGGTCTCGCGCTTGCGCGACGGGCAACTGGGCGACGCCCGGGTCCACGACATCGCCAACTACATCGTCCGCGGCAAGCTCTGGGATGCCTTCGAGGCCGATGCGCCGGTCGTGCTCCTCATCGACGAGATCGACAAGGCCGACATCGAATTCCCCAACGACCTGCTGCTCGAACTCGATCGCATGGAGTTCTTCGTCTACGAAACGAGGCAGACGGTGAAGGCGCGCCACCGGCCGGTGGTCATCATCAGCTCTAACAACGAGAAGGAGCTGCCCGACGCCTTTCTGCGCCGCTGTTTCTTCCACTACATCCGTTTTCCCGACCCCGCGACCATGGAGCGGATCGTCGCCGCCCATCTTCCCGACATCCGCAAGGAGCTCGCCCGCGAAGCCCTGAAGCTGTTCTATGAAGTCCGCGAGGTGCCGGGGCTGAAGAAAAGGCCCGCGACCTCGGAGCTGATCGACTGGCTGAAGCTTCTGATGGCCGACGAAATCCCGCTATCGGCGCTGCGTTCCAGCGATCCCAAGGTGGTGATTCCCCCGCTCCATGGCGCGCTCCTGAAAAACGAGCAGGACGTGCACCTGTTCGAACGGATTGCGTTCCTGCACCGCCGTGGACAGGCGTAACCGCCGATGTTCGCCGGCTTCATCGCCGAGCTGCGCGCCGCGGGGGTTCCCGCCTCCCTCACCGAATATCTGACCCTGTTGCGCGCGCTCAAGGCCGGTTGCGCCGACACCGATGTCGAAAGCTTCTATTTCCTCGCCCGCTCGAGCCTGGTGAAGGACGAGCGCCATATCGACCGGTTCGACCGGGTCTTCGCCCATTTCTTCCGGGGTCTGGATACGGTCGGCGCCGATATCGCCGCCGAGCTGCCCGAGGAATGGCTGAAGAAGCTGGCCGAGAAGCTGCTGACGCCCGAAGAGATGGCGGCCATCGAGGCGCTGGGCGGCTGGGACAAGCTCATGGAGACCCTGCGCCAACGTCTGGCCGAGCAGAAGGCGCGCCATCAGGGCGGCTCCAAGTGGATCGGCACCGCCGGCACCTCGCCCTTCGGCGCCTTCGGCTATAACCCCGAGGGCGTCAGGATCGGCCAGGGCGGGTCGCGCCACCGCAGCGCAGTCAAGGTCTGGGACAAGCGCGAGTTCCGCGATCTCGACGGCGAGGTCGAGCTCGGCACCCGGGGCATGAAGCTGGCTCTGCGGCGCCTGCGCCGCTTCGCCCGGCAGGGCCGGCCCGAAGAGCTGGACATGCCCGGCACCATCCGGGCGACGGCCCACAATGCCGGCCTGCTCGACCTCAAGCTCCAGGCCGAACGGCGCAACACGGTCAAGGTGCTGCTGCTGCTCGATATCGGCGGCTCCATGGACGACCATGTGGAAAGCTGCGAGCAGCTCTTCTCGGCCGCCAAGGCGGAGTTCCGCCATCTCGAGACCTTCCACTTCCACAATTGCCCCTATGAACGGCTATGGCGCAGCGGCCGGCGCCGGCATCTCTCCGAGACGCCGACCTTCGATGTGCTGCGCAGCTACGGATCCGACTGGATGCTGGTCTTCGTCGGCGACGCCACCATGAGCCCCTACGAGATCCTCCATGCCGGTGGTTCGATCGAGCATTGGAACGAGGAACCGGGGCAACGCTGGATGGAGCGTCTCGCCGCCCATTTCACCAAGGCCGTCTGGCTCAACCCGCGCTCGGAGGAGCGCTGGGACTATGTCCAGTCCCTGCAGATGATCCGCCGCCTGATGAGCGGCCGGATGTACCCCTTGACCCTCGACGGCTTGGACGCGGCAATGCGGGAGTTGGGACGATGAGCGCCATTCGCAGCACTGCCTTGCCGGACGGCGAGCAGGTTCCCGTTCTCGGCCAGGGAACCTGGAAAATGGGCGAGAGCCGGTCGCGCCGCAAGGACGAGGTGGCGGCACTGCGCCTGGGCCTGGAACTCGGCATGACCCTGATCGACACGGCTGAAATGTATGCCGAGGGCGGCGCCGAAGAAGTCGTCGCCGAGGCGATCAAGGGCCGCCGGCATGAGGCCTTCATCGTGACCAAGGTCTATCCCCACAATGCCAGCCGGCCCGGCGTGGTCGCCGCCTGCGAGCGCAGCCTGAAACGCCTGAAGACCGACCACATCGATCTCTACCTCTTGCACTGGCGCGGCGGCATTCCGCTGCCGGAGACCCTGGCCGGATTCGAGGAGGTGAAGCGGGCGGGCAAGGTCCGCCACTATGGGGTCAGCAATTTCGCGGTCGG
The DNA here is from genome assembly GCA_035604155.1 of Candidatus Udaeobacter sp. Taxonomy (GTDB): domain Bacteria; phylum Pseudomonadota; class Alphaproteobacteria; order Dongiales; family Dongiaceae; genus DASXQK01. The sequence goes on along the minus strand of DATNJA010000348.1, from coordinate 5,812 downwards.
CGACATGCGCGAGCTGTTCCAGCTTCCGGGCGGGCGCGCCGCCGCCACGAACCAGGTGCTCTACAATCTCAAGCAGAGGGGCGTCGAATTCGACCTGCTGCCCTGGATGCGTGAGGCGGGCATGCCGGTCATGGCCTATTCGCCGCTTGAGATCGGCCCCCTCGACCGCTCGGCCGCGCTGCGCAAGGTCGCCGCCAAGCGCGGCGTCAGCATCCCACAGATCGCCCTCGCCTGGCTGTTGCGCCAAACCGGCGTCATCGCCATCCCCAAAGCCAGCCGCGAGGAGCATGTGCGGGAAAACCGGGCTGCGCATGACATCGTGCTATCGCCCGAGGAACTGGCCGAACTCGACGCCGCCTCTCCTCCCCCGCGACGCGCCACGCCGCTGGAGATGATCTAGGACCTGCGCCTCGTGTTCTTGCCTCCTGCCTTCCGCAGCTTCCGCTCCTGGAAGATGAAGCCGAGGAAATTCATCAGCAGCTGGGCGGCGAGGAAGCAGGTGATCCCGGTGGGGTCGTAGTCCGGCGCCACCTCCACCAGGTCCATGCCGACGATGTCGCCGCGCTTCACCAGGCCCTGAAGAATTTCGAGCACCTCGTAGTACAAAAATCCGCCGTGGCTCGGCGTCCCCGTCCCTGGCGCGATCGAGGGATCGAAGCCATCGATATCGATGGTGACATAGAAGCGCTTGCCGGCCGGAATCTTGGCCAGCGTGCCTTTGGCGCCGAGGCGCCTTACGTCGCGCACCGAAAGGATGGTCGAACCGGCCCGCCTGGCCGCGGCGTAGTCGTCACGATTGGAGGAGGAGACGTTACGGATGCCGAGCTGCGTCATGCCGGTCACGTGTTTCATTTCCGAGGCCCGGCGCAGCGGATTGCCGTGGCCGTAGCGAACGCCGTGGCGCTCATCGACGAAATCGAGATGGGCGTCGAAATGCACGATGTGCAGCGGCCCATGTTCCGAGAAGGCAGCCATGCAAGGCGCATGGATCGCATGGTCACCGCCCAGCATCACCGGCAGCACCCCCGACTTCAGGAGCTGGCGGACTGCCGCCTCGGTATTGGCGTGACAGCGCATGGTGTCGGTGTGGACCATGTCCACGTCGCCGGCATCGACGATACGGACCTCGTCCACCGGCAAATAGACCACGTCATCCTCGAAATCATAGGCGCCGCTATGACCGAAGGAGAACAGGGTCGAGGCCTCGCGGATGCCCCGCGGGCCGAAGCGGGCGCCGGCCCGGTACTGGGTTCCCATGTCGAACGGGACGCCCAGGACCGCAACATCGGCGTCGATTTTCGTCCAGTCGGTCACGATCGGCTTCTTGGCGAAGCTGCAATGCCCGACGAAGGGCAGGTCGAGCCGCCCTGTTTCGTAGCCGTGCTTGGCCATCCAGGCCTCCTCCACATCCGGTGCCGCAAAGCTGGATGATGGAAGTCCAAGCCGGCGGCGTCCAGGGCCAGGCCTATCCCTTGTCCCGGACGGGCAGCGGGGCCATGTTATGGGCCGACCTTGAAACGGAGGTTCCCATGCTCTCCAGGCTCCTCGGCCGCAAGCTCGCCCTTCCCACGCCCGCGGAGGCTCTGCAAGGCCGGGCCACGGCAATGCAAGTGCCGGCGGCCCATGTGGTGAACGGCCATCCCCTGAAGCCGCCCTTCCCGGCCGGCCTCGAGCAGGCCGTCTTCGGCCTCGGCTGCTTCTGGGGCGCGGAGCGCAAGTTCTGGCAGGCGCCGGGGGTTTACACCACCGCCGTTGGCTATGCCGGCGGATCGACGCCGAACCCGACCTATGAGGAAACCTGCTCGGGCCGCACGGGACATGCCGAGGTCGTGCTGGTGGTCTTCGACCCCAAGGTGACGTCCTACGAGACGCTGCTGAAGCTGTTCTGGGAGAGCCATGACCCGACACAAGGCATGCGTCAGGGCAACGACATGGGCACCCAGTACCGCTCTGCCATCTACACCTTCACGCCGGAGCAGCGCCGGGCGGCCGAGGCCTCTCGCGATGCGTTCCAGAAGAAGCTGACTGCCGCCGGGTTCGACCCCATCACCACGGAAATCGCCGACTCCGGGCCATTCTACTATGCCGAGGACTATCACCAGCAGTATTTGGCCAAGAACCCAGGCGGGTACTGCGGCTTGGGCGGCACGGGCGTCTCTTGCCCCATCGGTCTCGTCGAAGCGGCGGAGTAGCGGCGCGCGACCCGTTACTCACCCCAGGAAGCTGCAATGGCCGGCGAGACGGCTGAAATCTCCTTGCGGGTCCTGGCGCCTCTGCCGCCATTGTCCGAGGTCGTGTTTCTCCGCAAGGAGAGTCGCGACTTCATCGCGGGGCACGGACCGATTCCTGCCGGGCGCAGCCCACGCGTTCTCCGCTTTTTCCGAGTCGCCACGGCCGTCTTTGCTATCGCGGGTACCGCTCTCAGCCTCGCCGCCCTCGGATGGGCTGTGGCGTCCGGGCAGCCGCTGGCGGAGATGAATGAGTTTTTCCTGATGTCAGGGCCGCTCCTACTGGCTGTAGCCCTGATTTACTACGGCTTCAGCTTCGCCATGCAGAGGCAGGCCAATAAGGAGCGGAGGCTGTCGGAGGGGGGAGGACTTCTGCCGGGCGAGTTGGTCTCGACCCGCTTTCGCAATACCGACGATGCCAACAATGTACTCCGGCTGGAGTATCGCTTCGCCCAGCCCGGAGGAGAGGCTGCTATCCGCAAGAAGGATTTCCCCCGTCACGATCTGAATCCGAAGTCCCCACCCCCGCCGGGCTCAAAGCTGTTGATCCTCTACGTGGACGAGCAGCTGTGGCAGGTTCTGTAGCTCGGATCAGTTCGCGATATCGATCCCCTGCAGCCGTCCCGGATTGTCGGTCACGTCCCAGCGGCCGTCGCGGACTCCGCAGGTGAGGGGAACATCGTCGATGTTGGGCAGGTAGAGCGGCCGGTTCTTCACGATGGGACCGGTGGCGAAGATGCGCGTCTGGCGCCCGCCTTCAGCTTCGGAATAAGCGATGGCGACGCCGCCCACCAGCGCATCGGTATCGGGCCAGGTGAGGCGCAGCACGGTCACATGGCGCTTCTGGCCGTCCGTGCCTTGCCAGCGATCCACCTTGGGCAGTTTCGGCTCGCCGACGCCGGCGTAGACCCTGCCGTCGAGGCCGATGCCAAGCTGGTTCACCTTGCCAGGATCGGCGTGATTGACCATGCCCGGATCCTCGGTCGTCCAAAGTTCGAAGTGATCACCCGCAACCCAGGACATGGCCTGCGCACTGTCCCGCCTGGAGTCGAAAATCTGCAAAATCAATGTCTTGCGATCGAGTGCTAGAAGCGCGACCTCGGCCAGCCTTGCGCTGTCCGGCCGGCCGAAGACGGTGTAGCCCCCGGCATCGCCGAGGGTGAGGCGCGAGGCGCAGCTGCCGAGAACCGTTCCAACGACGAACCCCGGCTGCGGCGTTTCGCCGTCACTGCCGAGATCGGGAAGCGGAACGTCGACGCCCGAGAGGAACCCGCGCTGGGCCGGCACCACCATCTGATTCCGGAGCATGGTGCAGGGATCGTCGCTGTCGGCATCGGACTTGAGCGCGTCGTCGATGGCAACGGAATGAGCCGCCATGGCGGGCAGGTCGATCCAGCTCAACGACGCATAGCTGGGATCGCTGGCGCGGAAACCGCAGCCCTGCGTGGTGAGCGATTTCTGCGGCGACAGCTGGATGGTCTCCGTCACCTCCCAACGGTCGTTGGAGCCGCCATATTGGATGTGCGTGAGCTTGTTGCGACCGATCTCGACCTGGTCGTCGCCGACCCCCGCAGCACCATAGCCGTCGTTGCAGAGCTTCAGCAGCAGCGTCGGGTCCTTGCCCTCCTCGATCAGCCAATACTCCCGTCCGCCATCGTTGTCCCCCTCAGTGGAAAGGCAGCCCGTGTCCGGCCCATCGGCGGGTTTGTCGGCAAGCCCGAGGGCAACCACCGCGACGAACAGCGAGACTCCCGCCTCCGACTGGCCGGCCGTCTGCAACGCGGTGAGCCGGCAGGTTGCCCGGGCCTTGCAGATCTCCGATTTCGCCTTGCCCATGTCCACGCTATGGGCGGCTGATCCCCAAAGGATCGCGCTCAGCCCGATAAGCGCTGGCAGAAACGCAGACAGAAGGCGACGGAACCGGGTCATGTTCGCGGCACTCCTGCATGTTCTTTCCACAGTATACAACCGTTGTCGCGATGAGCGCATTGCCGACCTCGTGCCGGTTGCATTACGTTGACGAAACCCATTTCCGATATCCGAGGACGCCATGACAGTCCATCGCTTCGGCGCCAGCCTGCTGTTCGGCATTCTGCTGCTGGCGCTGAGTGCCGGCGCGGCGGAGGCCCAATGGGTCTTCCTCGCCCGCAAGGTGATCGGCCGGGTCGAGAGCATGCAGCAAAAGCCCGAACCCGATACGCCCACCTATGACGTCGCGACGGTGGTTCTGGAGGCCAACGCCGACAAGGTCTACCGGACCGTCATCGAAACGGTGCACGCCCATCCGGGGAACAAGATCGTGAACCAGGACGATCTCAACCGGCAGCTCGACGTCACCAACGGCAAGCAGACCGTGGGCATCCATGTGTTCGAGCTTCAGGACAAAGTCTCCCAGCTCATGATCGCCTCGGCGGTGAAACCGGGCCAGCAATCCCCGACGTCATACGCGGCGCAGCGCGTGCTGGCCGTCTGCGCCAGCATGCATGTGACCTGCTACATGTCGGGGAGCGCGCCGCCTTAAGCGATCACAGCGCTTCATAGAGCGCGGCCAAGGTCTCCAGCTCGTAGGGAAACTCCACCGGCCGTGAGAATTCCCAGGCTTCGTAGGCCGACCCTTGCAGGCATTTCACGGCATTCTCTGCCGTCAGGACTCCGCCGCCGTAGAGCCGGTTCGCGAGATCGAGGATTCCTGCACGATGCATGGTTTCGGTCCCGCTGCCGCAAGCGTCCTTCACCAGCCAGACCCGAAAGCCATGATAGACGGCGTCGAGAACGGTTTCACGCAGGCAGCTCTCGGTCCAGACCCCGAGCGCGAGGATCTGTTTCACGCCGCGACGGGATAATGTGTCGGCAAGATCGGTGCCGCGGAATCCACTGGGGAATGTTTTGCGGATGACGGCTTCGCCGGCGACGGGCGCTACTTCCGAGGCAATGATTGCGCCCGGCGATCCGGCGACCCCGAACAGGAACTCATCAGGCGTGTGCTCGCGAACCAGGCCGCAATAGGCATCGTTCCCGGCGCTCCAGGCTTGGACATGGATGACAGGAAGTCCGGCGGCCCGGGCCGCCTGGATGACTGCGCGGGCGCGATGGAGGATCGCGTCATAGCCCGCGACCGGCCAGGCACCCTGAGCCCGATATTCGTCCTGGAAATCGATGGCGAGAACTGAGGTCGAAGCGAGGTCGATCATATCCGTCGACTCCCGACAGCCCCCGCTCCCCGCTGCTCCAACAACTCACGGCATCGCCATCGCCTTGTCGAAAACGTCGTGAGTCCAGGCACCCTCGGGCGCCTTGGTGATCACAGGCGCGGATTTGCCGGAGAGCAGGATCTTCACCGTCCGATCATAGGCAGCCGGGTCGAGCCAGCCGGTGCCCTTGGGATTGCTACCCACGAGCTTGGCGATTTCGCTCAGCATCCGGGTCTGATGTTTCTCGGTCTGGGCACCGGTGGCATCGTTGTTGAGCACGATCTGGACCGCCTCGGCCTGATTGGCGACGGCCCAGTCCCAGCCCTTCATCGAGGCCTTCACGAAACGGGCGAGCTTGTCCGCCATGGCGGGAACCTTGAGGTTTTTCTCGAG
>DATNJA010000347.1:0-5036 GCA_035604155.1 Candidatus Udaeobacter sp. | reverse complement strand
CGCCAAAGACCCACGTGCCGATTCCGCCCGTCACCGATTTGTCACGGCCCTTGCAAATGCAAGATGCATCGATGCCACAGCGTGTTGATGAGGCCACAGCAGGATTTTTTGGGTTGACGGAGAGGTCGATTCTGGACCAATAACCAAACGTGAGTCGGCGGGGGAAGGCATACGACTCGCGGCGCGTCCGTTGAAACAATCCGAATTGGGGGGCCGTAGCAATGGATCGGATACGCCAACGCCGTCGATCCGGCTTGCCGAAGATTCGCCTCGCAACTGTGGTCGCCTCTCTCGCTGCAATTCTCATCGCGTCCGCTCCCAGCGTATCCCTCGCCGGGCAGAAGCACGCGACCGTCTTCGTCCCGATGCTGAGGCCCACGGTCGCGAGCGGCATGCTTGTTGCCTCGGCCGCGCCGGACATGAACGTTACGTATGGTACGTATGGGGGCGCCTCCAGTCTGGACGAGGGAAGCGTCACAGTCGTCACGATGAAGCGCGGGGACTCGCTGTTCTCCGCGCTGCGCCGGGGCGGCGTGCCCACAGCCGAGGCCTATCGCGACCTGCCCAAATTGAAAGGCCACATCGACGCCCGCAAGCTGACGCCCGGCGACAAATTGACCCTGCGTTTCATCGCCACCGCCAAGGGCAAGCAGCTCGCTTCGGTCAGCTGGTCCGGCAAACATGGCCGAAGCAGCAGCGTCATGATCATTCCCGGCGCGTCGATCGCCGGCACCGGCCAGCCGATGCTGGCGAGCGCCGATGCGAACATGGTGCTTAGGATGGTGGCCGTGGAGGGCAGTCCGTCGCTGCCGCGCACGCTGGCCGATTCCCATCTGCCGCCGCAACTGCGCGAGCAGGTGTTGATGACGCTTTCCCAAACCAGGCACCCGCCAGTGCATGGCGAGCTTGTTACGATTGCCTACGAAGTGCCGATGTACCCGCAGGCAGGCGCAGAGGCAGAGCTGCGCTACATTGCTTTCACCGGTCATGACGGCAGACGGCACAAGCTTCAATACCGGCCGGTCGCAATGCCGCCTTCCCTGCAGCAGGCGGACAGCATGCCGGCAACCATGGTCGCCCTTTGGGATCCGTTGCCCGGGGCGCCGATCAGCTCACCCTTCGGCTGGCGCGTCCACCCCGTGTTCCATGTCAGGCTGTTCCACAAGGGCGTGGACTTCGAGGCGGTGGCCGGAACGCCGGTCAGGGCAGCGGCCGACGGCATGGTCGAGGACTTCGGCTATCGGGGCAACTACGGCAATTACATTCGCCTGCGCCATAGCGGCAATCTCGAGACCGCCTATGGCCATCTCCTGGGCTTCTCGCCGGTGCTGGCAACGGGCGCCTTGGTCCATCGCGGCGATGTCATCGGCTATGTCGGCTCGACGGGCGTTTCGACGGGTCCCCATCTCTACTACGAGGTGCTGGTGGACGGACGCCAGATCGATCCGGAAGGATTCGCCTTCAGGGAAGCGAACCAGCGCATCGAGACCCAGACTGCCGCCGTCCATTAGGCGACGGCCGCGACGCAAGACATAGCGGGAGCGATGACAAGAGCGTCGCGTTCCTACGACGCTATCCTGCGCGGCGGCTTGGTGGTCGACGGCAGCGGGGCAAGGGCGTATCGCGCCGACGTCGGCCTGACCGGGGACCGGATCGCGTCCCTGGCCGATCTCAGCCAGGCGACAGCCGATCTCGACATCGACGCCACGGGAAAGGTGGTCGCGCCCGGTTTCGTCGACGCCCACACCCATGACGACTATGCCCTGATCGATCAACCCGACATGGCCATGAAGGTGAGCCAGGGCGTCACCACGGTCGTGGTGGGCAACTGCGGCTTCAGCGCCATGCCGCTCCCCGCCGATGGCGAACTTCCGCCGAGCTATCTCGTCCGCGGCGCGAGGGACCTCCGATTTGCCGGCCTGGCGCTCTATTTCGAATTCCTCGAGCGCAACCCGGCGGCGGTGAACAGCGCAGGCCTCATCGGCCATTCGGCGCTGCGCCTCAGCAGCATGGCCGAAATCGACCGCCCGGCGACTTCGGACGAGGTTGCGGCCATGCGCCGGCTTCTCGCGCGCGACATGGATGCGGGCGCGGTCGGCTTCAGCACCGGCCTCGAATACCCGACCAACCGCGCCGCCTCGACCGAGGAGGTGATCGCGGTCGCCAATGCCGTCGAGCCTTTCGAGGGCGTGTGCACCATCCACAACCGCAATTACGACAAGCGCCTGAAGGAAGGCATGGAGGAGGCGCTTCTGATCGGCCGCGAAGCCCGAGTCCGCGTCGTGCTCTCCCACCATCAGGGCGACGGCCCGGAGAACGTGGGCCATGCCGGTTGGACCCTGGGCCTGATCGAACAGGCCCGCGGGCGCCAGAGCGTCGGCCTCGACGTGCATCCCTACACGGCCGCCGCGACCATGATCCATCCCGATTTCGTCTACGACGATTCCCGGACCCTGGTGACATCCTCCCAGCCCCATCCGGAGATGGCGGGCCGCGATCTTTCCGATATCGCCGCAGCCTGGGGCGTCTCGGAGCGAGAGGCGGCCGAGAAACTGATGCCGGGCGGCGCCATCTATTTCTGCCAGGACGAGGCGGATGTGCGCGCCATCCTGGCCTTTCCGGCGACCATGATCGGCTCGGACGGGCTTCCGGGCCTCGGCATTCCCCATCCGCGCCTTTGGGGCACGTTTCCGCGCGTGCTGGGGCGCTCGGTTCGCGAACTCAAACTGATGTCGATCGAAAGCGCCGTGCACAAAATGACCGGGCTCACGGCCGAGCGCTTCGGCCTCTCCGACCGTGGGCTGCTCCAGGTCGGCATGGCCGCCGACATCACCGTCTTCGATCCGGCGACCGTCATAGACCGGGCGAGCTACGAGGAGCCCGACGCCGTTTCGGAAGGAATCTGCCATGTGCTGGTGAACGGAACGGCCGTGCGGCTCGATGGGCGCCCGACGGGCCAGCGGCCTGGGAAGCCGCTGCGGCGAGGCCGGCGGTCAAGCTGGGCGGCCGAGAAGAGGGCGTGGCGGTCGGATTGAAGCGCGCTCCAATTGGGCTGAACCGGGAGTCCGCTCTGGTCTCCCGCATCACTGGACGTTGTCGAAATACGCGCTAGCATCCTTGTCCGGCTTCGGCGGCAGCCCTGACCAAACGGACGAGAGCCATGAAAACCCGAAACTTCGTCACCAAAGCCGGCGCGAAGCTACGCCTGAGCGAGATCGGCCTCGGCACAGCGCCGCTGGGCAATCTGTTCGCGAAGCTGGATGAGGACGAAGCGGTGGGCACGGTGGCGGCAGCCTATAAGGCCGGCGTTCGCCTGTTCGATACCTCGCCCCATTACGGCAATGGCCTGGCCGAACTCAGGCTGGGCGCCGCGCTGCGGCGCCATCCCAGGGACAGCTTCGTCTTTTCGACCAAGGTGGGGCGCTGGATGAATCCTCTCGAACCGGTGGCGCCCAAGGACCCCAAGGTCTACTCGCCCGGTTTCGCCGGCCCGCTCTCCCATCGCGCTGCCTTCGACTACTCCTATGACGGCACCATGCGCTCGGTGGAGCAGTCGCTCCTGCGCACGGGCTTCGACCGGCTCGACATCCTGCTGATCCATGACGTGGACGTGTGGACCCATGGCGCCGACTACGAGACCCGATTCCGGGAAGCGATGGAGGGTGCCTACAAGGCGCTGGACAAGCTGCGCGCGTCGGGCGCGGTGGCGGCGATCGGCGTGGGGTTGAACGAAGCGGACGTGGCCGAGCGTTTCGCGCGGGCCGGCGATTTCGACGTTATGCTGCTGGCCGGGCGCTACACGCTGCTGGAGCAGCCGGCGGCGGACTCCTTCCTGCCGCTGGCGGTGGAGAAGAAGATCGGGATCATGATGGGAGGCGTGTTCAATTCGGGCATTCTTGCGACCGGCGCGGTCAGGGGCGCCAAGTACAACTATGGCCCGGCGTCGGCCGAGATCATGGCCCGGGTGCGCAAGATCGAGGCTGCGTGCAAGAGACATCGCGTGCCCTTGCGCCGCGCGGCGCTTGCCTTCGCGCTGGCCCATCCGGCCGTGATCTCAGTGGTGCTGGGCGCGGTGAAGCCGGCGGAGGTGAAGGCCAATCTGGCGGACATCGCCCGGCCCGTGCCCGCGGCGCTCTGGCGGGACCTCAAGGCCGAGGGCATGCTGTCTCCGGCTTCGGTGACTCCGAGGCGGCGGAAGTAGCCTCAACAGAGTCAGTTCACTCGATCGCGAGGTTGGAAGATGGACCATGTGAAGTTCGGGCGCACCGGCTTGCCGGTGTCGCGGCTCTGCCTTGGCACGATGACGTTCGGGGTTCAGTGCGACGAGGCTCAGAGCCGGGCCATCCTCGATGCGGCCGCCGAGGGCGGCATCGACTTTCTCGACACGGCCGATGTTTATCCGCTCGGCGGCGACCTGGGCACAGTCGGCCGGACAGAAGAGATCCTGGGCGGCTGGCTCGCCGGCAAGCGCCGGAATTTCATCGTGGCGACGAAATGTTTCGGCCGGATGGGGCCGATGCCGTGGGACAGGGGATGTCGCGCAAGCACATCCTCGACGCGGTCGAAGCCTCGCTCCGCCGGCTTCGAACGGACTACGTCGATCTCTACCAGTTGCACGGCTGCGATCCGGAAGCGCCGCTCGACGAGGCGCTCGAGGCGCTGGACAGGGTCGTGCAATCCGGCAAGGCGCGCTATGTCGGCGTGTCGAACTGGCCCGCCTATAAGCTGGCCCGGGCAGTCGGTCGGGCGGAGCTGAAGAACCTCACCCGGCTCGCTTCCGTTCAACCCCGCTACAACCTGCTGTTCCGGACGTTCGAGAGAGACCTGCTGCCGCTTTGCCGGGAGGAGGGGATCGCGGTGATCCCATACAATCCGCTCGCCGGCGGCCTTCTCACCGGCAAGCACGCCAAGGCCAATACGCCCGCGGAGGGCACACGCTTCACCCTGGGTGGGGCGGGTTCGATGTACCAGGCTCGCTATTGGCACGACCGGCAATTCGCGGCCGTCGAAGTCCTGCGCCGGGTCGCAAGCGAGGC
>DATNJA010000346.1:0-4810 GCA_035604155.1 Candidatus Udaeobacter sp. | reverse complement strand
TCGGCGGGCGTGGAGTTCATCACCCGGGGATGCAGGATGCGAAGCCGTTCCCGGCGCGCGGGATCCTCCTGCAGCCAATCGATGAAGGCGCCCTGCTCGAACCAATAGGGCCGGCTGTTCGGGCAATCCGGCGCCGCGATGGCCTTCAGCGCCGCAGCGCTCCAGGCGCTGTTCCTGATCAGCCACTGCCCCGTGTTGACCGGGGATGCTCCGGCTTCCCAGGTTAGTATCATGTCCTTGTCGGCACCGCGCCGGATGATCGATTCAAGCCGGGTAGCCGGATTCATCACGAGAGAATCGGCGTCGGTCCAGAAGATCCAGTCATGGTCCCGCAGATGGGCCGCGATCGCGGCAAGCTTGCTGAAGGCCGGCGGCCGGCCGATGTCGAGCCGGTGATCATAGGCGACGAATGCGTAGCCGTGGCGCCTGGCGTAGCTTTCCTTGTTGGCAGCGCCGAGCTTGCCGTATTCGGCGATCTCGTCGGTGTAGAGTGTAACGACGCAGATCTTCAACTGACAATGCCCCGCTCCGGCCGCGCTAGCTCGATTGTAGCTCCTATACCGGCTACTATGTCGCCATGGAAGTCTCGCATGAGAGGGACCAGCCGGCATCGAGCCGGTCGGGCGGATGGGCCACCGCGCTTGGCGAGAAGGAGACGCAAGGCGCCTGCGTCCTGCCCCCGGGCGCGCGCGGCTTCCTGGCCGCGGGCCTCTACAGCTCGGCGTCGACCTGGATGTTCAATCTCGTGGCTCAGATCCTAAAAGCCGGCGGCTGGCGCGACCTCAAGACCTTATATATGGACAAGCTGGATGACGCCGCTGTGGACGCCATCCGGAACGCGCCATGCTTCCTGGCCAAGTCCCACATCCCCGGCCCTGCCCTCGGGCCATTGCTCGAATCCTGCGGGTTGCCCGTCGTCATGACGGTGCGGGACCCGCGCGATGCGATCGCCTCCATGATGCTGCGCTGGAACCTCGGGTTCGATCTGGCCTTCGGTCGCGTCCGGACGAGCGCGCAGGCGCTGGCGAAACTCGCGGGATATCGGCCGGCGCTGCTGTTTCGCTACGAGGACGGCTTCATGCTCGACGAGCGTTGTGCCGAAACGGTGGCCCGATGGCTCGGCGTCGCGCTGTCGGCGGCCGACCGCAGGGCTTTGCTCGCCGAGCTGACGCCGCAGGCGGTGGAGGCGCGCATTGCCGCCTGGCAACGATCGGGGGTTCTGGGCAACGGAGCACCGGATGTCGAGTACGAGCCAGAGACCCATTGGCATGTGGGCCACATAGCCGACCGGCTGGTCGGCAAGTGGCCGGGAATACTCACTGCGGCACAGGCCGCCCAGGTCGTCTATGCCACCCGCCCTTTTTGCGAAGCCTTCGGCTACCCGACCGGCGCACCGATCGAGTCCGGTACGCTGTTGTCGTTCTCCCGGACAGGAACCGGCGCCGGCTATCTGGGCGAAGGGTTTATCGAGCCCGAGCTCTGGGGAATCTGGACCGGCGCCGGCCAGGCGGTCGCCTCCTTCCCTCTCGCCGCGCCGATCAGACGGGGGCTGAGGCTCGCGCTCGACCTTGTCTGCGCGCCCGGCGCCGCCCGGCCGCCCTCTCCAGGCGTGCCTCATGTCTCGCTGAACGGCGAGACGATCGGCGTGATTCGCCCTGGTCGGTGGCTGACCAGACCGCACCGCCTGATCTTCGATCGGCGGGATCCTCGCATGGCGCATGCCGACCGCATCCAGATCGCCTTGACGCATTCGAGCACCGGGGCGTGCGCCACGCCGGACCGCGGAGTCAACGGACGGCGGGGCAGGCTCGGCTTGGTCCGCCTGCGGCTCGACTACGAATAGCGGGGCGACCGCTTGGTCGGTCAGCGGGGCGCTGGAGCAGGCGGGCAGCGCAAGGAGCGGCGGCTTCAGGGCTCGGCGTTCGGTGAATTGACGGCACGGCGGGAGAGCAGCGCCCGAATGCGCCGACGAATAGCGGAGAGGATTCGTCCCTCGCGGATCGCCGACAACAGCCTGATAGGCAGCGCGGGAGGCACTCGACTGATCTCGTAGCGCATGACCCTGCCAAGCGAGTAGCCGGTCGTGCCGTCGAGCAGGTAGTCGACGTCGTCGAGTTCGCGGGGCAACTGCCATTCTATGACGTAGGGCCGGCCGGATTTCTTGGCTGCGGCGAAGCCCTCGATGACCAGGTCCCTGAGCTTCCTCCTTTCATCGAGATGAAGCGGGCCGCCGGGCGCCAGTCGCTCGATGTCCCTTCTCATCATCGCGTAAGCGACATTCTGCCTGTGCGACTGCAACAGGTCGCCTCCTCCGGTGTACTTGATCCGCTCATGGTCCGTGTGGCCGAGCGTCGAGACCACGCCCGGAGCGAGCGCTTGCCTCAGGCAGCCAATCGCCTGCAGCCTGTAGTAGAAGTCACCGTCTTCCCCGCCCCAGCCGGCAATCGCCTCGTCGTAACCGCCGACCTCGTCGAAAGCGGACTTCGCAACGATGCATTGGCCGTGCAGGTCGCAATTCCCGGCGACGTAGAAGCTGTCCTCGGCAAGCGCGATGCCTCGCAGCTCGTCGAGGAACGTCTCCCCTATCAAGACATCGCAGTCGAAAAAGCCTATGAAGTCCGTGGTTACTTCCGCCGCCCCGAGGTTGCGCGCCTGCGCCAGGTTGAAATTGTCCCTGCCCTCGATCGCGACTACCTTAACGCCGGCAAAATGCTCTTCTACGTAATGCCTCGTGCCGTCCGGACAGTCGTAGTCGACGACCACGACGGGCAGGCCTGTCCCGATCATCGTCGGAAGGCTCTGCTTCAGGTAGCTGAGCCGTCCCTTGCAGGTTGTGACGATCGTGAGCACCAGACATACTCCGGCGGTCAGGGACTTGCCGCAACGCGATCCACGGAGCCGTTTACTGGCCATCCGTTCCGGAATGGCGGTCCTTCCGGAAATGAACCTAGGCTACGGGCTGACGGCGGGGCAAGTGGCACGGCATCGGCGATTGGGTTCAGGCCGCGGCCGGCACCCGGGTCTCGTCGAACCTCGGATTGCGGGCTCCGGCAGAGCACCGTGGTCTGCGATAGTCCCCGGCGATCATCGCCATGTCGGGAGAGAGAAACGTGATGGCTTGGCAAGACCTGCTCGCCAGGAGGCGCTCGCGATTCTGGCACGATAAGGCGGCCATCGACCTGCTCGTCGATTTCTTCGAGCCCGACAGCTGGCCCATCGTCAAATTCTTCCTGCTCAGCCGGTTGGCTCTTCGTGGATCGCAGGCCGACGCTCGCCCGCCGGCGGGGGACTCGGCGACGCAGCCGGAGCCTTGCCTGCCGCGAAGCGAGCCGGCCAAGACCGAGATGGATGTCGTGCCGCGGCTGATCTTTCAGACATGGAAGGTGAGGCACCCGCTTCCCGCCAACTACCAGTACTGGAGCAAATCGTTTGCGGCCCAAAATCCGGGCCATCAACACATCATCTGGGACGATGCGGACAACAGGGAGTTCATCGCAACGCGCTTTCCCTGGTTCCTCCCTTACTATGACCGCTACCCGCGGGAAATCTTTCGCGTCGACCTCGTTCGCATGTTTTTCCTCTACGAATTCGGCGGCCTCTACGTCGACATGGATACGCAATGCCTGAGGCCGGTCGATGAGGCGTTGAGGACCGGCGATGTCATCCTTGGATGGATGGGCCACGAAGCCGGGTTCGCCCATGCCATTTCCAACGCCATCATGGCCTCCAAACCGAAGCAGCTTTTTTGGCTGCTGGCGATCGCCAATGCCATCGATCGGGCTGCGCTTTGCCGCAGTCCCGCCGATTTCATCGCGCGGCCCGAGTTCTTCACTGCTTGCATCCTTATTCGGGACAGCTACCTGGAATACGTGTCGCATACAGAACGGGAAATCCGTGCGCGCCTGCAGCGGAGCCTGCCGAAATCCGTGCCCATGAACGATGCCGTCGCGGGCGAGGTCAAGGTCCTGCCCGCCGGGATCTGGTACCCGATCAACTGGAACAATCTCTGGCACCAAAGGTTCCGGCGCGAACTCCTGCGCAAGAACATCCTGCTGACGCAGGCTCAGGCGAGAGCATTGTTCCCGGCCGCGCATCTGGTGACCTACTGGACCCATTCATGGTGAGGCCAGCCGAGGGAAACTACCGCCTGCGACCCACCGAGAACCGACCCGCGCCCGTGGCGAAATCCCTCGTTTGCGTCGTCATGCCCGTCCACCGGAATCCGCTCACGCAGGCTGACCAAGCCGCGCTGGAGCGCTGCCTTTCGGTGCTCCACCGGTACCCCATCGCCATAGTCGCGCCGGAAGGGCTCGATACCGGGGCTCTCTTGCGGCGCTATCCGCAACTGCGGCAGGAGACATTTGCCGACGAATATTTCGTGAGCGCGTACAGCTACAACAAATTGATGCTGTCGGACGAGTTTTACGCCCGGTTCGCAGCCTATGAATATATCCTCGTCCATCAGCTCGACGCCTTCGTCTTTTCCGATCAGCTGCATGATTGGTGCATGGGCGGCTATGACTACGTTGGCGCGCCTTGGATTTGGAGTTCGCGCCAGCCGACCTTGCCCTATCGGCTTTACATGGGAGCGCTGCGTACGCTCTGCCGTCTGATCGGCCGGCCCAACCCGGCCGACCTGCCGCCGGACAGGTTTTTTCAGCGCCAGCTCTGCTACGCCGCCGGCAATGGCGGTCTGTCACTCAGGCGGGTCGCCAGAATGCGCGAGGTGCTGGCCAGGTTTCATGAACGGGCCGACATCTACCGGACTGGCAAGCCTGCCGCCTGGGCCGAGCGGCCGAGCGGGCGATTG
>DATNJA010000345.1:0-19641 GCA_035604155.1 Candidatus Udaeobacter sp. | reverse complement strand
TCTGCAGTCTCCTGACTCGGCCCCACCAGCGTTCGCGGCGCCCTTCGAACCCCTCTCGGTCGGGTCCTAGCCCGGCCAGTGCATCAGTCGCGCACTGTACCGCGCAAGATTTAATCAAGTTCGCCGAGACCGTATCGGTTCGGCGCCTGCTTCAGTGCTTCGAAGTGCAATTGCCTCGAAGCCGATCCTTGCAAAGGTAAAAGAAATGACCACAAGTGTGGTGAAGACCCTCAAGCGAATTGGCCTGATGTCGAGCGTGGGACTGATGGCAATATCGGCGTCGGCGTTCGCCAGCCCATCCGCAATGACTCCTGCGCCCGCCGAGAGTGCCCGCCAGCAAGTCGCGCAGAATCAGCAGCAATACCAGCCGACGCTGCAGAAGAATGACAAGCAGGGTCAGAAACAACAGCAGCAGACCCATCAACAGGTTCCGCAACAGCAGAACCAGCAGCAGACCCATCAGCAGGTTCCGCAGCCGCAGAACCAGCAGCAGACCCATCAGCAGGCCCCGCAGCCGCAGAACCAGCAGGGGCATCGCTACGATTGGGCCGCCTATCAGCCGGGCCAGCGCCCGCCGCAGTGGCAGCAATATAACCAGGGCTTCAATCCGCGCCCCTACCAGGTAGACCAGGACTCCGAACGCAGCTATCGCTCACAGCCTTACGAGCGGCCTTATGGCTGGTATCAGCAGCGTTGGGTTTATGGCCAGACCATGCCGGGCGCCTTTTGGGCTCGGGATTACTGGGTGGACAGCTACTGGAGCTTCGGACTGATCGACCCGCCCTACGGCTATGTATGGGTGCGCTACGGCCCGGACGCTTTGCTGGTTAACGTCGAGAGCGGCCTGATTCTCAGCGTCATGTACGGAGTGTTCGTGTAGTGCGGACGCTCGACGTGGGAAAGCGCCCCAGACTGGCCGCATCCATCAGCCTGCAATGAGCGTTTTTCAGTATGCGGCAGAGGCTTACAGACTCCTACTTACGCTGGTCGACCTGATTGTCAGAAGTCTGTTCGAGCCGCTACGCTTTGCGGGTTTGCTGGTGCTGCTGCTCTGTATCGGCGGCGGGCTCTGGCTCTTCATCTTCTCGCTTCGCAGGCGCAATCGGGCCGGTATGACTCCGTGACTTTGAGGTGTGATCGCTACGCAGTAGGCCAATGTCTGCAACAAGAGCATCTCGGAAGTGCCAGCTGCCGCAATGGACAGCCGCTCATTGATCCGAAGCGGACCTAGAGCCTGATCGTCTCAAGTCTGTTCGGCTTGAGACGCGAATCAGGCTCTAAGTCTAACATTTAGAACAAGATTCACGGGTCAGCCTGAATCAGGCTGACCCGATCTTGTTCTAGGCAACCGACCGCAAAGCGCCTCTATGAGTTCACGCCCTAGTTGAAGATGCCTTCCAGCAGGGCCGGCTTCTTGCGCACGATCGTGGGCGTCGGTCCGCCGGCGGTCGGCGGCTGGCCGAGCGCGGCGTCCTGCTGCAGGCGCTGCTGTTCCTTCTGGGGATCGAGGACCGTGCCCGGTTGCGGCGTCGGCCGCCAGAAGATCAGCTTTTCCATAAAGTCAGTGCTGGCCTCGCGCTCGTCCGCAGCGTCCTGGTTCACGGCCGCGCGGATATTGGAATCCGCCTTCTCGGCCCCGGCCGCGGAAAGGATGGCCTGCTCGCCGGGCGAAACGCTGCCGCTGTCCGTGGTGAGCGCGCCGCTGCTGGAATTGGCGAGGAGCGTCGTCTCCGCCGTCGCCGCCGCCGAAAGCTCCTGCGGCCGCGGAGCGCCCGGCTGCGGGGGCACCAGTTCATAGCTCGGCGGCATGGTGAGGGGCGCGTGGGAAACGACCTGGAACTCGTCCGGCGCGGACTTGCCCAGGCCTAGCGCCTGACGCGTAGAATCGCAGCCGCTGACGCCAATGCCGACGGCCAGGATCAAAAACAGGGGCCCATACCGCATCTCAGACCTCCGGACGGGCGGGAGTCTTACTCTTTCCTTGGCCCTCGAACAACCCGTCGAGAACGAGCAGGACGACGCCGAGCGAGAGCGCCGAATCCGCCAGGTTGAAGGCCGGCCAATGATAGCCGCCGACATGGACATCGAGAAAGTCGAACACGGCGCCAAGGCGGATGCGGTCGATCACGTTGCCCAGCGCCCCGCCGATGACGAGACCGAGCCCGACCGCCGGGGTCACGCGGTCCAGGCGGAAAAGCCAGATCAGGAGTGCCGCGGTGATGACGAGCGCCAGGCCGGAGAGAAGATAGGGCCCGAGCGGACCCTGAAGGGTGAGCAGGCTGAAGCCGACACCCTTGTTCCAGGCGCTCACCAAGCTGAAGAAAGGCGCCACCGTCACGTCCCCGCCGGCGAGGTAATCGCGCATCAGGGGCTTGCTCAGCTGGTCGAGGAAGATCACGGCCAGCGCCACGGCGAGCCCCGCAAGGCGAAGCGACTTCACGCCAAGGCCTCCGCGCATCTGGCGCAAAGGCCCGCCTCTCCGCCATGGCCGACCTCGCGCAATACGCGCCAGCAGCGCTCGCATTTTTCGCCCTCGGCGGCGCCGACCACCACGCCGATCTCGGGCAGATCGGGCAGGGTGAAGGCACCGGCGGGCGGCGGCGGCGCCTTGAGCGTGGCGACCGAGGTGATGGCAAGCTCGGCCAGGTCGAGGCCGTCGACCGCTTCGGCGTAGGCGGCGGGCGCGAAGACCGTGGGATGGGCCTGGAGGCTCGAGCCGATCCGCTTGGCCGCGCGCTCGAGCTCGATCGCCCCGGTTACCACCCGGCGCAGGTCGCGCAGGCGATTCCAGCGCTCGGCCAAGGCCTCGTCGTGCCAGGAGGCCGGCAGCTCGGGGAAGACCCGCAGATGCACGCTTGCTTCGGGCCCGCCGCCCCGGGTCCACCAGGCCTCCTCGGCGGTGAAGCAGCAGACGGGGGCAAGCCAGGCCGTGAGGCAGGAGAAGAGCTGGTCCAGCACCGTGCGGCAGGCGCGCCGGCGCTTGCTCGTCGCCCGGTCGCAGTAGAGCGCGTCCTTGCGCAGGTCGAAATAGAAAGCCGAGAGATCGACGGCGCAGAAATTGTGCAGCGCCGTGAACAGGCCATGGAAGTCGTAGCTTTCGATGTCCCGTCGCAATGACACGTCAAGTTCCTGCAGGCGATGGAGCACCCAGCGTTCCAGGGGCGGCATCTCGGCGACCGGCAAGCGCTCGGCCTCGGCGAAGCCGTCGAGCGCACCCAAGAGATAGCGCAGCGTATTGCGCAGGCGCCGATAGGCCTCGGCATGATGCTTCAGGACTTCCGGCCCGATCTTCAGATCCTCGGAATAGTCCGAGGCGACGACCCAAATGCGCAGGATGTCGGCGCCGTACTGCTTCAGCACGTCCTGGGGCGAAACGGTGTTGCCCAGCGATTTCGACATCTTGCGGCCCTGCTCGTCGACGACGAAGCCGTGGGTCAGCACGGCATCGTAAGGCGCGCGCCCGCGAGTGCCGCAGCTTTCCAGGAGCGAGGAATGGAACCAGCCGCGATGCTGATCCGAGCCTTCGAGGTAAAGCGAAGCGGGCCAGGCGAGATCGGGATTGCGCTCGAGCACGAAGGCGTGGGTGCAGCCGGACTCGAACCACACGTCGACGATGTCGCGGATCTGCTCATAGTCCTTGGGATCGCGGCCCTCGCCCAGGAAGCGCTCGGGCGGACTGAGGAACCAGGCGTCGGCACCTTCCGTCTCGAAGGCCGCGGCGATGCGCTCGACCACCGCGGGGTCGCGCAAGGGCTCTCCCGTTCTGCGGTCGACGAAGACGGCGATGGGCACGCCCCAGGCGCGCTGGCGCGATATGCACCAGTCGGGCCTGGTCTCGATCATGGCATAGAGCCGGTTGCGACCCTGCGGCGGCACGAAGATGGTGTCGTCGATGGCGGCCAGCGCCTTCTGGCGCAAGCCATTCCTTTCCATCGAGACGAACCATTGCGGCGTGTTGCGGAAGATGAGCGGCGCCTTCGAGCGCCAGCTGTGGGGATAGCTGTGGGTGAGCTTGCCCTCGGCCAGCAGATGGCCTGCGGCCTTGAGGGCGACGATGACCGCGCCGTCGGCGTCGCCTTTCTTGCCCGAGGGCGTCAGCACGCGCTTGCCGGCGAACAGCGGCACCTGGTCGTAGTAGCGTCCATCGCCATCCACGGTCTGGGGCACTTCCAGGCCATGGGCCTGGCCCAGCTCCCAGTCGTCGGCGCCATGGCCGGGCGCGATATGGACGAGGCCGGTGCCTTGCTCGGTGGTGACGAACCCCCCAGGGAGCATCGGCACCGGAAAGTCATAACCCTGATGGGCAAGCGGGTGACGGCAGATGATCCCCGCCAGTCGCGTGCCCAGGCCGGACCAGACGATCTCCGCCGAGGCGATTCCCGCCGCCGCCTCGAAGGACTGGCGCAGATCCCTGGCGACGATCAACTGGTCGCCGGGCTTGAGCGCGGCGCCGTCGTTCACGGCGCCGACCCGGATCAGCACATACTCGATCGCTTCCCCATAGGCGATGGCGCGGTTGCCCGGGATAGTCCAGGGCGTGGTCGTCCAGATGACCGCGGCGGCGGCGCCGAAGATCGGGTCGTCGCTGCGCATGACCGGGAAGCGTAGATAGATCGTGGTCGAGACATGGTCGTGGTATTCGAGCTCGGCCTCGGCCAGCGCCGTCTTCTCCACCACCGACCAGAGCACCGGCTTGGAGCCGCGGAAGAGCCCGCCGTTCAGCAGGAACTTGCCGATCTCGCGCACGATCTGCGCCTCGGCGGCAAAGGCCATGGTGGTGTAGGGATGGCGCCAGTCGCCCTCGACGCCCAGGCGCAGGAAGTCCTCGCGCTGCTGGCCGATCCAGTAATCGGCGAACTCGCGGCATTCCCGGCGGAACTCGACGATGGGCACGGCGTCCTTGTCCTTGCCCTTGGCGCGATACTGCTCCTCGATCTTCCATTCGATGGGAAGCCCGTGGCAGTCCCAGCCCGGAATGTAGTTGGCGTCCTTGCCCAGCATCTGCTGGGCCCGGTTGACCACGTCCTTCAGGATCTTGTTGAGGGCGGTGCCGATGTGGATGGCGCCGTTGGCATAGGGCGGCCCGTCATGAAGCACGAATTTCGGCCGGCCCTTCGAAGCGGCGCGAAGCTTGTTGAACAGCTCCATCTCCTGCCAGCGCTTCAGGGTTGCGGGCTCGCGCTCCGGCAAGTTGGCGCGCATGGCGAAATCCGTGCGCGGCAGGAATACGGTCGATTTGTAGTCGCGGGTCATCCGGTCACTTTCGTTGCGGGCGCAGGGCACTTTCATAGACGCTCATCGCCGCACCTTCGACCAGTTTCGGTTTGGCCTTGGCGAGCGCATGGCCGGGGGACGGACCGACATAGGCCGCGAGCCTTGCCCGCGCTTCGCGCGCGTCGAGGGCCATCTGGGCCTTGAGCGCATCGAGACTGTCGAAGGCCTGGTCGGGCCGGAGATAGTCGAGCAGGGCCACGCGCAGATGCCGGCCATAAAGGTCGCCGGTGAAATCGAAGATATGAGCCTCGAGCTGCACCCGCTTGCCGCCCATGGTCGGCCTGCTGCCGACATAGGCCACACCCGGCAGCCAGCGGGTCTCGAGGCCTTCATCGATGCCGGCCTTGATGACATAGATGCCCTGCGCTGGCACAAGGTAGTCGGCAAGCGCGATGTTGGCCGTGGGAAACCCGAGCAGGCGCCCCTGCCTGTCGCCACCCTCGACCCGGCCCTCGATCTCCCACGGCCGGCCGAGCAGCCTGGTGGCACCGGCCGGATCGCCGGCAAGCAGGCGCTCGCGCACTTTGGTCGACGAATAGACCACGCCCTCGCCGTCGGCGACGGCGCCTACGGCGCTGACCGCGAATCCCGCGGCCCGGCCGAGGTCGGCGAGAAGGCCGGCGTTGCCGCTGCGCCCCTTGCCGAAAACGAAGTCGTAGCCGACCACCACATGGGCCGGCTCCAGGCCTTCGCCCAGCACCTCGACGATGAAGGATTCCGGGCTACGGCTGGCCATTGCCTTGTCGAAAGCGAGCAGAAACACATAGTCGACCCCCATGGCCTCCATCTGGCGCAGCTTGATGCGAAAGGGCGTCAGCCGGAATGCCGGCCGGCGGGGCTGGAAGAATTCCCGCGGATGGGGCTCGAAGGTGAGCACGGCGCAAGGTGCCACGAGCGTGGCCGCGATCCGCCCCGCCTCGCCGATCACCCGCTGGTGGCCCAGATGCAGGCCGTCGAAATTGCCCAGCGCCACGACGGCGCCGCGGGCCTCGGCCGGGATCTCGGTGTGATGTCTGAAAAGCCGCATGACGGGCGCAAGATAACGCGGGGGTCCGCCCCTGTGTAGGTGGCGCTTCAGCCCCCGGCTAGGTCGCGCTTATTCGGCCGCCTGGGGCACCGGGCGGCGCTGGACCATGAGGATGGCCTCGCCGGAAATGACCACGACATTGCCAACGCTGCAGTTGGTCTCCAGGGTCACGCGGCCCTTGTCCTTGTCGATGTCGGTCACGGTGACCCGGCTTCTGACCGTGTCGCCGATGCGCACCGGCGCCCGGAACTTCAGGTTCTGGCTGACATAGATGCAGCCTGGTCCCGGCAGCTTGGTGCCCAGCACGGTGGAAATGAAGCTCGCCGTCAGCATCCCGTGGGCGATGCGGCCCTTGAACAGGGTGTCCTTGGCGTATTCGCTATCCAAGTGGAGGGGGTTGCTGTCGCCGGAAATGCCCGCGAACAGCACCACGTCGGCTTCCGTGACAGTTCGGCTATAGACGGCTGTCATGCCGATTTCGAGGTCTTCGAGGTATAGACCCTGCAACTCAAGCATATTGGCTCCCGAACCCCTACGGCCGAACCGCCGGCCGCCCTCTTCTGCAATGCAATATAGTGCCACGAATCCCCCTTAACAAGCTGGGGAATTTGGCATTGCAAAGCAATAAGCAAGGCCAAATCAGGGCGTTCGAGGGTCGATGGGGAGGGTCTTTGCGATGCCGAACAGCTCTTCCAAGGCCGCCCCGGCCGAAAGCAGGCCCGCTTCGCCCCGGGGCTGGCCGACCAGCTGCAGGCCGATGGGCAGGCCCTCGGGCGTGAGGCCGCAGGGAATGCAGAGCACGGGCAGCGAGCTCAAGGTGAGCGCATAGGTGATGCGGATCCACTCGACGTAATTGTCGAAGGTCTCGCCCTCCAGCTCGCGGACCCAACGGATGTTCACGTCGAAAGGCGGCAGGATCGCCGCCGGCGCCACAAGCAGATCGTAATCGGCCATGAAGGCGATCATGCGGTGATAGAGCTGGCCGCGGCCACGTTCCGCCCGGCCGATGGCATCGGCGTCGAGGCGCCGGCCGAGCTCGATGTTCCAGATCACCTCCGGCTTCAAGAGGTTGCGGTGATTGTCGTATTCCTCCTTGAGTCCGGCGGCGAACCCGGCGGCGCGCAGGGTCTTGAAGATCGCCGGCGCGTCGGACAGATCCGGGCTCGCCTCCACGACCTCGACACCCTGGCCAGCCAGCCGCTTCATCGCCTGGTCGACGACTTCTCGCACCGCGGGTGCCGTGCGGCAAATCCCCAGATCCTGGGAATAGGCCACCTTGCGCGGCAGGCGCGGCGACCGCGCGGAAGCCAGGAATGCCGTGGCCGGCGCTTCGAGAGATATCGGGTCCTCGTCGTGGCGCCCCACCATGGCGTCCAGCATCAGTGCCGCGTCGGGGACATTGCGCGCCATGGGACCGACGACGGCCAGGGTGTCGAAGGGGAACTTGCCCGGACCGCTCGCCACCCGCCCCGGGCTCGGCCTCAGGCCCACCACGCCGCAGAAGCTCGCCGGCGTGCGCAAGGATCCGCCGAGGTCCGAGCCGGTGGCGAGCCAGACCTGCCCGGCGGCCAGCGCCGCGGCCGAGCCGCCGGAAGAGCCGCTGGACGTCGCGCGCGTATCCCAAGGCGTGCGCGTATCGGGGAAGAGCTGGTTGTAGCTGTTGGCGCCGGCGCCGAACTCGGGCGTGTTGGACTTCGCCAGAACCACAGCACCCGCCGCCTCCAGGCGCTCGACCATGATGTCGGAGCGTTCCGGCACGTTGTTGGCATAGATCGGCGAGCCGCGAGTCGTGCGCACGCCGGCCACGTCGTCCAGATCCTTGACCGCGATGGGCAGGCCGGCAAGCGGGCTGTCGCGCCGGATGCGCTTGGCCGCCGCTCGTGCCCGATCGGCGCAAAGCGTGGGCAGGGCGTGGATCGCCCGGTCCGTCGCGGCGATGCGCGCCAAGGCCGCCTCGATCAGCTCGGCGGGCGTCGTCTCGCCGCGGCGCAGCAGCTCGACCGCGGCGAGCGCCGAAAGGCGCGTCAGTTCGATTGCGGACATGGCATTCCCCTGATTGCGATGGTCGCCGTGTTCCTATAGCAGAAGAGCCAGGCTCATATCATGATCGAGATGTCCCATAGGCGCCTGATGGGCGCCATACGGAGTTTCGTCGCGCTGGAAAGCGCGTCGGGGCTGGCCTTGCTCGTGGCCTCGCTGCTCGCCCTTGTCGCCAGCAACAGCCGGCTCGCTCCCTGGTACGACCTGCTTCTGGCGACACCGGTGGGGTTTCATGTGGGCCCGCTTCAGCTCGACAAGCCCCTGCTGCTGTGGATCGACGATGGGCTGATGGCCCTGTTCTTCCTGGTCGTCGGGGCCGAGATCAAGCGTCAGCTGGTGGAAGGAGAGCTTTCGTGCTGGCGCAGAGCAGCCTTGCCGGCAGTCGCGGCGTTGGGCGGGATGGTGGTCCCGGCGGCGATCTATGCTTTCCTCAACCACGGCGATCCGGAAGCGCTCGCCGGTTGGGCGATTCCGACCCCGACAGACATCGCCTTTGCCCTTGCGGCGCTGGCCATCATGGGCAGCCGTCTGCCCGCGAGCCTCAAGGTCTTCCTGCTGGCGCTTGCCATCTTCGACGATCTGGGCGCGATCCTGGTCATTGCCGTCTTCTATACCAGCCAGCTCAGCTTTCTGGCCCTGGCGCTCGCCGGCATCGTGCTGGCAGCCATGGCCATTCTCAACCGGCTCGGCGTCCGCAGCATCGCGCCCTATGCGCTGCTGGGCATTTTGCTCTGGATCCTGGTGCTGAAGTCGGGCGTGCACGCAACCCTGGCCGGCGTCGCCACCGCCTTCGCGCTTCCACTGGGCAAGGGGGACGATGGCGCGCCGTTGCGTCGCGTGGAGCACGGGCTGCATCCCTGGACCTCATTCCTGGTGATGCCCCTCTTCGGCTTCGCCAATGCCGGGTTGTCGCTGGCCGAGATCCGGCCCAGCCAGCTCTTGGAAGGGGTCGCCGGCGGCGTCGCCCTCGGCCTCTTCCTGGGCAAACAGATCGGCGTCTTCGGGGCGGCGGCGCTGGCCATCAAGCTCCGGCTCGGCGACCGGCCCGAAGGCGCCAGCTGGGCGGGGCTTTATGGCGTCTCGCTGCTCGCCGGGATCGGCTTCACCATGAGTCTTTTCATCGGCAGCCTCGCCTGGGACAACGGCGCCCATGCGGCGGAGCTGCGGCTTGGCGTCATCGCCGGGTCGCTGATCTCGGCCGCGGCCGGTACGGGGGTCTTGATTCTCGCCGGACGAGCCAGGCAACGACCCCGGCCGTCATAGGGCAAAGGCGTTCAGCCATGCGCTGGCCGCCGTGCCACCATGGCAAGCGCGAATTCGACAGCGCCCGGCGGGCGATGCTACCAATTGCGCTCCAATGGCGATGGCGGGGGAGCAGTCGGTCTGGCTGCATAGGGTCACGCGGCCGGGTGCGGCCGTGTTCGCCATCATGTTCACCCTGGAATCCCTGTCCCGCTCGGTGCTGGCGGCCATCATTCCGCTTCAGGCCTATACCATCCTGAAGGAAGCCCGCGACGTCAGCCTGGCCTATTTCTCCATCGCCATCCTGGGTTCCGCCGCCAGCTTTATCATCCCGTTCCTGATCCGCCGCTACCGCCGGCGCTGGATCTATACCGCCGGACTGGTGATGCTGATGGCCTCGGCCGCGAGCCTGACCAGTTTCAGCCTGGGGGGCCAGATCAGCGCCATGCTCCTGCGCTCGCTGGCCGCGGCCAGCCTCAACATCACCTTCAGCCTCTATATCCTCGACTACATCCACAAGCGCGACCTGATCCGCTCCGAACCGCTGAAGCTGATGATGAGCGCCTTCTCCTGGACGGCTGGCCCCTCGCTCGGCGTCTATCTCTACAACCAGGTCGGCCACGGTGCGGCGGCGCTGCTCAGCGCGGCGCCGGCCGCCATGCTGCTGGCCTATTTCTGGTATCTCAGGATCCAGGACAACCCGGCGGTCGCCGCGGCCACCCGGCCCGCCCCCAACCCGCTTCGCAGCATCCGCCGGTTCTTTTCCCAGCCGCGGCTGCGCCTCGGCTGGTTCATTCCATTCAGCCGGTCGGTCTGGTGGGGCATGTTCTTCGTCTATCCCTCGATCTACATGCTCCAGTCGGGTAAGGGCGAGATGGCGGCGGCCCTGCTCCTGTCGGCCGGAAACGCGGTGCTGCTGGGCGCGGTCTGGATCGGCCGCCTCGCCCAGCGCCGCGGCATCCGCAAGCTCATCATCGGCGGCTTCTGCGGAGCCGGCACCGCAACCATCGCCGCGGCGCTTTGCTACGACTGGCCTTGGGTCGTGGCCGGGCTGCTGCTGGCCGGCGCCCTCAACGTCATGGTGCTGGACGGGCTCGGCAACATCCCGTTCCTGAGGGCGGTTCGGCCGCTTGAACGGCCGCAGATGGCGACCGTGTTCCGGACCTATATCGATGCCGCCGATGTGCTGCCGGCTGCGCTCTATTCGGTGCTCTTGAGCTTCTTTGACATCCGCTCCGTCTTCATCGCCTGCGGGACCTGGATGCTGCTCTCGGCCTTTGTGGCGCGTCACCTGCCGCAGAAGATGTGAACTGTCGTCACCTGACCGGCCAACTGCCCTCTGGCCGGACGGGCAAGGACCATCTTTCAAACCGCAGCAGGCCGGCGGGGTCTATTTGTTCTGCTCGAATATGCAGGCGCGGGCGCGCGTAGCTCCGCTGTCGTCCTGGTAAGTCTCCGTAGCATGGATCGCTTCCACGTTTATGCCCAACTCGGAGCCGCCTTCCCAGAAGCTGCCTTCTATTCCGCCCTGCCAATTGTCATATGTCAGATGCAACTCGCTGCCCTCCATAGTCCAGTGAGCAGTGTCCCGGTGCGTGGCCATGACCTGAGTTTTCATGACCGTAGCCGTGCCGCCGGAATTGAAGCTGATGTCGATGCCGCAACCGGTATCCGCGGAGCTGCTCCACGTCGTGTTGGCGAGATCGGTGAGGGCGAAAGCCGCATCGAACGCCCAGGCAAGGACGCAGATTGCGATCGCCACGCAGGAGAATTTCACCAGCTTGCTCATCATTGCTCTCTGATCCTTGGTCCGGCGCTTCCAAATAGCAAGACCGCAGGCATTGAGGAACTCCCCACCGACTGGCAGCCTCCGGCAATCGTTTACGATCCGGCGAGCCGCGAAAGTGAAGCTTTGGTCATAGTCTGAGAACGCAAATGCTGCTCCCGGCCTTCGTCGCGCGTCACGTGCCGCGAAGAATATGAACCGTCATCGCAAGCACGAGACCGCGCCCCGCTATCCCATGGCGCCCGGATCCGAGCTTGAGCACCTCGCCGGCCACCGCCCGCTCGCCCTCGATCTCGATTTCCCCCCGGGCGCAATAGACGAGAAGCCAACCCTCGCTTACGTCGCGCGGTATTGTCGCGGTTTCGAGGACAAGACGTTCCGCCTTGCCCACCGCCCGGCTGCGATCGACCATCAGGTTGAGATCCCGGCAGGGACCGCTGAGGAGCCGGCTGCGGCAATGCCATTCGCCGCGGAAGCCAAAGGGTTCGAACGGCCGGTCCAGGCGCTTCGCCGGCGCTTCTTCGAATTCCAGCTCCATGCCCTCGCCGGCGACAAGTGCGATGGTCCGGTCATAGCCGGGGAAAACCGAGAAGTCGCCTGAAGCCGCGACTTCGGCCAGGCTTAGCCGCCAGAGAAACCTCTCGCCGCCGGCGGGCTCGCGCGCGATCTCATGGGTGACGCCCTGGCCGTTCTTCCAGGGCATGGCGAGGAAATCCCGGGCCGCGATCTTCATTTGGTGCCGAAGAGGCGGTCGCCCGCGTCGCCGAGTCCGGGCAGGATATAGGCGTGGTCGTTGAGCCTCTCGTCCAGAGCCGCGGCATAGCTACGCAAATCCGGATGGCCCCCGCACAGCACTTCGACCCCTTCGGGCGCGGCGACCAGGGCGAGGAAGCGGATATCCCGATCGGCCACGCCGGCCTTGTTCAGTATCTCGACCGCCGCGCTCGCCGAATAGCCGGTCGCCAGCATGGGATCGCAGAGGATGAAGATGCGGCCTTCGGGTTCCGGCAGTTTGACGAAGTACTGCACCGGCCGCTTGGTCTCAGGGTCGCGGTAGAGGCCGATATGGCCGACCCGGGCCGCGGGAATGAGTTCGATCATCGCCTCGGCCATGCCGAGTCCCGCGCGCAGGATCGCCACCACCGCCACTTTCTTGCCCGCGATGGTGGGCGCGTCCATCGGGGCGAGCGGCGTCTCGATTCGCTCGCTGGTCATCGGCAGATCGCGCGTCACCTCATATCCCATGAGCAGGGCGATTTCCTTCAACAGCTGGCGAAACAGCAGCGTGGAGGTGCCGCGCTCGCGCATCAGCGACAGCTTGTGCTGGATCAAGGGATGATCGAACACATGGAAATTCGGGAATTGCGGCAGAGGCGTTCGCATCGCGCGTCCCCCGTCGGGCAAAGATGGTCGGGCGATATTGCCCGTCGAACGGCCCGCTGTCCTTGAGAATCCCGTGGACTTGGATTGGGCGAGGCCCCATATAGCGCCGGTGATGATGGGGCTTCCTTTCCTCAAGATGCACGGGCTCGGCAATGATTTCGTCGTCATCGACATGCGCGAGCGCAAGGTCGATCTCGACGGCGACCGGGCGCGCGGCATCGCCGATAGGCGCACCGGCGTCGGTTGCGACCAGCTGCTCCTGATCGAGCCGGCGAAGAGCAAGGTGGCCGATGCCTTCATGCGCATCCGCAACGCCGACGGCGGCGAGGTGGAGGCCTGCGGCAATGGTGCCCGCTGCGTCGCCGACGTGCTGATGCGCGAGAAGGGCAGCCGCCATGTGGTGATCGAGACCGTGGTCGGCCTGCTCGACGCCGAGGCGGCGGACGCAGGACAGGTCAGCATCGACATGGGTGCGGTGCGCCTGGACTGGCGCGAGATCCCGCTGGCGAAGGCCATGGACACCCTGCATCTCGATCTCGCCCTCGGGCCGCTGCGCGATCCGGTCGCCGTCAATGTCGGCAATCCGCACGCGGTGTTCTTCGTTGCCGATGCGGAAGGCGTGGATATCGCCGCTCTCGGGCCGGTGCTGGAGCGCCATCCCCTGTTTCCCGAGCGGGCCAATATCGAGGTCGCAAGCGTGGTCGCGCCCGATCGCATCCGCATGCGGGTCTGGGAGCGCGGCGTCGGCGTCACGCGGGCCTGCGGCACCGGCGCCTGCGCCACCCTGGTAGCGGCCGCCAGGCGCAAGCTGACGGGCCGGCGGGGCGAAGTGGTGCTGGACGGCGGTACGCTTTTGATCGAATGGCTGGCGGACAATCATGTCCGCATGACCGGGCCGGTCGCCGTCAGCTTCAGCGGCGAACTCGCTCTCTAGCGGGCACCGGCGATGCTCGAGGTCGTCACCTTCGGCTGCCGGCTGAACGCCTTCGAAGCGGAGGTCATGCGCGGCCACGCGACCACGGCAGGTCTCCAAGACGCCATCGTCATCAACAGCTGCGCTGTCACCGCGGAGGCCGAGCGCCAAGTGCGCCAGGCGATCCGCAAGGCCCGACGCGACCATCCCCAGGCGCGCATCGTCGTCACGGGCTGCGCCGCCCAGATCGATCCGGCGCGCTATGCCGCCATGCCCGAAGTGGACAGCGTGCTGGGCAACGAGGAGAAGCTGGTGCCCGAGAGCTTCCGGCGGCTGGCCGCAGGCTTGGGCCCGCGCATTGCCGTCGGCGACGTCATGGCGGCAAAGCAGGTCGAAGCCCATCAGGTCTCGACTGCCGCCGGGCGCCCGCGAGCCTTTCTCCAGATCCAGCAAGGCTGCGACCACCGCTGTACCTTCTGCGTCATTCCGCTCGGCCGCGGCAACAGCCGCAGCCTTGCCCTGGGCGCCATCGTCCTCCAGGCGCGCCGGCTGGTGGAAGCGGGTGTGGTCGAGATCGTGCTGACAGGCGTCGATATCGGCGGCTATGGCGGCGACCTGCCGGGCCGGCCGAGCCTGGGCCAGATGCTGCGCCGGTTGCTGGGCCAAGTGCCGGAGCTGCAGCGCCTTCGTCTCTCTTCCATCGACCCGGGCGAGATCGACGCCGATCTCTGGCGGCTCATCGCCGAAGAGCCGCGGTTGATGCCCCACCTCCATCTCTCCCTTCAGGCAGGGGACGACCTCATTCTGAAACGCATGAAGCGCCGGCATAGCCGGTCCGAGGCCGTCGCCGCGGCGGCGCGGGCGCGCGACCTGAGGCCGGGGATCGCGCTCGGCGCCGATCTCATCGCCGGATTCCCGACCGAGGACGAGGCCATGTTCGAGCGCAGCCTCGCCCTGGTGGACGACTGCGAACTCGCGTTCCTCCACGTGTTTCCCTTTTCCCCCCGCCCCGGCACACCGGCCGCCCGGATGCCCCAGGTCCCTCCGGCTCTCGCCAAGTCGCGCGCGCGGCGCTTGCGCCAGCGCGGCAAGCTGGCGACGGTGCGTTTTCTCGCCGGTCGCGTCGGCGTCGAGGAGCGGGTGCTTGTCGAGCGCCCCGGCAGGGGCCATGGCGAATGCTTCGCCGAGGTGGAATTCGAGGGCGGCCAGCCGGGCGAGATTCTAAACCTCGCCATCGAGGCGGCCCGGGACGGGCGGCTGATCGGCCGGCGGACTTAGGTGAACGAGGCCAAGGAAAGCGGCCGCAGGGGCTGGCTGGGGCGCCTTGCCCATGGCCTGAAGCGCAGTTCCGCGCGCCTGGGCACCGGCATCGCCGGCATCCTCGGCGGCCGGCGCCTCGACAAGACGACCCTCGCCGAGCTCGAGGACCTTCTCATCGGCGCCGATCTCGGCCCGGCGACGGCGGCGAAGCTGACGGCGGAACTCGGTCGCGAACGCCTGGGCAAGGAAGTGAGCGAGACCGAGGTCCGCGAAACCCTCGCCGGCGCGATCACCCGCTTGCTGGAGCCGGTGGCGAAGCCCCTCGTCATCGATCCCGGCAAGAAACCCTTCGTCGTCCTCATCGTCGGCGTGAATGGCAGCGGCAAGACCACCACGCTCGGCAAGCTCGCCCGACTCTACCGGCAGGAAGGGCGCAAGGTGCTGATCGCGGCCTGCGACACCTTCCGCGCCGCCGCCATCGAGCAGCTGAAGATCTGGGGCGAGCGGAGCGGGGTACCGGTGATCGCGCGGGAGAGCGGCGCCGATCCGGCGGGCCTCGCCTTCGACGCCCTTGCCCGGGCCCGGGCCGAAGGAACCGACCTGCTGCTGATCGATACCGCCGGCCGGCTCCACAACAAGGCCGATCTGATGGCCGAGCTCACCAAGATCGTCCGCGTGCTGCGCAAGCTCGATCCCGAGGCGCCGCAGGAATGCCTTTTGGTGCTGGACGCGACCGTGGGCCAAAACGCCCATCAGCAGGTCGAGACCTTCCTGGCGCTGACCAAGGTGACCGGCCTGGTGCTGACCAAGCTCGACGGCACGGCCAAGGGCGGGGTGGTGGTGGCGCTGGCCGAGCGCTTCGGCCTGCCGGTCCGCGCCATCGGCATCGGCGAAGCCATAGACGACTTGCGTCCCTTCGAGGCCGAGCCCTTTGCCCGCTCCCTGCTGGGCCTCTCGCCGGAACCGTGATTGCCCCGCCCATGCACCCGGCCGTGATTGAAGGCCTGCCGGGGTTGGCCCCCATGCTATGGTCGCCGCGCTGACACCAGTGGGGACGGACGGCATCTTGCTGAAGACTCGGGAATCCAGACCCAAGCAGCTTTGGAGCGAGATCATGGCCGCGATCCGGAGCCGGGGCCCCTGGCCTGCCGCCGGCACCCGAGAGATCTCGCTCGGCGGCGGGCTGACGCTTCAGGATGCGACCGGCCGCGCCAAGGTCGATCACCATGGGCTCGGCTTCCTGTTGCGCTACCTCTCCCCCGGCGACACGGTTTTCGACGTGGGCGCCAATATCGGCATCTACAGCGTGCTCGCCGGGGCCATTGTCGGCCCCGAAGGCCGGGTCGAGGCCTTCGAACCCAGCCCCACGCTACGCCCTTGCCTGGAGGAGAACCTGCGCCGCAACGGCCTCGCCAATGTCCAGGTACACGCCAGGCTCGTCAGCGGCAGGCGGATGGTCGATCCCTTCGTCGACGGACACAGCCTCACGGGGCGCCGGCGCATCCCGGCGAGGCGCGACTGGACGCGCCGAAGCAACCTGCTGCGCATCGCCAGCGTCCAGATCGACGAGGTTCTGCCGAACCGGCCCTGCGCCCTCGTCCATATCGACGTGGCAGGCTACGAACTCAGCGTCCTGGAAGGGGCGGAAGGCCTGCTCAGCCGACCCGATGCGCCGCCCTTGCTGATCGCCATGGACAGGGCGCTCGCCGACTACGGTCAGTCGCCGCGCCGGCTGGTCGGCTGGCTTTCGGCCCGGCGCTACGACACGTATTTCTATGACGGGCTTTATCACCTCCTGATTCACGCGGCCGAACCCTGGCGCCTCAACCGCGTGGTCGTGGCCCTGCCCGAGGACGCCCGCAGCCGCGTCCTCCAACGCCTCGCCCAAAGGTCCGATTCCGCCTGACCGCCCAAGTCCCAAGCCCGGCATCTGCGCCATGACATCGCCGGTGTTCATACTCATCCTGGTGCTGCTGGCCGCGATCCTGCATGCCTGCTGGAATGCATTGGTCAAGATCGGCGGCGACCGGCAGCTGGCCGTGGCCATGGTCGTACTCATGACCGGCGTCGTGGCCCTGCCCCTCCTGCCTTTCGCGGCGATCCCGGCGTCGGCCAGCTGGCCCTTCATCATCGGCTCGGTCAGCATCCATATCGGCTACTACTATGGCCTGACGCGGATGTACGAGACGGGCGAGTTCAGCCTGGTCTATCCGCTGGCGCGCGGCCTTTCTCCTCTGTTCGTGGCACTGGGTGCCGCGGCGTTCGGCGGCGAGGCCCTGGGATTCTGGCAGCTGCTCGGCGTCAGCCTGGTCTCCATCGGCATCGTCAGCCTGATGTTCGGGCGCGGCTGGCCGCGCGGCGATCATGCACGCGCGATCCTGTTCGCGCTTTTTACCTGCCTCACCATCGTGCTTTACAGCTTGATCGACGGCTTCGGCGTGCGCCGGTCGCATTCGAGTTTGGGTTACATCGCCTGGCTGTTCGTCGTCGATGGCTTTCCCTTCGTCGTCATCACCTGGCGACATCGGGGCAACCTGCTCTGGACCTATGTCGCCCGGCATTGGCAAGCGGGGCTGGGCGCCGCCGTCATGTCGACCCTCGCCTACGGCATTGTCATCTGGGCCATGAGCCAGACGGCCATGGCAGGCGTGGTCAGCCTCAGGGAAACCAGCGTCGTCTTCGCCGCCGCCATCGGCAGCCTGTTCATGGGCGAGAGTTTCGGCCCCTGGCGCATCGCCGCGGCGGTCTTGGTGGCCACGGGCAACGTGCTGATCCATCTTTAGGCAATCGGCGCCTATCAGCTCGCTCAGTCGATCAGCGCATCGGCCCGGAGCCCCGCACGCTCCAGATGCACGGGCAGGACGCGCCCGTAGAGCTGGCGCGTTCGTTCCGGGCTGCCGACCATGCCGGGCTCCTCGACGAAACTGAAGATCGCCACATAGCGGACCCGGGCGCCGGAAAGCGGCGTCACCCGGTGCAGCGAATAGCGCCCCTTGAAGATCTGCAGATCGCCCGGCTCCAGATGCAGGGTGCGGATGAGGCGTTGATCGCCGTCCAGCACCGCCTCCACGCCAGCATAGTTCTCGTCGGACGGCGTTCGCAGACGCGGGCTGTATTGGAAATCGCCGCCGGACTCCGCGTTCTGGATCGCCAGGGTCACCGTGTAATTGTTGGTGTCGAAATGCCACGGAAAACCGCCGCCAGCCTCGGCCAGATTGACGATCACATCCGCCAATGGGTCGGCATAAGGAAAGAAGCGCGTCTCGCCCAGCGCCGCCTGGATGAACGGACCGAAGGCGGGCCATTTATATATCGCGCGCAGGATGCTTTCGGGGCCGAAATTGTCTGCTGGAACGAAGGCGTTCGACCGGTCGTAGAACCGGCGCAAGGGATGGCTCGCCGGCAGGTCCGGCCGATCCCTGGTGAAATAGGGATTCGTCCGGCTGAAATTGCGATGGCCGTGGACCGCGACCCGGTCGCTTTCCTCGATCAGCGCGTCCAGGCGCTCGGCACGGACGAAGCCCTTGAGGACGGCGCAGCCATCCGTGTCGAGAGCTTGGTGCAGGCCGGCGACGAGAGCGTCGCGCGCGGGGCCGGCCTCGTCGATGGGATAGCGCCCGGTATCGATGTAGTCGGAGGGGCTTGGCATCTGCACTTCGCTCCACGCTGGGAAGGCACGACTGTCCGAAGGGCCGCCGTCGGCGGGAGAGCATGGCCATGATGCTCCCTATCGGCAAGCACGGCTGTGATCATACTGGAAGATCCTCAGCTGGCGCCCCAGAAGACCGGACTCATGAAGCTCAACATCCCGGCCATCGAGAGCATCGGGGGCAGCCTGATCAATCTGGTGGACCGGTAGGGCCCGCGCGGCGACCGACGAGTACGCCGCGATGATCGACGCAGGCGCTGCTAGTAGTCACCCCATTCGCCCGGTGGATTGCTTTCGATCGCCCGGCCGGCTTCCCCGGCGCCGGCGCGGTAGTGGCCGAGGGCCCAGCGCACCGAAGGGAAGGCCAGTTCCTCCCACGGTATCGCGGGCCAGTCGAACAGCCCCACTTCGGCGCTTTCCGGCCCTGCTTCCACGTCGGAGGCGAGGAGCGCAGCCCGGTAGATGAGCTGGACCTGGGAAAGCCGCGGGATGTTGTAAACGGCGATCAGGCCTTGCAGCTCGATCCTCGCCCGGGCCTCTTCCCAGGCCTCGCGCTTGGCGCCCTCGGCCGTGGTCTCGCCCAGCTCCATATAGCCCGCCGGCAGAGTCCAAAAGCCGCGCCGCGGATTGATGGCGCGACGGCAGAGGAGGATGCGCTCCTCCCAACGGCAGACGGAGCCCACCACGATGCGGGGATTGTCATACTGGATGTAGCCGCAATCTCGGCAGACGAGCCGGTTGCGATCGTCGCCCTCCGGCACGCGGCGCTCGAAGCTTCCGGCCTGCCGATCCGATGTCTCGGCCATGGCCCAATTTGCCGCCTCGCCCTAAGGCTGGCAAGCTGGCAGCCTTCGAAAAACCGGACTTGCAACGCGGTTGCGCAGGCGCTTGGGTTGCTGCATGTTCCCCTGCCTCGAAACAGGATGGGCCCGCCTGCCGGCGCCCGACCCCATGGATATTCCGCGAGCACGCCCATGACCTATGTCGTTACCGAAGCCTGCATCAAGTGCAAGTACATGGACTGCGTCGAGGTCTGCCCGGTCGATTGCTTCTATGTCGGCGACAAC
>DATNJA010000344.1:0-2687 GCA_035604155.1 Candidatus Udaeobacter sp. | reverse complement strand
CGGCCCGGCAGCGAGGCGTTTTCCTGGGTGACGATCCTGCCCGTGCTCTCGGCGATGTTCTATGCGCTCGCCGCGGTCGTCACCCGGACCCGATGCGCCGAGGAAAACCCGCTCGTCCTGTCCCTGACCTTGAACCTCTGCTTCTTGGTCGCTGGGACGATCGGCTCTGCCGCGATCGCGATCCGGGGCATGACGGCTGAGGGCATCGCCCATCCGTTCCTGCTCGGACCCTGGTCGTCCATGGGTCTCGGCCAATGGGGCCTGATCGCGCTGATGGCCTGCCTCATCGTCGCGACCAGCGCCGGCGTGGCCAAGGCCTATCAATCCGGCCCGTCGTCGGTTATCGCCACCTTCGACTACAGCTATCTCGTCTTCGCGGTGCTGTGGAGCTTCCTGTTCTTTTCGGAACTGCCTCGGCTCTCGACCGTCATCGGCATGCTGTCGATTGCCGGCGCGGGGCTGATGACGATCGCCGAGCCGCGTTCGATGCCTGGTCCCGGCGCCGCGGCCGATTCGCTGCCCATCGCCAGATAGGACGATCCGCACGCGGCACAGTGGAGCTTGCAGAAGCCCTTAGCTTGCGCTATATGTAAGCGATCGTTCACTTACATAGAGCGGCCATGAGCAAGCCGGGTGCGGCGACCAAGGCGCGGATCGAGGCAGCGGCGCTCAGCCTCTTCGTCGAGCAGGGCGTGGATGCGACCGGCATCCGCGACATCTCCCAGGCGGTCGGCCTTTCCGACGGCGCCCTCTATCGCCACTTCCGCAGCAAGGATGAGCTGGTCTGGCGCCTGTTCCGCGAGGGCTTCGCCGGTTTCGCGGCGGAGCTCGAGCGTCTGGCCTCGACCGAGCGCCGGGCACCGCACCAGGTCGAGGCCATGGTCCGCGGTCTCTGCGCCCTTTACGATGCCGACAGCCTGCTCTTCCGTTTCCTGCTTCTGGTCCAGCATCGCCAGCTTCAGCGGGTGAAACCCGGCATGGCCAACCCGGTGGAGAGCGTGCGCGCCGTCATCGCCCGCGGCATGAAGCAGGGCGAGATCGCCTCGGGCGACCCCGATCTCGCCACCGCCATGGTGATGGGCCTGGTCCTGCAGACCGCGACCTTCAAGGTCTATGGCCGGATATCCCGGCCGATGACGGCCCTGGCGCCTGCCCTCGCCGAGGCCTGCCGCAGGGTGCTGGGACCGGGGCGCAGGCAAGCCCGGGTGAGGAGACGACGGCCATGAGCAGCCAACATCTGGAGATCCTGGCGCGCCGGCGTTTCCTGCCGCTTTTCGTCACCCAGTTCATGGGGGCGCTCAACGACAACCTGTTCAAGAATGCCCTCGTCATCCTGGTCACCTTTCGCCTGGCGGCCGAGAAGGGCGTCGACGCCGGGATGATGGCAACATTTGCTACCGGCCTCTTCATCCTGCCGTTCTTCCTGTTTTCGGCCACGGCCGGCAGGCTCGCCGACAAATTCGAGAAGCAGCGCCTCATCGCCATCATCAAAGCGGCCGAGATCGCCATCATGCTGCTCGCCGGCCTCGCCTTCTCGGTTGGGAACCTGACCCTGCTGATGAGCGTGCTGTTCCTCATGGGGACCCACTCCACCTTCTTCGGCCCGCTCAAATACGGCATCCTGCCCCAGCATCTCCCGCCCGAGGAGCTGCTCTCCGGCAACGCGGTCATCGAGGCCGGCACTTTCCTTGCCATCCTCATCGGCACCATCGCCGGCGGCCTCCTGATCCTGACCGCCAACGGCATCCTCCTGGTCGTCACCCTTGAGATCGTCGTCGCCGCGGCCGGGCTGCTCGCCAGCCTGTTCATTCCCCGGGCGCCCGCCGCCGCGCCGGACCTCAAGCTCGGGCTCAATTTCCTCGCTCATGGCTGGGAGATGATCCGGGAGGCCAAGTCCCAGCGCGTCATCTGGCTCGCCATCCTCGGCATCTCGTGGTTCTGGCTGGTGGGCGCCACCTTCCTCGCCCAGTTCCCGGCCTTCGCCAAGACCGTGCTCGGTGCGGGCAACGGGACGGTGACCTTGATGCTGGTCGCCTTTTCCGTCGGCATCGCCATCGGTTCCATGCTGTGCAACTGGCTGCTGAAGGGCGAGGTCAGCGCCCGCTACGTGCCGCTGGGGGCACTCGGCATCAGCCTCTTCACTTTCGATCTCTATGCCGCCACGGCCCACATGCAAGCGGGCTCGGGCGTGCTCCTGGACGTCGCCGGCTTCCTCGCCAGGCCGAGTGCTTGGCGAGTGCTGGGCGACCTCACGATGATCGCGGTCTCGGCCGGATTCTACATCGTGCCCCTCAACACCCTGCTCCAGGCGCGAAGCGAAGAGAGCCACCGCTCGCGGGTCATTGCCGCCAACAACATCGTCAACGCTCTCTTCATGGTGCTGGGCGCGACCGGCGCCGTGGCCATGCTCGCCTTCCATTGCAGCATCCCGCAGATCTTCCTCGCCCTTGCCCTCCTCAATCTTCCGGTCGCCCTTTACATCTGCCGCCTGCTGCCGGAAACGGTGATCAAGGGGCTCGTGGGCGGGCTGCTGCGGCTCGCCTATGGCGCCGAGGTCCATGGCCTCGCCAACTGGCCGGCACCGGGCGAGCGCGTGGTCGTCGTCGCCAACCACGTCTCCTTCCTCGATGCCGTGCTGCTCGCGGCCCTGCTGCCCGGCCGGCCGACCTTCGCCGTCAATTCCTTCA
>DATNJA010000343.1:0-5272 GCA_035604155.1 Candidatus Udaeobacter sp. | reverse complement strand
GACTACGTCGTCGTGCCCATGACGACCGGGCGCCTGCAACTCGAGGATGGCAAGGAAACCCATTTCGCCAGCCTGACCGCCGGCCGATCCTATTACCGTCCCATCGGCGTCGAGCATGACGTGATCAATGCCAACGACTATGAATTCGTCTTCGTCGAGGTCGAATTCAAAACACCGGGCGGCTGATGGCGGACCGGCGCGGCAAGGGGGACCGGCTTCCCACCCGCCAGCAGATTCTCGAATTCATCCGTGGTTCCGAGGTGCCGGTGGGCAAGCGCGAAATCACCCGCGCCTTCGGCATCAAGGGCGCCGAGCGCATCCCTTTGAAAGCCATGCTGAAGGAGCTGGAGCAGGCAGGCGAGATCGACCGCGGGCGACACCGGCGCATGGCCCGGCCCGGCAGTCTGCCGGAAGTGAGCGTGCTCGACGTGCTCGGGCCCGATGCCGATGGCGAGCTTCTGGCGGCACCGGCCACTGGCGAGGGTGCCGCGCCGCGCATCTTCCTGTTGCCCGATCGCATGGCCAAGCCGGCCCTCGCCCGGGGCGATCGGGTGTTGGCGCGGCTTCGCCGGCTCGACGCTGAAAGCTACGAAGCCAAGGTCATCCGGCGCCTGCCCGCCGTTCCGGCGCGAATTGTCGGCGTGTTCGAGCGCGCCGCGGACGGAAGCGGCCGTATCCGGCCGGTGGGAAAGCGCGCCCGCAACGAATTCCGCGTCGCCTCCGCCAATGCCGCGAGTGCCCGGCCAGGCGAAATCGTGCTGGCCCAGGCCCTGCCGGGCCGGCAGCTCGGGCTGCCCCAGGCCCGCGTCGTCGAGCGCCTGGGCCATCACGCCGGGTCCCGATCGGCGAGCCTGCTTTCCATCTACGAGCACGACATTCCCAATGTCTTCGACGGCGAGGCCGAGGCGCTGGCCGCTGCGGCCGAGCCGGTCGGGCTTTCCCACCGGACCGATCTCCGCCAGCTTCCGCTGGTCACCATCGACGGCGAGGATGCCCGGGACTTCGACGATGCCGTCCACGCCGCGCCCGACGAAGACCCGAAGAATCCCGGCGGCTTTGTCCTCACGGTCGCGATTGCCGACGTCGCCCATTATGTGCGGCCCGGCGATGCTCTCGACCGTGCCGCCTATTGGCGCGGCAATTCGGTTTATTTTCCCGACCGGGTGGTTCCCATGCTGCCCGAGGCCCTCTCCAACGGCCTCTGCTCCCTGAAGCCCGCAGAGGACCGCGGCTGCCTTGCCGTGCGCATGGTGATCGACGCCGAGGGCAAGAAGCTTCGCCATCGGTTCACCCGGGCCCTGATGCGCTCATCGGCTCGCCTCACCTACAACCAGGTTCAGGCGGCGGCCGACGGCCAGCCGGACGAGACCACCGCGCCCTTGGTGGAAACCGCGATCAAGCCGCTCTATGGCGCGTTTCGCGCCCTGCTCGCCGCCAGGCACAAGCGCGGCACCCTCGACCTCGACCTGCCCGAGCGCCGGGTGGTGCTGAGCGCCGCCGGAGAGGTCACGTCGGTCGCGACCAGGGTCCGCCATGACAGCCATCGCCTAATCGAGGAATTCATGATCGCCGCCAACGTCGCGGCGGCGGAAACTCTGGAGCGCGCGCGCCAGCCTTGCATGTACCGCGTGCACG
Organism: Candidatus Udaeobacter sp.; assembly: GCA_035604155.1. Classification (GTDB taxonomy): domain Bacteria; phylum Pseudomonadota; class Alphaproteobacteria; order Dongiales; family Dongiaceae; genus DASXQK01. The sequence goes on along the minus strand of DATNJA010000343.1, from coordinate 3,637 downwards.
ACCAGCCCGACGCGGCCAAGGTGGAGGCGCTTCGGGACTTCGTCGCCACCCTCGGCCTTGTGCTCGCCCGCGGCCAGGCCGTCCGCCCGAAGATGTTCACGCGGCTCCTCGAGCAGGCCTCGGCCAGCCCCTTTGCCGAAATGGTCCATGAGCTGGTCCTGCGTAGCCAGTCCCAGGCTGTCTACAGCCCGGTCAATCTCGGTCATTTCGGTCTGGCTCTGGCGCGCTACTGCCACTTTACCTCGCCGATCCGTCGTTATTCCGACCTCTTGGTCCATCGCGCACTCATCACCGGTTGCAAGCTCGGCGACGGCGGGCTCCCGTCGGGTGCAGGCGACGGGTTCGAAGCCCTCGGCCAGCATATCTCCACCACCGAGCGCCGGGCGGCCGCGGCCGAGCGCGATTCCGTCGATCGCTTCATCGCCGGCTTCCTCGCCCGGCGCCTCGGCGAGATCCTGCCTGGCCGGGTTACCGGCGTCACCCGCTTCGGCCTGTTCATCCGCCTGGACGAGACGGGCGCGGACGGGCTCGTACCCATCAATAGTTTGCCCGACGACTTCTACGACCATGACGAATCCCGCCACTGCCTGGTCGGGCGGCGCTGGGGCGCGGTCTATCGCCTGGGCGAACGCGCCATGGCAAGGATCATCCAGGCAGAGCCGATCACCGGCGGCCTGGTTCTGGAGCTGGTAGAGGCAGCCCGGGAGAGCACCATGGCCGAGGGACCGGCCATGAAGAAACCTGGCACTGCCAAAAAGCCTAGCAATCTCAAGGCCAAGAACAGGCACCCCCGCCAATCAAAAAAGCCCCGCCGGTAGCAGCAACTGTGACTTTGTTGCAGCAGGAAGACAAAAGCACAACAAAGTCACCGCACTAGACCTGTGTTTCCCTAGTCACGTTCATCATTTCTGATATCTATAGAAGCCATAAAGATTCGGCCGGAATCCTGCCGCCGGCCGAGGATCGGGCCTCCGATGTTTCCAAGCTATCGATTGTCGGCCTCTCTGCGCCTACCGCTGGCGCTGCTGGTATTTTTGTCCACGACGGGCTGTAGCGTCGCCAATTCGCCCCTTGCCGCCAACAGCAACTATGACCGGGACGAGCAGATGTTCGTCGCCGGCTACGAAGACATCGACGAGGTCTACATCCAGAAGCCGGACATGGGAAATCTGACCATGGGCGGGCTTTCGGCGTTGGCGTCAATCGACGACAAGATTTCGGTGGCCCGAAGCCCCGACAAGGTCGAGCTGCTCTACGACGGCAAGACCGATGCGGATTACGTCGTCAATGGACGCTTCGCCGCCGATGATTGGGCCGTGCTCACCACCGGGGTGGTGGAGGAGGCGCGCAAGATCTCGCCGGCGGTGGCCAAGGCCGACAGCGAAGCCATCTATCAGGCCGTGTTCAACGGAGTCGATGCCCGCCTCGATCCTTTCACGCGCTATGCCGGGCAGGTGCAGGCCGAGGAGAACCGGGCGCGACGCGAAGGTTTCGGGGGCATCGGCGTCAGGATCTCCGTCGAGGACGGCCTGGTGCGCGTCGTCTCGGTCGTGCACTACACGCCGGCCGAGCGTGCCGGCATGCATGTGGACGACGTCATAACGGCCATCGACGGCGCGCCGACCAAGAGCATGGACGAGCAGGCGGTGGTGGAGAAGCTGCGCGGGCCCGTAGACAGCCGGGTCGTGCTGATCGTCGCTCGCACCGGCGTCCAGGCGCCGCTCACGGTAGCCATCACCCGCGCTCTCGTGATCCCGGAAACCGTCAGCTACCGGCGCGAAGGCGACATCGCCTATTTCCGGATCTACAGCTTCAACCTCGACACCGCCGACAGCCTCAGGCGCGCTTTCGAGGACGCCCGCAATGAGATCGGCCCGCATATGCGCGGCATCGTCCTCGATCTCCGGGGCAATCCGGGCGGGCTCCTGGACCAGGCCGTGGCCATGTGCGACCTCTTCCTCGATCATGGCCGCGTCGTCTCGACCAAGGGCCGCCACCCTGACAGCGACCAATACTATGAAGCGACGCCGGGCGACATCAGCGAGGGCCTGCCCATCGCCGTGCTGGTCAACGGCGGTTCGGCCTCGGCCTCTGAAATCGTCGCCGCCGCCCTGCAGGACAACGGCAGGGCCGTGGTCATCGGCAGCAATTCCTATGGCAAGGGCACGGTGCAGACCGTGTTCACCATGCCCAACAAGGGCGAGCTCACGGTCACCTGGGCCCGCTTCCACGCACCCTCGGGCTACACCCTCAATCACCTGGGCGTGCTGCCGAATATCTGCACTGACGACGAGACGCTGGATGCGACACAGATCATGGCCGATCTCGGCGCCGGCCGGATTCCGCCTCTGCCGGTTGCGGAGCGCGACAGCGTCTCGCCCGACGACACGCCGGCCCTCGACAGGCTTCGCGCGCTATGCCCCGTCTACAAGGCCGAGCGCGCCATCGACCTCCAGGTCGCCTTGCGCCTTCTCACTCAGCCCAATCTCTACGGCAGGGCCGTGGCGCTGGCCGCGCCCAAGGGCAACCAGCCGGGGGATCAGTCGGCCCTCAACCAGACCAGCGCCCAACCCTGATTCCTCGCCGCTTCGCCCGATGACCAGAAAGGCCGCCATTCGCCCGGTCGATGCCGCGGGGCTGGTGCTCCTGCGGGACGGCAAGCATGGCCTGGAGGTGCTGCTCGGCCGGCGCCATGCAAGGGCCGGGTTTCTCCCCGACATCTATGTCTTCCCGGGTGGTCGGGTCGAACCCGCCGACGGCGCCGGGCCGCCGCTCGGTCTCGCACCGGCCGTGGCCGCCGAGCTGTCGCGGGCGACCCGGAAACCGGCCGAAGCTTTCGTCCGCGCGGCCCTGCGCGAAACGGCGGAGGAGACGGGTTTGACGCTTGCGGGCGAAGCGCTCGCCAGCATCGACTTCGTCTGCCGGGCGATCACGCCGACCTATTCCCGCCGGCGCTACAACACCCGCTTCCTCATGGCCGACGGCGCTTTCGCCCAAGGACAGCTCAGCGGCGATGGCGAGCTGGAGGACTTGGCCTGGCGGCCCATCACCGCCCTCGAGGGCCTCGCCATCGTCGACGTGACCGCCTTCGTACTAGGCGAAGCCGTCGCTCGGCGCCTGCGCAAGCGCCCGCCGGGGGTCGATCCCGCGGTGCGCTATTCCTATGTGGGCGATACCGCCCGGGTGTTCCGCCGCCCTTGACAGGCACGACGATCCGGCTATGGTCCGCCCCTCATTCAGGAGACCCTGGCCATGGCCAAGCAGACGACCGTGATGATCAAATTGGTCAGCACCGCCGACACCGGCTACTTCTATGTGACGAAGAAGAACCCGCGCACTTCGACCGAAAAGTTCGAATTCAAGAAGTACGACCCGATCGCCAAGAAGCACGTTGCCTTCAAGGAATCGAAGATCAAGTAGCGCCGGCGCTGATTGCGCGAGGCAAACAAGGCCGCCTTCGGGGCGGCCTTTTCACATTTCGGCGAGCCCCGAAGCACGCCGCCCTAATTCAGAAACCGTCCGATCGTGCTGAGGAAATTGCTGACCGAGATCGGTTTGGCGATATAGGCCTCGCAGCCGCCGCTCTTGATCTTGTCCTCGTCGCCCCGCATGGCGAAGGCCGTGATGGCGACCACGG
>DATNJA010000342.1:0-2311 GCA_035604155.1 Candidatus Udaeobacter sp. | reverse complement strand
TTCGGCGAGAGCCGGTGCCGCGGTCATCAGCTCGACTGCCGTCAGCGCCAAAGCCTCGGAGGCCATCAGGGGGCCCGGGTAGCTCGCCGGATGCCCTGTCAGGGCTGAGCAGGCCCAGTTGTGCAACGGCACCTGCTCCGGTATTGCCCAATTGGCCCGGGCCAGCGGCACATGCCAGCTCGCCTCGCCGTCGTCCTGGCCATAGGGGTCGTGGCCTTCTGTATAAAGTGCCAGACCACGGTCGAGCTTGAAGGGCTCCTTCGGCCGGATCGCGCGCGCGAGGGCCTCCATCCAGGCGATGTCATCGGCGCTGTAGCGCGGCGGGCCGACCCGCTCCAAGTTGCCGAGGAGGATCTTCGCCAGCACGTCGTTGGCGAGATAGCCGCGCGTGCCGGCTATGAATTGTTCGCGAAAGCCTATGGCGCACATCTTGGCAGCCTGCTCGGCCACCGCTACGACGAAGCGATAGACGGCCTCCGCCCGGCTGAAATCCACATGGCGGGTGACCAGCCAGAGCCGAGCCTCGTCGGGTGTGACGCTGGGCATATGGCCGCCCACTCGCAGAACATGCTCGACCGAGGTGTCGGGAAAATGATGCGCTCGCAGCCGCTCGATGGACTGTACGGCAACTTCTGCCGCATCCAAGGCGTTCTGCCGGCGAACCCCGCCGCCATGGCCGGATTCGCCGATGAACACCATCTCGCCGCTCACGACCGACTGGCAAGGCCGGGATATGGCGCCGCTCTGGTAATCAGCATGAGAGGTAAGCAGAGCGTCGAAGCCCTCGAAAGCCCCGGCCCGGAGCAGCGCCAGCTTCCCCCAGACGATCTCCTCCGCCGGGCAGCCGATGGCGACGACCTCGCCACCGATGCCGGCCTCCGCCATGGCCCGTCGGACGGCGATGGCGGCTCCTATATTGGCCGGCCCGATTTGGTTATGGCCGCAGGAATGCCCGGCCCGCTTGCCGCTGGCCTCACGCCGTGGGACCGCCTTGTTGCCGGTGCCGGGCAGGGCATCGTATTCGACCAGGAGCCCGATGCGCGGGCCCGCGCTGCTTCGCCAAGTCGCGATGAAGGCTGTCGGCAGACCGTGGGCGCCGCGCTCGATCTGGAAGCCTTCTCGCTCAAGCCAGTCGCACAGCGCACCTGCCGAGGCGCGCTCCATGTTGGGCAGCTCAGCTTCGGCCCACAGAATGTCGAAATGCCGCTCGATCTCGGGACGAAGCGCAGCCCAATGACGTCGTACTGAAGCAATATCATGGTCCCGCATGGCTACTTCTCCGCGTCATGCGCTGGGTGCCATCCGATAAGACCATGCCTGGCAGTGTGCGTGACGTCCAGCTAAGGGTCCCGATGGGAGACTCTTTTATAGGGGTGGCGTTCGCCCAAGGATCATGTCCGAGGCCTTTTCCGCGATCATGATGGTTGGCGCGTTCGTATTGCCGGTAACGAGTGCCGGCATGATCGAGGCGTCGACGACCCACAGTTCATCGACACCGCGAACCCGCAGCGACGCATCGACGACCGCCATCGGGTCGGAGCCGACCCCCATCTTGCAGGTTCCCGAGGGGTGGTAGCCTGAGATGGCATTGCGGCGCAGGTGATCTAGGATGTCGGCGTCGGACTTCACGGTCGCCCCCGGCGATATCTCCGTGGCGCGGTAACGATCGAACGCTTTCTGACGCGTGATCTCGCGCGCCGCATGCACCCCCTCGACCATCTCGCGCCTGTCCTTTTCCTCACTCAAGTAGCGCGGGTCGATGACGGGTGCATCCGCCATGCGGTCAGAATTCAGCCTGATCGTGCCGCGGCTGTCCGGGCGCATCTGATTGACGTCGATCTGAAAGCCGGCCGCCGCCCTCTTCCGGTTGCTCTTCCGATCGTCGATCAGCAGCATTGGCGTGAAGAAGAGCTGCAATTCGGGCGCAACCGTTTCGTCGCCGCCGATGGATTTGAACGCACCGCCGCTCCAGAAGGGATGGGCACCTGGCCCGGATCTGGTCAGCAGGTAACGCAGGCCGAGCATGACAGCCCTGTCGATGCGCTGGTAGCGGTCAAACGTCGCCGAGGGATCAGTCGTCTCGTATTGGACAGGAAGGTCGAGATGATCCTGGAGATTTTCACCCACCCCCGGCAGATCAACGTGCACGGGAATGTTGAGATGGCGCAGTTCGGCGGCTCGCCCGATGCCCGATACCATGAGTAGTTGCGGCGAAGCGATTGCCCCGAGGGACAGAATCACCTTTCCGGCAACGATGTCCTCGCTGCGTCCGCCCTTGCGGATCGATACGCCGACTGCGCGCGCCCGGCTG
>DATNJA010000341.1:0-8185 GCA_035604155.1 Candidatus Udaeobacter sp. | reverse complement strand
CCCATCCTGTCGGCGGTGTTCTATGCGCTGGCCGCGGTCGTCACCCGGACCAGATGCACCGATGAGAACCCGCTCGCCCTCTCGCTCACGCTCAATCTCTGCTTTCTCGTCGCTGGCGCGATTGGCTCCGCTTTCATCGCGACCCGCGGCGCGGCTCCCGAAGCAATCGCCTATCCGTTCCTGCTCGGACCCTGGTCGTCCATGGGCCTGCGGGAATGGGAACTCATCGCCCTGATGGCATGCCTGATCGTCGCGACCAGCGCCTGCGTGGCCAAGGCCTATCAATCCGGCCCGTCGTCGATCATCGCGACTTTCGACTACAGCTACCTGGTCTTCGCGGTGCTGTGGAGCTTCGTCTTCTTTTCGGAATTGCCCGAACTCTCGACCGCGATCGGCATGCTGGCGATCGCCGAGGCGGGTCTGATGACCATCGCAGAGCCGCGTTCGAACCCGCAACTCGTCGCGCCGACAGCCTCGCTACCCATCGGCAGGTAGGCCGTCCTGCGCCGCCGCCACAGTGCCGCCTCTGGCCGCCGGCCGCGATCCGAACACCGCTCCCGTCAGAAGGACGAGGAAGGCGGACCAGGCGCCCATCAGCTGGTGGTAGTCGTCCAGGAAGCGGACCGGTATCGCGTGGGTGAAGAATGCGGCGGTCACGACGATCGAGGCCAGGATGGCGAGCCTCCCGGTCCATAGGCCGACGCCGTAGCCGGCGGCGACCGTGAAGGGGACGAAGGCCTCGAACGCGTAGTTTTTCTGCCGGAACAGGAACAGCCACAACGCGAGCACGATCAGGGACACCGCAGCGACCGGCGGAAGCGGCTCCCTCGTCGGCGTTCCGGGCCGGCAGGCAAGCGCGATGAGGGCCCCCATAGCCAACCCGAGGCAGGCGATGGCGAAGCCCGCCATGGGCTGATTGAAGCCCAGCCTTCCGAGACCGTCGACGATGCAATGAATCGTATCTTGATTGAGGACGCCGCCGGTGTCCTCGGCCGTCCCACCCGTGGCCTTCCAGGTGAGCATGGCGAAATAGCTCGGCAGCCATCTCGCAAACAGAACCGCGTTGAGGATATGCACGGCGAGAAAGCCGGCGAGGGCCGAGGAGAAGCTCCTGGCGCGGGCGGCAGCGGATTCGGGAATCAGCAGCAAGGCGGCGGCGCCGACCAAAGGCAGGATCTTGACGCTCGCCATCAGCCCGAAGGCGAGGCCGGACCACGCATATTTCCGGGCGGCCAGAAGGCGGACCGTCGCGGCGGCGAGCGGCAGCTCCAGGATCGCGACATTGCCGGTCGTGAGCTCCCAGTCGAAAGCCTTGAAGCCGGCGAAAATCGCGACCAGCACAGCAATCCGGTCCCAGGGCGTGGCCGGCACCAGTCGCCACAGGGCAACGCCCGAGGCGAGCGCAATTCCGGCGATGACCATCACATAGACGACCGGCTCTCCCGACAGCGCACACAAGGGAGCCAAAATGTAGATGTGGAGAACGGGATAGGTGACCGGCAAGCCATGGGCCGATAGATAGGCACGATAAGGGTCGAGACCGGACCTCAAGGCATCGAGCGCGGTGCAGACCGCCTGGAAATCCCAGGCGTAGCGAAGCCCGTCCCTGCCGAGGAGCGCCTGGACATGCGGATAGATGCGCAAGCAGGCCAGAGCCCCGAGGACAAAGAGGAGGGCCCCGCCCGCGCGTTCCATCGTCAGGGGGTGATTGCCAGCCCTCTTCCCGAACATGCCCGCGCCCGCCGCTTGCGACCGCCCGCGGGGATCATGCCGGGCCTGCCGGCTTGCGCAAGCCCGTTCTCTGCGTTATATGTAAGCGATCGTTCACTTACATCGAGCGGCCATGAGCGAGGCGGGCGAGGCGACCAGGGCGCGGATCGAGGCGGCGGCACTCCGGCTCTTCGTCGAGCAGGGGGTGGATGCGACCGGCATCCGCGACATCGCCCAGGCGGCGGGGCTTTCCGACGGCGCCCTCTATCGCCACTACCGCAGCAAGGACGAGCTCGTCTGGCGGCTGTTCCACGAGAGATTCGAAAGGCTGGCCGAAGAGCTGGAGCGCCTGGCCGCCACCGAGCGCCGGGCGAGCCGGCAGATCGAGGCCATGGTCCGCGGCTTCTGCGCCCTCTACGATGCCGACAGCCTGCTGTTCCGTTTCCTGCTTCTGGTCCAGCATGGCCAGCTTCAGCGGGTGAAACCGGGCATGGCCAATCCGGTCGAGAGCGTGCGCGCCATCATCGCGCGCGGCATGAAGCGGGGCGAGATCGCGCCCGCGGATCCCGATCTCGTCACCGCCATGGTGATGGGGCTGATCCTGCAGACCGCGACCTTCAAGGTCTATGGCCGGATCGCCAAGCCCATGACGGCCCTGGCGCCGGCCCTGGCCGAGGCCTGCCGCAGGGTCCTTCGCCCAGGCGGTATCAAAAAAGCTCGCGGCCCGCGCAAGACCGGAGCATGAGAGGAAGCCCATGAGCAGCCATCATCTGGAAATCCTCGCGCACCGGCGATTCCTGCCTTTGTTCGTCACCCAGTTCCTGGGCGCCCTCAACGACAATATCTTCAAGAACGCCCTCGTCATCCTGGTCACCTTCCGCCTGGCGGCCGAGAGGGGCGTCAATGCCGGGATGATGGCGACCGTCGCCACCGCGCTTTTCATCCTGCCCTACTTCCTGTTTTCGGCCACGGCCGGCCGGCTCGCCGACAAGTTCGAGAAGCAGCGCCTCATCGCCGTCATCAAGTCGGCCGAGATTGCCATCATGGCCCTTGCCGGTTTCGCCTTTGCGACCGGCAACCTCAGCCTGCTCATGACCGTGCTGTTCCTCATGGGGACCCACTCGACCTTCTTCGGCCCGCTCAAATACGGCATCCTGCCCCAGCATCTCCTGCCCCAGGAGCTGCTCTCCGGCAACGCGATCATCGAGGCCGGCACCTTCCTCGCCATCCTCATCGGCACCATCGCCGGCGGCCTCATCATCCTGACCGCGAACGGGATCCTCCTGGTCGTGGCCCTGGAGATCGTCGTCGCCGTGCTGGGACTCGCGGCCAGCCTGTTCATCCCGCGCGCGCCGGCCGCGGCACCGGAGCTGAAGCTCGGCCTCAACTTCCTCGCCCATGGCTGGGAGATGATCCGGGAGGCCAAGGCCCAGCCCGTCATCTGGCTCGCCATCCTCGGTGTCTCCTGGTTTTGGCTGGTGGGCGCCACCTTCCTCGCCCAGTTCCCGGCCTTCGCCAAGATCGTGCTGGGGGCCGGCAACGGGACCGTCACCCTGTTGCTGGTCGCCTTTTCCATCGGCATCGGCATCGGCTCGATGCTGTGCAACGCGCTGCTGAAGGGCGAGGTCAGCGCCCGCTACGTGCCCTTGGGCGCGCTTGGCATCAGCCTCTTCACCTTCGACCTCTATCTCGCCACCGCCCACATGCATGGCGGCATCTACGGTGCCGCAGCTTCCGACACCTCAGGCGCTCTCGCCGGCGTCGGCGTCTTCCTCGCCCGGCCGAGTTCCTGGCGGGTACTGGGCGATCTCCTGATGATCGCGGTCTCGAGCGGCTTCTACATCGTGCCGCTCAACACCATGCTCCAGACCCGGAGCGAGGAGAGCCACCGCTCGCGAGTCATCGCCGCCAATAACATCGTCAATGCCTTGTTCATGGTGGTGGGCGCGATCGGCGCCATCGCCCTGCTCGCGTTTCATTTCAGCATCCCGCAGATCTTCCTCGTCCTCGCCCTGGTCAATCTTGCGGTCGCCCTCTACATCTGCCGGCTGCTGCCGGAGACGGTGATCAAGGGGTTCTTCGCCGGGCTGCTGCGGCTGGCCTACGGCGCGGAAGTGCATGGCCTGGAGAACTGGCCGGCCGCGAATGAGCGTATGGTCATCGTCGCCAACCATGTTTCCTTCCTCGACGCCGTCCTGCTGGCGGCCCTCCTGCCCGGCCGGCCGACCTTCGCCGTCAATTCCTTCATCGCCCGGCGCTGGTGGGCGAAGCTCGGCCTCTCGCTGGTCGATTCCTTCCCCGTCGATCCGACCAAGCCGCTCGCCGCCAAGTCCCTCATCCGCGAGGTCCAGGCGGGGCGCCAATGCGTGATCTTCCCCGAGGGCCGCATCACGGTGACCGGGGCGCTGATGAAGATCTACGAGGGGCCGGGCATGATCGCGGACAAGGCGGGCGCCAGAATCCTGCCGGTGCGCATCGACGGCGCCCAGTACACGCCGTTTTCGCGCCTGCGCGGCAAGCTGCGCCTCCGCCTGTTTCCCAAGATCACGCTATCGATCCAGCCGGCCCAGACCTTGGCCATCGATCCCGAATTGCGGGGCCGGCCGCGGCGCCAGGCCCTCGGCCTCGCCCTCTACGACCTGATGACGCGCCTGGTGTTCGAGACCTGCGACTGGCGCAAGACCCTGTTCCAGACTCTGCTGGAGGCGCGCAGCCTTCATGGCGGTAGGCGCGCGATCATCGAGGACATGCGCCGCCAGAACATGACCTATGACCGGCTGATCGCGGGCTCGCTGGGTCTCGGCCAGCGCCTTGCGCGAATGTCCGAGCCGGGCGAGCGGGTGGGCCTCCTGCTGCCCAATGCGGCCGGCACCGCGGTCGCCTTCTTCGCGCTCCAGGCCATCGGCCGCGTTCCCGCCCTGCTGAACTTTTCGACCGGGTTCGCCGGCATGAGCGCCGCCTGCCGGGCGGCGGAGCTGAAGCTCATCCTCACTTCGCGCCAGTTTCTCGCCGCGGCCAGGCTGGAGGAACCGGCGGCCAGGCTGAGCGACCAGGCGAAGCTCGTGTATCTCGAGGACATCGCCAAGGACTTCGGGCCGTTCGCGCGCCTCAGCGCATTATTTTCCGGCATGCTCGCGCGCTTCCGCCCGCCCCGGCAGCCGGCCTCGAGCGCGCCGGCGGTGGTGCTGTTCACCTCGGGCTCCGAGGGCGCGCCCAAGGGCGTGGTCCTCAGCCACGAGAACCTGCTGGCCAACCGCTATCAGATGGGGGCGCTGGTCGATTTCAATCCCACGGACATCGTCTTCAACGCGCTGCCCATCTTCCATTCCTTCGGGCTCACCGGCGGGCTCCTGCTGCCCTTGCTGGCGGGCGTGAAGACCTTCCTCTACCCCTCGCCGCTCCACTATCGGATCGTGCCGCTGCTCGCCTATGATTCCAACGCTACCATCATCTTCGGCACCGACACCTTCCTCGCCGGCTACGCGCGGGCCGCCCATGCCTATGATTTCTACAGCGTGCGCTACGTCTTCGCCGGCGCCGAAAGGGTGCGCGAGGAAACCCGCCGGGCCTTCTCAGACCGCTTCGGCCTGCGCATCCTGGAAGGCTATGGCGCGACCGAGACCGCGCCGGTGATCGCCGTCAACACGCCCATGCAGTACAAGCCCGGCACCGTGGGGCGCTTCGTGCCCGGCCTCACCTGCAAGCTGGAGCCGATCGCGGGCGTCGCCGAGGGCAAGCGCCTCCTGCTGTCGGGCCCCAACGTCATGCTGGGTTATCTGACCGTCGACCGGCCGGGCGAATTGCAACCGCCGCCCGACGGCGTCTACGACACCGGCGACATCGTCACCATCGACAGCCAGGGCTTCGTCACCCTCAAGGGCCGGGTGAAGCGCTTCGCCAAGATTGCCGGCGAAATGGTTTCGCTCGCCGCCGTCGAGGAGGCCGCACTCCGGCTCTGGCCCGGGCATCAGTTCGCCGTGATCGCGGTTCCCGACCCCCGCAAGGGCGAGCAGCTGGTGCTGGTGACCGACCATGCCGGCGCCACCCGCGAAGCGTTCCAGGCTCATGCCCGCGCGCAAGGGCTGCCGGAACTCGTCCTGCCGCGCCTGATTCTGCCGGTGGAGCGCATGCCGCTGCTCGGCAGCGGCAAGCTCGACTACCCGGCCATCGCCAGGATCGCCGAGCAGGCCACCCAACCGGTGCACGCCTGAGGGGCTGGGAAAGATTCACCACAGAGACACAGAGGCACAGAGAAGAAAGACAAGCAGGAAAGATTCTTGGGCCGCTTCGCGGCCCGTCTTCTTTTGCTTCTCTGTGCCTCTGTGTCTCTGTGGTTCAAACTTCTCTGCCCTCAGTCCCGCACCCAGGCCTCGTCATTGCGCCCGGAGGCGAGCGCCGTATTGATCTGATCGACGCTGCCTGCCGCGGGCTCGTCGGGCTGGCCGAACACGGGGATCAGCCGGCGGAGCTGATCGTGATAGCTGCGTACCCCCGCCTCCAGGTCCGAGAGGATGAAGCCGGCGAATCCGCTCGACTGCATGGATTCCCAGGACCAGACGATGAGCTGGGTATCCTCTCGCCCGGTGACCCGGTCGATGCGCTTGGTGAGATAACGCGCGAGCTTCATCTCCCGGCTGGCGTCGGGCAGCGCGTAATAGGCGGCGCGCTGCACGGTGCGGTCCACGCCGAGCGGAAACTCCTGGTAGAAGCCGATCTGGTCCGGGTAGAAGCTCAAGACCGTGTTGGGGAACAGGCCGATATAGAGCCAGGCGCGCTGGTTGGCTTCCGGCAGATGCTCGACCTTGGGCAGGATCTTCCGGTAATGGCGCACGCTCCAGAAGCGGCCCGGGCCTTCGTTCAGGGTGCCGAGCGAGCGCGAGACCCCGGCGCGATGGGTCTCGTCGTGATAGCGCTGGCCGTAGAGGTCCTGCAGGGTCGGATGGGCGACGGGCACGTGGTAGCCCTCGTTGTCCACGTCGCGCACGGCCTTCCAGTTGACCGGCAGCACCTCGGTATTGAAGCCGGTCAGCGGCTTCATCTGCTCGAGGCGATAGTTGGCGATCTCCGGCGCGTGCTCGGCCATGAGGGCCGCCATGCTCGGCTGCCGGCTCGGCAGGAAGCGCACGAAGATGAAGCCCATCCAGATCTCGCTCTCCAGGGGCACCAGGCCGTGCTTGTCGGGATCGAGCTCGGGGAAGGACTTGCGCTTGGGCATGCCGCGCAACCGGCCGTCGAGGTCATAGGTCCAGCCATGGAAGGGGCAGACGATGGCGCCGCGGCAATGGCCCTGGCCGTCCTTCACCACCCGCGAGCCCCGGTGCCGGCAGACGTTGTGGAAGCAGCGCACCTGGCCGTCCTTGCCGCGCATGACGAGGGCCCGCTCGCCGACCACGTCGAGGGCGAGATAGTCCCCCGGCTCGGGGATGTCGCTGACATGGCCGACGACCTGCCAGCAGCGCCGGAACAGCTGCTCCTTCTCGATCTCCAGGAGCTCGGGATTGAAATAGGTCCACCAGGGCAGACCCTCGCGCTCGCCCTCGCCCAGCACGGTGCCGGTTTCGGCCAAATGCGGGCGGCTCGCCTCCATGGCGGTCATGGTTTCGGTATCCGATATTGATTGAATGTTCATTCAATAGGCTACTCGAACCGGGGGCGGTTTGGCAAGTCCGGATCGTCCAAAGTTACCCACAGGGCCTCGTCCACCCTACCCGGGCGTCGTTACAAACCTGTTTCGTTTCAATCGCTTAGTTGTAACACCGGGAGCAGGGCAGTCATCTGGGACTTGACGTTGCCGGGGAGAACTAATGTCCCTCGGGCAGGTCGGCACTCTATTCGGATTTCTTCTTCTCTTCGGTGAATACGCGGTTGCGTACGAATTTCCCTTTAACGTGGTCAAAAATAAACGGGAACTTCTGAGTATAGGGATTATGGAAGATGTCCTGGGACACAATTTCTAGAGCAAAAAACAGGCTCAGCTCTCCTCTCCTGATTGGCATGATAGTTTCCTCAGTCAAAACGCCAGACGTGACTCGATTGCCCACCACGGTTTCCCCAGGTTCAATCGCGCCGTTGAAATCGGAAGTGTCACTGAACGCTGTGGTCTGCGTGAGAGTGAGCGCCCGCGGCACGGATGTTTGGATTGTAACCCCTACCCTGTTGACGATAGAGACGCCCTTGCCGCTATTTCTGAGACCGAAATGGACGTGCGGTTTGGGCTGAATCTCGTCGCCATGAGAGAGTTCGAGGGGCGCAATAATAAGAAGGGGACGATTGGCGGCCAGCAGCGATTTGTCTGCGATATCCGCCGACCTCCTGGCGGCATTGGCGGCTCGCACGGCGATGCGAAGAGAAGTGCGCGTGTCTTTGGCCTGTTTCTCAGCAGCGCCCTGGAGAGCGATCGTAGCCCTCGAGAGTGTGTAGTTAAAGTAAGCGATGAACGCCGTAGCACCTGTAGTGATGAAGAGGGACAGGGCGG
>DATNJA010000340.1:0-5467 GCA_035604155.1 Candidatus Udaeobacter sp. | reverse complement strand
GTCGAGGGTGCAGATCTCCGGCAGAAGCTGGTCGACATGGGCGAGCCGCTCGGTCGCACCGGCCATGTCGGTGCCCTTGGCGTCGACGGGGAAAGGCTTCTCCGCCGAGCCGAAGACGAGATCGCCGCCCATGCCGGCGGTGAGGTTGAGGACGACGTCCACGCCAGAAGAGCGGACCCGGTCCACCACCTCGGCAAAGAGCTTGGGATCGCGGGCGCCCTTGCCGGTTTTCGGATCGCGGACATGAATATGGGCGATGGCGGCGCCGGATTTGGCGGCTTCGATGGCTGAGTCGGCGATCTGCTGCGGGGTCACCGGGACCTTGTCCGACTTGCCCGTGGTGTCGCCCGCGCCGGTGATGGCGCAGGTGATGAAGACTTCCCAATTCATCGCAAGCTCTCCTCCCGTCTGGCAGGCCAAGAAGCTATGGCGGCGGGCCGCCCGGGTACAGCAGAAATTCGGGTCAGCGCCAGAGCTTGATCTTTTGCGGCACCTTCGCCGTGAGGCTGTCCATCTCGGACTCGGGGACCAGTTTGTCCTTGCGAGCCCGTCGCAACGCCTCAGTGGCGAACTCGGCGTCCGCGGGGCCGTCGCTGCGCTCGGCGATGGCTATGGGGTAGGTCTTGAGGCGATTGCCCAACTTGCCGTAAACGGCCACGTTTCGCGTTTGCATCAATGACTCACATTATTGCATTGGAGGAAGGCTGCAGCTTACACGGATTTCGGCAGTCATTCTGGCCGAATTTGGCCCGTTCTCGCGCTTTGTTTCCGCAGCCTGTTTCCGGGTTATTCTTCGAATAGGCGCTGCCCGGGCAGCGTCGGCGCGAAATTCTTCGCGAAAGCGGCCCTCGACCTTGTCGAGATGGCGTCTAGGCGCCGGCGCATCGCGCGGGAGATCTGAACTTCGCGGGCGCCTCGCAGGCGGCTCAGGCATCGGATAGATTGGCGCTCCGACACCACCCGACTTGCCGGGGCGCGATGACAGAGCAGACGAGCATCCACATCACCTACCTCAACGGCGCCGACGTGGCGGCGCTTGCCCTCAGCGACGAGGAGATTCTGCGGGCGGTGGAAGAAGCGCTGCGCGCCCAAGGCCTCGGCCAGACGGTGATCGAGCCCCGGGTGCATCTGGTACCCGAAAGTTCAGCCCTCGGCCATTTCAACGTGCTGCGGGGCGTGGTGAAGCCGCTCGGCCTGGCCGGAGTCAAGGTGGTGGGCGATTTCGTCGGCAACTACGAGCGCGGCCTGCCTTCGGAGATGGCCGTGCTCAACCTGTTCGACCCCGGAACCGGCATGCCCAAGGCGATCCTCGATGCCACCGCGATCACCGAGATGCGCACCGGCGCCGTCACCGCCATCGGCGCCAAGCACCTGGCCCGACGGAATTCGCGAATCCTCGGCCATATTGGCGCACGCGGAACCGCCTATTGGAACGTCCGGCTGCTGGATCATCTGTTTCACTTCGACGAGATCCGCGTCCATTCCCGCCGCCCGGAGAGCCGGAGCGCCTTTGCCAAACGCCTCTCTGCCGATCTCGGCAAGCCCGTGCGTGCGACCGAGGGCTGGCAGGCCTGCGTCGAAGGCGCCGATATCGTCGTCGAGGCTTCGCGCCTGCCGGAACCGTGCCCGCTGCTCAAGACCGCCTGGATCAAACCCGGCGCCTTCGTGGTGCCCTACGGCACCATGAGCGCCGTCGAGCTCAGCTTGACCGATATCATGGACAAGATGGTGGTGGACGATTGGGGCCAATGCCGCAAGGGGCTGCCCTATGGCGCCCTCAGGCAGCATGTGGAGTCCGACCGTTTGAGCGAGAGCAATCTGCATGCCGAGCTGGGCCAGATCGTGGCCGGCCTCAAGCCGGGCCGCGAGAGCGATGGCGAAACCAATCTGTTATGGCATCGGGGCTTAAGCCTCAGCGACATCGCCCTGGGTCATGCGCTTCTGACCAAAGCCGCGGCACGGGGGATAGGCCAGCAACTGAGGTTCGTCTGAATCCCTGCCTCAAAACACCGGGCGGCCGGGGACAGCCACGCGAATTCGATAGACCGAGGTCGAGGCGGTGATGAACAGGCTGCGGCAATCATCGTCGCCGAAGGTGAAGTTCGCGGTCGGCTCGGGCGTCCGGATGACGCCGAGGCAATTGGCTTCGGGGTCGAAGACATGGATCCCGCCCGGGCCGCTGCAATAGATGTTGCCCGCGCCGTCCGACTTCATCCCGTCGGGCCAGCCTTCCTCGGTCCCGGTCGTTTCGGCCCAGACTCGTCCATTGGCGAGCAGTCCGCCGGCCTGCACGTCGAAGGCGCGGATATGCCGGCGTTCGGTGTCGTTGACGAACAGGCGTTTCTCGTCGGGGGAGAAGCACAAGCCATTGGGCTGGGCGAAGTCGTCGGCGAGCAGCGTCAGCTTCCGGCTCTCGGGCTCCAGGCGATAGACGCCGCGGAAGGCAAGCTCGGGCTCCCGCTTCACGCCATAGAACTCCGCCCGGCCATAAGTCGGATCCGTGAAGTAGATGGCGCCGTCGCTCTTCACCACGATGTCGTTGGGGCTGTTCAGCTCCTTGTCGCCGTAGTGGGTCGCGAGCACGGTGATCGTTCCGTCCGGCTCAGTCCGGGTGACCCGGCTCGTGGCATGCTCGCAGGTGACGAGGCGTCCCTGGCGGTCATAGGTTTCCCCGTTCGCCTTGTTGCAGGGCCGGCGGAAGGTCTTGACCCCTTCAGCCGGGCTCCAACGCCGGACGATGTCGCCCGGCATGTCGCTGAACAGCAGGAACTTCCCCTTGGGATGCCAGAGCGGGCCTTCGGTAAACTGATAGCCGCTGCCGATGCGCTCGAAGTCGACCGCCGGGCCGACGACCGAGGTGAAGCGGGGATGGCGGATCTCTAGGCTCACGTCACGCCTTCCCCGACTTGATCTTGCGCACCGACCGGCTGCCCAAATACCAATCGTCGGCCGTGACATCCTCGAACACGACCCAGACCGCGTCCCGGGGCAGCTTCGCGACTTCGGATACGGCGTCGACGACGCGCCGCGCCATCTCGTCCTTGCGCTTCTTGGAATGGCCTTTGAGGATCTGGATATTGACGAAAGGCATGATGGCTCCTTCTTCAGCCCTGCGCATCGCGGCGGAGTTGCCATTATGCATGGAATCCCGTTGGCCCGGTATGCAGGCCTGGCGGCCGCCTTATTCGCTTTTGGCTTTTCGGCCACAGGGGATAGAGTGCCGTCCGGAGCGTCGAGGTTTCCCCTGTCCGTGAACGACAACCTTCTCAGGCGGAATTTCAGCGCCGGCACGGAAATCTTCCGTTACGGCGACATGGGCGACTGCGCCTACATCATCGATGAGGGCGAGGTCGAGATCGTCATTCCCTTGAGCCCAGAGCGCTCGGCGGTGAGCAAGCTGGGGCCGGGCCAGTTGTTCGGGGAAATGGCGCTCATCGACGGCTCCAAGCGCCTCGGCAGCGCTAGGGCCAGCGAGGACACGGTGGTGAGGATCATCACCTCGAGCCAGATCCTGAACCGCCTGCGCCAATCGGACGAGATCGTCGCCTTCATCCTCAGGATCACGCTCGCCAGGTATCGGAACCTGTTGAACCAGGTGCGTGGCGGGGAAACGGGGCATGACCAGCCGGCCGAGACCAGCCTGTCGGGCCAGGAACTCGCCAATCCAGGGTCCCGCCGGGCGGTCGCCAAGCTGGAATACGAAGAGGAGATCAAGGAGGCCCTGGACAAAGGAGAGTTCGAGCTTTTCTACCAACCCCTGGTCGAGCTTAGCAGCGGGCGGATCGGAGGATTTGAGGCTCTGATGCGCTGGCGCAGCGCCAAGCACGGGCTGGTGCCGCCCAAGGACTTCATTCCCCTGGCAGAGGAGACAGGCCTGGTCGTCCCCATGTGCCGCTGGGCGCTCGGGGCCGCGGCGACGGCGCTGCGCCAGTTCCAGGCGGCGGTGCCCGGCCGCAGGCTGGTCGTGTCGGTGAATATCACCAAGCATCAGATCGACGACCAGGAAACCCTCGACATCGTCGATCGGATCCTCGGCGAAGGCGGCCTCTCCCCCGAGCAGTTGAAGCTCGAGCTGACCGAGAGCGTGTTGATGGACGACTATGCGCGGACGCTCGCCTGGATCACGGACTTGAAGAAGCGGGGCCTCAGGATATCCATCGACGACTTCGGCACCGGCTATTCCAGCCTCGGCTATCTCCACCGCTTCCCGGTCGACGAGTTGAAGATCGACCAGTCCTTCGTCGGCTCCATGCTGGGCCAGCCGCGCAATATGGAGATCGTCCGCGCCATCGTCGGGTTGGCCAAGGGCCTGGGGCTGCAGACCGTGGCCGAGGGGATCGAGGAACCGGCCCAGGCGGCGAGGCTGAAGGAGATCGGCTGCACCTACGGCCAGGGCTATCTCTACTCCCGCCCGGTCGAGCAAGCAGCGGCCTTGGCCCTGCTGGCGCGCTAGGGCTGAAGGTCCGCATTTCCCTGGTCTTTAGCGCGCCGATTTGCGGGCGGCCACGCTCTCCGCCAGCAGACAGAGGATCTCGAACCCGAGATTGGCCGCGACCAAGGCGGAGTTGCCCGTCGGGTCGATAGGCGGGCACAACTCGACGAAATCGCCGCCGACGAAATCCAGCCCCCTGAGCCCGCGCAAAATGCGTTGCGCTTCATAGGTCGAGACCCCAGCGATCTCCGGCACGCCAGTGCCCGGCGCGCAGGAGGGGTCAAGGGCGTCGATGTCGAAGGTGAGATAGGCTGGCGTCCGGCCAATCGTGGCGCGGACCTTGGCGGCGATGGCGTCGGGACCTTCGTCGCGCAGCTCGTCCATGCCGACCTGGCGGATCCCCTGTTGCATGCACCATTCGTGCTCGTTGGTGGCGAAATACGTGCCCCGGATGCCGATCTGGATCGTCTTTTTCGGGTCGATGAGGCCTTCCTCCACCGCGCGCCGGAAGGGCGTACCGTGGGTGAACTTGGCATCCTCGTAATAGTAGTCATACATGTCGCTATGAGCGTCGAAATGCACCATGGCCAGCGGCTGCTTCGGCTTGAGGGCCCGAAGCACAGGCAGGCTCACCAGATGGTCCCCGCCGAAACTGAGCGGCGCCGCACCCTTGGCCACCAGCGCGGCGACGAAATCCTCCAGCATGCGCATCGTGCGGACAGGATCGACCGGGTTCGTAGGCGCATCGCCCACATCGGCGCAGTTGAGGAGGCTGTAGGGATTGATCCCGCTTGTCGGGTGGACGCTGCGCAGCAGGGTCGACATTTCCCGAATCTGGCGTGGCCCGTGCCGGGCGCCGGTCCTGGTCGTGGTGCCGCCGTCCCAGGGCAGGCCCAGGAGCGCGATATCAAGATCCTCGGCCTGTTCAGCCGGCAGGTAGGGCAGCCGCATGAACGTGCAGATGCCGGAATACCGCGGCAACTGCATCCCCGAGACGGGCCGATATTTGCCCGGACCTTTCGCCATTGAACTCCC
>DATNJA010000339.1:0-18653 GCA_035604155.1 Candidatus Udaeobacter sp. | reverse complement strand
CAAGCCGAATTTGCGACGCCATTTTCCAGGCTACGATGTTTATCTCTGGATTGATGCCGATGCCTGGGTCCAGGACTGGGCGGCGGTAAGGCTATATGTCGATGCCGCATTGCGTTCTGGCTTTTCGGCCACACCCGAAGTTGATCGAAGCTATAGTGAGCATTACGCTAGTGGACCCGTCATTAGATGGCGCTACGATTGCTATCGAACCTGTTTTGACACCGCGGTGGCAGAGCGCCTATCGCCGCTGCCGATTGTAAACTGCGGTGTCTTTGCCGCGCGGGTCGATGCGCCGCATTGGGATGTCTGGTCCCGCACTCTTCGAGAAATATTCGAGCGCCTCAAGGAGCCGTATTTTTACGCGGAGCAGACCGCCCTGAATTACATAATCCGAAATAGCGACTTCGAGACGGCGTTTTTGCCGTCGACGTGCAACTGGATGTGCAATCGCGCCCTTCCACTATGCAGCGAAGACGGCGCCATTCTTCTTGAGCCGCAGCCGCCATTCAACCGTATAGGGATCATTCATATGACGGCCGACACGAAGACGGGTGAGGAGAAGCTGCCTGATATCAATAGGGTGGTTCACATTCGGCCTCTTGCCCATGTGTCGACCGAAAATGTCTAGCTGCGTTGCGCCATCCAAGAGCTCTGGAGATAAAGGGAGATTGATGGATTGAGAAGCTACAGAGCGAAAATCGGACGCGATTTTCGCCTGGGGCGCATCCGAACTGGAATCTCACGGCACCAGCCGGTAGCCCCCCGGCTCCGTCACCAATATCTCCGCCTGGGAAGGATTGCGCTCGATCTTTTGGCGCAGGCGATAGACGTGGGTCTCCAGGGTGTGGGTGGTGACACCGGCGTTGTAGCCCCAGACCTCGCCCAGCAAGGTCTCGCGCCCGATCACCCGCTGGCCGGAGCGGTAGAGGTATTTGAGGATCGCCGCCTCCTTCTCGGTCAGGCGGATCTTCTTGCGCGTTGCCTGCTCCACCAGGGTCTTGGCGCTGGGACGGAAGCTGTAGGGACCGATGGTGAAGACCGCATCCTCGCTGTGCTCATGCTGGCGCAGCTGGGCGCGCAGGCGGGCCAGCAGTACGCCCATGCGGAACGGCTTGGCGATGTAGTCGTTGGCGCCGGAATCGAGGCCGAGGATGGTGTCGGCGTCGCTGTCGGCGGCGGTCAGCATGATGATGGGCGAGGTCACGCCCGACCGGCGCATCAGGCGGCAGACTTCGCGCCCATCCATGTCGGGAAGGCCGATGTCGAGAAGCACCGCGTCGAACCGCTCCTTGCCGGCGAGGTCGAGAGCGCCGCGACCGGTCTCCGCTTCGCGGCAGTCGAACTGCTCCACCAGGCGCAGCTGCTCGGCGAGCGACTGGCGTAGCGCCTTGTCGTCGTCGACCAGGAGCAGACGCCGCAACGTCGCCGGACGGTCCATCGCAGCACTGCTCATGATTGCATTCCGCGCCGGCGCCGTCCGCCGGTTCTCGGGCTCTCGGCCGTAACGCCCGGCGCACCGCGGTCGTCAAATGTCATGGGACCCCGTCGCTCCGTTGAGGGTTGGAAAACGTCCCGCGAGGTGAGATAACACCCGGACGCCGGGGGTGCAAGCCGGGCTGCCGCCAGCACCTTGCGCCGCCTATTCGAGGACAATCTGAGGATGCCGGACTCGACTGCCCATCGCCGGAAACCGACTGGCCGGCGCGCCTTGGTCGCCGTGGATCGCGCGATCGCCGAGCTTCGGCGCGGCGCGCCCGTGGTCGTCGGCGATGGCGCGGCCGCGGCGGTCGTGCTCGCGGCCGAGACGGTGGAGCGCGAAGTCATGAAGCGCCTGCTGGCGCTGGGCGGCGCCGGGGCGTGGCTGGCGCTCACGCCGCAGCGGGCGGCCGCCCTCGGCCTGCCACCCTCGGGCGGAGCGGTCGCCATGCTGCCTGTCGGACTGCCGACGGCGGCCGAGGCCCTGCGCCAACTGGCCGACCCGACGGCCGAGTCCGGCCCCTTTCCCCTGCCCGCCCCGGCCAACAGCGCCGGCGAGCCCCGGGCCATTGCTTATGCGCAGGCAGCCATCGAGCTTGCCAAGCTCGCCCGCCTGTTGCCGGCCGTGGTGCTCGGCATGCTGGCGGCCGGCGTCGACACGCTCGGGCTCGCCGCGGCCGAGGACATCCTGACCGTTAGCATCGGCGAGATCGCCGGCTATGAGACATTGGCCGCGCGCAGCCTCGCCCAGGTGGGCGAGGCCCGCGTGCCGCTGGCGGGGGCGGAAGCCACCCGCATCGTCGCCTTCCGGCCGGCCGATGGCGGCATCGAGCATCTTGCCATCGTCATCGGCACGCCGAACGCGGAGGAGCCGGTGCTCACCAGGCTGCATTCGGCCTGCCTCACCGGCGATCTTCTGGGCTCGCTGCGCTGCGACTGCGGCGACCAGCTCCAGGGCGCCATCGCCGAGATCGCCCGCCAGGGCGCCGGGCTTCTGCTCTACCTCGCCCAGGAAGGCCGCGGCATCGGTCTCGTCAACAAGCTGCGCGCCTATCGCCTGCAGGATCGCGGCGCCGACACGGTGGAGGCGAATCTCCAGCTCGGATTCGATGCCGACGAGCGGATCTATCTTCCCGCGGCCGAGATGCTGCGCCAGCTGGGTTTTCCGGCCGTGCGCCTGATGACCAACAATCCGGCCAAGGTGGCCGGGCTCGCGCGATCGGGCATCACCGTGGTCGAGCGCGTGCCCCACGTCTTTCCCTCGAACCGCCACAACGAAGGCTATCTGGAAACCAAGGCGACCCGCTTCGGTCACATGTTCTGAGTATTCCAAGTTCACCAGCCGGCGGCGATCGTCTCTTGCCGAGCGTGCCTGATGCACCCACTTTGGACCCAGCATGACCGACGCTTCGGATCCCCTGCCGCCGGAAGAGACGCCGCCTCCAGCGGCACCGCCAGAGGCGTCCGGGCCCGCTGAGCCGGCCGCTGAGGCCAAGCCCGAGTCGCCGGGCCACCGGCGCTGGCGCTTGCGGCTCTCCCATGCCGCGATCGGCGTCGTCGTGGCTGCGCTTCTGCTCTACTACCCCGTCGGCATGCTGATGATCAGCCGGATCGACGACGATCCCGGCTTCGGGCCCGGCACGGTCGAGGACGGCGCCAGCCATGCGGTCGCGATGGCCGCCGCCCTCATCGATCGCGAGGTAGACCAGCATGCCTGGCCCGCCAGCGATCCCTTCTTCTATCCGGGCGCGGCGCTGGACAACATGCCCAACTTCCAGACCGGGATCATTTACGCCCTCAGCCGCTTCGCCGTCGACATGACGGACCAGATCGGCCGCACCCGAGGGTCCAGCGAGGCCGACCCCGATCTCGACAAGGCCGCGGGCCTGCTGAAATACCCGGCCAATGTCTGGATCTTCGATCCGAGCACGTCCTGGGCCCCGACCGCTTCGTCCCAAAGCCAGTACCGGGCGGCGCGGCGCGCCCTACTGTCGTACAACGACAAGCTCGCCAGCCATCAGGCGGTGTTCGAGCGCCGGGCCGACAACCTGCTCTCGACCCTCGATCGGTTCGCGGCCGACATCGGCTCGACCTCGGCCATCCTGGATCAGCAGATCCGCGATCACTCGGGCGATTTCGTCGATTTCCACGCCGACGACGTGTTCTACAACGCCAAGGGCAAGCTTTATGCCTATGCCCTGCTGTTCCGGGAGCTCGGCATCGACTTCGCCAAGGTGATCGAAGAGCGCGACCTCAAAGGCGTCTGGGACCAGACCGGGCAGAGCCTGTTCGAGGCCGCAGCCTTGCACCCCCTCATCGTCATCAACGGCCGGCCCGACGGCCTGCTGCTGCCCAACCACCTGGCTGCCGAGGGCTTCTATCTGCTCCGCGCCCGCACCCAGCTGCGCGAAATCACCAGCATCCTGGCCAAATAAGCGCCAAGGGCGGCCGTCGCGGGCATTGCGCTCGCCGGTCCCGCCTGTAAGGTTGCAGCCAATAGCGGGGAACTTGGCCGACCGGGCTCGCGATGCAGGTCTACCTGCCGATTGCCGAACTGTCTGTGAATCTGTTCCTGCTGCTCGGCATCGGCGGCGGAGTCGGATTGCTGTCCGGCCTGTTCGGAATCGGCGGCGGGTTCCTCATGACGCCGCTCCTGATCTTCATCGGCGTGCCGCCCGCCGTCGCCGTGGCGACCCAGGCCAATCAGGTCGTCGCCTCGTCGGTCTCCGGCGTGCTCGCCCATTGGAGCCGCGACAACGTCGACTTCAGGATGGGGCTGGTGCTGCTCGCCGGCGGCATCGCCGGGTCGACCGTCGGCGTCGGCCTGTTCAGCCTGCTGCGTCACTTCGGCCAGGTCGATCTCGTGATCAATCTCTTCTACGTCGTCTTCCTGGGATTCATCGGCACCGCCATGTTCATCGAAAGCACGCGCGCGCTGTGGCGCCGGCGCCGGCGCGGGCCGGTGATGCGCAAGCTGCATGAGCATACCTGGGTGCACGGCCTGCCGCTGAAGATGCGCTTTCGCAAGTCGCGGCTTTACATCAGCGCCCTGGTGCCGGGCGGGATCGGCTTCTTCGTCGGCATCCTCTCGGCGATCATGGGCGTGGGCGGCGCCTTCATCATGGTCCCGGCCATGATCTACCTGGTCGGCATGCCCACGTCGGTCGTCGTCGGCACTTCGCTGTTCCAGATCATCTTCGTCGCCGCCAACGTCACCTTCCTGCAGGCGATGCAGAACCAGACCGTCGATCTGATGCTGGCGCTCGCACTTACCGTCGGCGGCGTGATCGGGGCCCAGATCGGCGGGCGGCTCGGCGCGCGCCTGCCGGGGGAGCAGATTCGGGTCCTGCTGGCAGCGCTCATTCTTGCCGTCGCCATCGCTCTTGCCTACCAGCTCGGCGTCAAGCCCAGCGATCCCTATTCGGCCGTCTGGCTGGCGCCGGAGGGGTGAGGCCCTTGGAACGGCGTTTTGCCCCTCTGCTCGGGTTTCTGCTCATCCTCGGCGCCTTCGGCGGCGAGGCCCGTGCCGAGCCTCTGGTGGCCGATCTTTCGAACCACTTGATCGCCATCACTGCGGGTTTCACCGGCGCCGACCTTCTGCTGTTCGGCAGCACCGACGGGCCGGGCGACGTCATCGCCCTGGTGCGCGGGCCGACCGGCCGCTCCGTCGTCCGGCGCAAGGACCGCTTGTTCGGGATCTGGATCAACAACCTGTCCCTCGACTTCGACGACGTGCCGAATTTCTACGCCCTTGCATCGAGCCGGCCCCTGGACGAGCTGCTCACCGGCGACACGGCCGAGCACTACGGCATCGGTCTCGATCATCTCGGCATTCACGCCGCCGCCGACAGCCCGCCGGCCAGGCTTCAGGAAATGCTCGACGCGCTCACCCGGATCAAGATCCGCGAGGGCCTGTTCCGTCCCGAGGCCGGCAAGATCACGTTCTTGGGCCAGCGCCTGTTCCGCGCCGACTTCCACTTTCCCTCGAACGTGCCCACGGGCAGCTACCTGGTGGAGATCCTGCTGGTGCGCGACGGGCAGATCGCGAGCGCCCAGACCACCCCGCTCATCGTTTCCAAGATCGGGGTCGGCGCCGACATCTATCAATTCGCCCATCGCCACGCCGCCGCCTACGGCATAGCCGCCATTCTCATCGCCTTGCTGGCGGGCTGGCTCGCCCATCTCGCCTTCCGCCGCGTCTAGCCAAACGCGATCTCTTGGGGACAAACGCCATGAACCAGGACCCGACCGCCCAGCCCCCCGCCGATCTCGGCAAGAGTCCCGACCCCGGCAAGACGCCCGAGCCCGGCAAGCCCGCTGACCGCATCTTTCTCGTGGTCATCGACGATTCGCCCGAGATGCGCGTGGCCCTGCGCTACGCCAGCCGGCGGGCGCGCAAGACGGGCGGGCGCGTGGCCATGCTCCACGTCGTCGACGACGCGGATTTCCGAGAATTCGTCGGCGTCGCCGCGGTCATGCGCGAGGAAAGCCGGCAGCAGGCCGAGACCCTGGTGCAGAAGATGGCGAGCGAGGTGCAGAAGCTTTCCGGCGCCATGCCCGTGCTGTTCCTGCGCGAGGGCAAGCGGCGCGACGAGCTTCTGAAGCTGATCGCCGAAGAGCCGTCGATCTCGATCCTGGTGCTGGGCGCCTCGACCAATCCCAAGGGCCCGGGGCCGTTGGTAACGGCACTCACCGGCGCCTTCGTCTCCAAGCTTCGCATCCCGATCACCATCGTGCCCGGCAGCCTGACCGACGAGCAGATCGAGAACATCGCCTGAGCGTTCAGCCCGGCAGGCCGAAGACTTCCTGGGGGCCCGCGAGCCCGCGCATTTCGTGGCGGCCGAGAGATACGAGCTCGGAGCCGCAGGGCGAGGCAAAACGCGCCGAGGCCAGCAGGCGCCGGCCGAGCGGCCGGCAAAGCCCCGCCAGCCGGGCGGTCAGGTTGACGGCCGGGCCGATGACCGTGAAGTCGAGGCGCTCGGGCGCGCCGATATTGCCGTACATCACCGCACCGGTATGGAGGGCAAGACCCAGCTCGATCTCGCGCTCGCCCTGCTCCCGGCGCCGGGCGTTGGCTTCGTCGAGCCGGGCAAGCGCTTCCTGGGCGGCGACCAGGGCGGTGCGGCAGGCCCGGTCACGGTCGAGGTCGTCGGCGATCGGGAAGATCGCGAGCATCGCATCGCCGATGAACTTCAGGACTTCGCCGCCGTGGTCGGTGACGGGACCGGCCATGATCTCGAAGAAGTCGTTGAGGATCCGGATCACCTCGTCCCGCGGCAGGTTCTCGCTGAGCAGCGTGAAATCGCGCATGTCGCAGAGCCAGATGGCGGCGGCGATGGTCTGGCCGTCGCCGCGCCGGATCGAGCCGGCCAACACCCGTTGGCCCGCCTCGGGGCCGAGATAGATCGACAGCAAGCCCTTCAAAATGCGCCGCAGCATGCGCGACTCGGTGCAGGAAGCGAGCGCCGGAAGAAGCGCCAGAAGGGTGGCGATCTGCTCATCGGAGAACCCGTCCGGGTGGCTGGTGGCCCAGGTGCAGGCGTTGCGCCGGCCCGTCGGCTGCTGCAGCGGCGCCACCAGATAGTCGGTCAGGCCCTCCGCCCTGAGCTCGGCCAGGATCGGAAACTCGTCGGGCAGGGGCGGGTCGGTGAGCCTGCGGCGGATGATCTGCCCCTGATTGTAGACGAGGTGGAGCGGGCTTTTCTCATAGGCCTCGGACAAGGCCATGTCGTGGCCGTAGCGCGTTTCCTCGGCGCCGATCCCCCGGCGCCACATCAGGCGCACGCCTGAGACCTGGGGATGGAGGGTGGAAGCGTGCAGGGTGGCCCGCTCGAGCGGCAGGCCGCCGGCGATCAGCAGCTCGCAGAGGCCGCCCAGGAATTCGTCTCCCGTCTCGGCCATGCGGCCGACGGTCAGCAGCCAGTCGTTGGCGGATGGTGGGTTTGGGGACACCAGATCGGGCATTGCGAGCGAATATGGACAGTGGGCGCGCATCGTCAAGGCTTGCTTCGCCTGGACAGGCTTGGGCTCGGACTCGGGCGCAGGCCAGGGACAAAGCCCGGATTTATTTTGGGGTTGAAGGCGGCCTGGCCATGACCCATGTTCGACTACGAGTGGCGTCCGGCCGCCGGAAACTCGGCCGGCTTGTTAGGAGGTCCCATGTTCATCGAGACGGAGCAGACGCCCAATCCGGCGACGCTCAAGTTCCTGCCCGGTCGCGCCGTCATGGCGCGCGGCACGGCCGATTTCGTTGCCGCCGAGGCGGCCTCGAATTCGCCCCTCGCCCAGCGCCTGTTCCAGATCGAGGGCGTCGCCGGCGTGTTCCTGGGTTCGGATTTCGTCACGGTGACCAAGTCCGATAGCAAGAGCTGGCCGGTGCTGAAGCCCGCCATCCTCGGCATCATCATGGAGCATTTCGCCGGCAACCGGCCGGTGATGCTGGAGGAGACGGCAGCACCACCGCCCGCCGAGGACGAGGACGAGATCACGGCCCAGATTCGCGAGTTGATCGACACAAGGGTCCGCCCTGCGGTCGCCCAGGACGGCGGCGACATCATCTTCCAGGGCTTCAAGGAAGGTGTCGTCTACCTGCATATGCAGGGGTCCTGTTCCGGCTGTCCGAGCTCGACCGCGACCCTGAAGATGGGCATCGAGAACATGCTGAAGCACTACGTGCCCGAGGTCGTCGAGGTCCGCCAGGTCGCCTAGAGCGGCCGCGCCCTAGGATTTCTGCCAGGCTTTTCCCCGGACGGGCCAGGCCCGTGCCGGCGGGCGCAGTTTGTCACCGAACAGTAGGTTTACCTCCTTCGCGAGTCATGCCATAAGTTGCGACCTATGGTATCCGCAATAGTCGTACAATTGCGGAATAGTTCTAACCGATACCATGGCCCGCAGGGGAGGGGAATTTGCGTGTCCATCGATGCACGGCAATCGTTCTGGGAATCATGCTCGCCGTCGCAAGGGTCGCGTGCGCTGAGGCCGACAGCCTCGCCAGCGTGTCTTGCGATGGATTCGCGCTGGGCTACAGCGGCCCGTCCGACAAGAAGTCCTGCAGCACGGGCGAAATCTCAGGTAAAGCGGGCCTAGCGACGACTGCGACGGTGAGCCAAATTGAAATATCCAGCCGGGATTTCTACCTCGTCGTTACTTACCGTGAGGCCAAGTTCCGCGCCTACTTCCCCGATCGCAGCCCGCAGGAAGAGGTGAATTCCAACCCAGGCCTGACGGCGATAAGCAATTGGCAACCCAAGGCCAGCATCCGAGGTTTCGAGGTGGCCCTCTTCGACGCAGTGGCGACGCACAACAACGCAATCGTCTCCTGCGCAATATTCATGGGACACGGCAGATCGCTGGGAGGGCCGTATGAATATCCCGGCGGTCCGGGCTACAAGACCTTGTTGACGGGATACTATTGCCCGGCATCGATCATGGTTCAGGCAGATGCATTCGTGAATTCCCTGGAGAATGTTATCGTCAAACTGCAGCTACCATCGCAATAGCGCAACGACGCAGCGCGCCGTTTACATCAAGCCGTCTTGCAGCGCCGAGTCGCTGTACAGAGAATATTGCCGGCTGTTGAAAAGCTGGTAGTGCCACCATTCGTTCCGGTAGAAGTCCCATCCGGCCGCCGTCATGATGCCCAAAAGCATCAGCCGATTGGCCTGGGCGGCAGGAGGGACGGCGAGGCTGGCGTGATGGGAGAGAGGCGTGAAGGCATCGAATCCGGTCCCCATGTCGAGTGCCTCGCCCGCCCTGTCGAGGAGCGTCAGGTCGAGCGCAACGCCGCGCGAGTGAGGCGAGCCGCGCCGGGGATCGGCCAGGAATTCCGGATCGGGCGTGTGAGTCCACATTATCCACTGCGCCTCGCTGGGGCGGAAGGCATCGAAGATCCTGAGACGATATCCAAGCGCGCGCGCCAGATCGACCGCGCGGCGAAGCGCTGCGGCGGCGTCGGCATGGAGATAACAGCGGGCATGGCGGTAGATCGGCCGCCCAGTGAAGTTGTCGGCCGTGGCATAGGCGAGCTGGATGTCGATGCCGTAATCGCCAGCGGAGATCGGAACGAGGGTCATGGGTTTCCTTGAGCCTGGAGCATTTTCCGCCGATCCTCCTACGCAGCTGTGCTGCTTCGGAGGACCGACACCAGACCCGCCGAAGCCTTGGCGTAGGCGGGAGTGGGCACCGGTTCGGCGCAGAAAATGCGACAAAACCGAAGAATCCAGAGCATGTTCCGATACAAAATGAACGGAACATGCTCTAGCCGCCCCTCCTATCACGGGGCCTCGGCGGAGGCCAAGAGTTGAGCCGGGCGACGAGCGGGGCGATTTTGGCCCTCGATGCCGCCTCGGCCGCCTGCTCGGTCGCGGTCTGGCGCGACGGGCGAATACTGGCCAGCCGGTCCCGTGCCATGAGCGAAGGCCATGCCGAAGCGCTGATGCCGCTGGTGCTGGAGACCCTGGCGGCGGCAGGCCTCGGTTTCGATTCCCTTGCCCGGATCGCCGTGGGCGTCGGTCCCGGCAGCTTCACCGGCATCCGCATCGCGCTGGCGACGGCGCGCGGGATCGCGCTTGCCGCCGGGATAGAGGTCGTCGGCGTCGACAGTTTCAGCGCCGTTGCCGCGGCGTTGGATCCGGTTTTGCGCCGGGGTCGAAACCTCCTGGTCGCCATCGATTCCCGGCGCAGCGAAATCTTTGGCCAATACTATGAGGCCACGGGTGCGCCGCGGGGCGAGCCTCTCGTTCTTGAGCCGGCGGAACTGATCGCCATGCGGCCCGATGGACCGCTGCTGATCGCCGGCGACGGCGCTCGCTTGTTGCCCGAGAGTGCCGACAGTATTCGCGCGCCCGGCCCGGGCCGGCCCGATGCCGCCGCCATCGCCGGCATCGCGGCGGCGGGTGTCGATCTTCGCCCGCCCCGGCCGCTCTATCTGCGCGCGCCCGATGTGACACTCGCAGGCGGCGTCAAGCCGTGAACGGCGTCCAGCCGTTGGCAGCAACGGAACTCGCCATTCTGGCAAGGCTCCACGGCGCCTGCTTCGCCGATGCCTGGAGCGAGACCACGCTGGCCGAGCTCCTCGCCTCGCCGGGGGTCTTCGCGTTTCTTGCCGACGGCGGCGAGGGCTTCGTTCTCGCCCGCGCCGTCGCCGGCGAGGCCGAGATACTGTCCATCGGGGTCGTCCCGGCTTTTCGCCGCAAGGGGATCGGCCGGCGGCTGTTGTCGGCCGCGGCCATCGAGGCCAAGCGCCGCGGCGCTGAGCGCCTCTTCCTCGAAGTCGCCAGCGACAATAGTCCGGCCCTCGCCCTCTATCGCCGGGCGGGCTTCGTCAAGGTCGGCCGGCGGACCGGCTACTACCATCGTGCCGCGGGCGCGGTCGCGGCGGAAATACTCGCCATCGGCTTGGCCGAGAATGAGAGCATCGAACGACTTGCCGGCGGCATTCGCGGCCCCGACGTGCTATAGAAAACCGGCCGCCAATATTCGCAAAAATTGCCCAAATATTGCCCTTGCCCAACGGCAGGCCGTCTCTATAATCCGCCGCGATTTCCCACCCTGGAGGCGATTGGAACAGAATATGAGCGAAGAAGCCAAAGCGACCGAATTGCTGCCGTTGGTCACGGATATTGTGGCGGCCCACCTGTCGAACAATAACGTCCCGTCGAACGAGCTGCCCCAGTTGATCCGTGAGGTCTACCAGGCGCTGGCTGCGGCCAGCGGCGGCGGCCCGGCGCCTCAGGCGCGTCCTGCCCCGGCAGTGTCGATCAAGAAGTCGATCACGCCCGAATACATCATCTGCCTTGAGGACGGGAAGAAGCTGAAGATGCTGAAGCGCCATCTTCGCACCGCCTACAACCTGTCGCCCGAGCAGTACCGCGAGCGCTGGGACCTGGCGGCGGACTATCCCATGGTGGCGCCCAACTACGCCAAACAGCGCAGCAAGCTTGCCAAAGCCATCGGGCTCGGCACCCGGCCGCGCCGCCGACGGGGCTAAACCCTCGCCGCAGCTAGCGAAACCGCCCCGACCGCGAAAGTGGCCGGGGCGTTTCATTTGACCTATAATTTCCACTCGTGACGCCAAGCCGAGGATGACCTCCATGCCTTCGCGGCTCGAGCGCCTGTGTCAGGACAAGGGTTTGAAGATGACCGAGCAGCGGCGCATCATTGCCCGCGTGCTCTCGGATTCCGACGACCATCCCGATGTCGAGCTGCTGCACCGTCGCGCCACGGCTATCGACCCGCGCATTTCGATCGCCACCGTCTATCGCACGGTCAGGCTGTTCGAGGAGGCGGACATCCTGAAGCGCCACGATTTCGGCGAGGGTCGCGCCCGCTACGAGGAGACCTCCGAGTCCCACCACGACCATTTGATCGACGTCCAAAGCGGCCGGGTGATCGAATTCCAGAACGAGGAGATCGAGGCGCTTCAGCGCAAGGTCTCCGAGGCGCTGGGCTACCGCCTGGTGGGACACAAGCTCGAGCTCTATGCGGTACCCATCGATGGGGGCAAGCGCCCGCCTGGCGGAGGGAAGCGCTGATGGTGTTGCCCGAATATGCCAGCACGCGCCCGGTCGAGGTCCGCGTCGGCGACATCGAGATTCGCCTGGCCGAGAGCGAGGAGGAAGTGCGCGCGGCCCAGGCCCTGCGCTACCGCGTCTTCTACGAGGAAATGTCGGCCAAGCCGACGCCGGAGATGCAGCGCATCCGGCGCGACTTCGACAGCTACGATCCCTTCTGCGATCACTTGCTGGTCATCGACCGGAGCCTCGCGCCGGGCAAGGGCGTCGTGGGCACGTATCGTTTGCTGCGACGGGCCGCGGCGGCCCGGCGCGGACAGTTCTATTCGGTGGACGAATACGACATCCGCTCGATCCAGGACTTCGCGGGCGAGATCCTGGAGCTCGGGCGGTCCTGCATCGAGGCCGCCTATCGTCAGCGCCCGGTCATGCAGCTGATGTGGCGGGGCATCGCCGACTACGTGATGTATTACGAGGTCGGGCTGATGTTCGGCTGCGCCAGCCTGCCGGGCGTCGACCCGGCGGCCCATGCCGTGGCGCTCTCCTATCTTTATCACTACCATCTGGCGCCGGCCAACTTGAGACCCCGCGCCTTGCCCGAGCGCTACGTGGACATGAACATGATGCCGCGCGAGGCCGTGGACACGCGGCGCGCGCTTGCCACGCTGCCGCCGCTGGTCAAGGGCTACCTGCGGCTCGGCGGGCTGGTGGGCGATGGCGCGGTGATCGATCGCCAGTTCCACACCACCGACGTCTGCATCGTCGTCGTCACCGACCGGGTGACGGGAAAGTACTATCGCCACTACACCCGGATCGAAGGCGGTCGCGCCGGCGACTCGCACATGCCCCCTTGAGGCCCGACGGCTTGCGGCCCGGTTCCGTCAACCCCAGCTTCTTCAGAAACGTCCGGTCGTGGCGTTGAGCCAGGGCGCATTGCGGGAGAAGCCATTGACGGGCGAGGCCGCGGCGCGGGAAGCCGGGGGCTGGCGCCGGCGGGGCTTCAAGGCCGATACCTCCGACCTCTCGCTTCACTCGCCGATCCGGGCGGCCCTGTTGCTGCTGCCCTATCTGCTTTACACATGGCTCCTGATGCCGGTCCAGGCGCTGCTCGTCGCCGCGGGCAGCCGCTGGGCCGAGCGCCTGCCGATCTACTACCATCGGGGCGTGTGCTGGCTGTTCGGACTGGACATCGTGGTCCGCGGGCGCCCCGATCCCGAGCGCCCGACCCTGTTCGTCGCCAATCACTGCTCCTACATCGACATCGAGGTGTTCTCCTCCCTGATGCCGGTTTCCTTCATCGCCAAGGCCGAAGTGAAGCGCTGGCCCCTTTTCGGCAGCCTCGCCCGCCTGCAACGCACGGTCTTCGTCGACCGCAAGCGCGGCAGCACCGCCGGCCAGCGCGACGAGATCGCGGCGCGGCTCGCCGCCGGCGACAACCTGATGTTGTTTCCGGAAGGCACCAGCGACGATGGCAACCGGACCTTGCCCTTCTACAGCGCCCTCTTCAGCGTCGCCGAGCGCCGGCTTTCCGGCAACCGGCCTTTGCCGGTGCAGCCGGTTTCCATCGCCTATACCGAGCTCAACGGTTTTCCCGTCGGCCGGGCGCTACGCCCCCTGCTCGCCTGGTATGGAGATATGGAGCTGGCACCCCATCTCTGGCATTTCGCCGGGCTGGGGCGGGTGAAGGTCGTGGTTGAATTTCATGAAAGCGTCACTATCGACCAATTCGGCTCGCGCAAGGCACTTTCCGAGCATTGCCGGGCGAAAATCGCCAGAGGAATGGCCGATGCGATCGCCGGACGCCTGCCCGAGGCGGCCGGGAATTCATGATCGGCCTACAAAGTCGCGCGCCGGAATGATAGACTCCCGCCATGTCGCCGATTGCCGCCGCTCGCTGAGCCAGGTGGGCCCCGCTCTGGTCGCCCACGGATAGACCTTGGCCAAGACTCTCTTTATCAAGACATACGGCTGCCAGATGAACGTCTACGACTCCGCGCGCATGGCGGATGCATTGGCGCCCATCGGCTATCGGCCCTCGCCCGAGGGCGAGAATGCCGACATGGTCATCCTCAACACCTGCCACATCCGGGAAAAGGCGGCGGAAAAGGTCTTCTCCGAGCTGGGGCGCCTGCGCGCCCAGAAGGCGCGCCGCCAGGCCGAAGGCGCCGGCATGATCATCGCCGTGGCGGGCTGCGTCGCCCAGGCCGAGGGCGCGGAGATCCTGCGCCGTGCGCCTTACGTGGATATCGTGCTCGGCCCCCAGACCTATCATCGCCTGGCCGAGATGGTGGCCAGGGTCGCGCGCGGGGCCGGCGCTGCGCTCGACACGGATTTTCCCGTCGAATCGAAATTCGACCATTTGCCGGCCCCCCATGGTCCGGCCGGAGTCAGCGCCTTCCTCACGGTGCAGGAGGGTTGCGACAGGTTCTGCAGCTTCTGCGTCGTCCCCTACACCCGCGGCGCCGAATCCTCGCGCCCCGCGGCCGCCGTGCTGGCCGAGGCCGAGGGCCTGGTCGAAGGCGGCGCGGCCGAGATCACGCTTCTGGGCCAGAACGTCAACGCCTATCACGGCGAGGGACCGGCCGGCGAAAACTGGACGCTGGCTCAGCTCATTCGCAGGCTCGCCCGCATCGAAGGCCTGAAGCGCATCCGCTACACCACCTCCCATCCCGCCGACATGGGTGACGATCTCGTCGCCGCCCATGGCGAAGTCGAAAAGCTGATGCCCTTCCTGCATCTGCCGGTCCAGTCGGGCTCCGATTCCGTGCTCGCCGCCATGAACCGGCGCCACCGGATCGACGACTATCTCGGCGTGATCGAGCGGCTGCGCCGGGCTCGCGGCGACATCGCTCTTTCCTCCGACTTCATCGTCGGCTTCCCGGGCGAAAGCGAGGCCGACTTCGCCGCCACTCTGGCGCTGGTCGAAGCTGTGGGTTTCGCCTCGGCCTTCTCCTTCAAGTACAGCCCCCGTCCGGGGACGCCCGCGGCGGCGCTGGAAGACCAGTTGCCCGAGGCAGTGAAGGACGAGAGGCTATCCCGTCTTCAGGCCTTGATCGCGCGCCAGACTCTGGACTTCAACCGCGCCATGGTCGGCCGCCGTCTTCCGGTGCTGTTCGAAAAGCCGGGGCGCCATCCGGGCCAGATCGCGGGGCGCAGCCCTTACCTCCAGCCGGTGCATGCCGAGGGGCCGTCCTCGCTCATCGGCGAAGTGGCGGAGGTAACGATCGAGTCCGTTGCGGCCAACAGCCTCAGCGGACGCTTGCATGGGAAGACGCCGGCTGGTCCGCGGCCGGACAGTGCGGGCGAGAGAAGGCAGGCGAGCGCTTGAGCAACCAGACGGCCGCCAGCGTCAGCCCGCCGCTGTTCCTTCAGTTCGATGACAACCGGTTGCTGCCCATGCTCTACGGCGAGCATGACCGGCATCTGGCCTTGATCGAGGAGCGCCTCGGCGTGTCGCTGACCTCGCGCGGCAATCAGATCGCCGTGTCCGGCAGTGCCGGCGCGATGGCCCAGGCCCGCCAGGTGCTGAACCAGCTCTACCAGCGCCTGAAAAAGGGCCTTGCCGTCGATCTCGGCGAGGTCGAGGCGACGATCCGCCTCATCGACACGGATCAGGCCGCCGAACCGAACCTGTTCGGCAGCGAAGGCCTCGCCATCCGCACCCAGCGCCGGCACATCACGCCGCGCTCGCCGACTCAGATGCAATATCTGCGCCAGCTGCAGGAGCGCGAGCTCGTCTTGGGTGTCGGCCCCGCGGGCACCGGCAAGACTTATCTGGCCGTCGCCGTCGCCGTCGCCCTGCTGGCCAAGGGAGAGGTTGACCGCATCGTGCTGTCGCGCCCGGCCGTGGAGGCCGGCGAGCGACTCGGCTTCCTGCCGGGCGACCTCAGGGAGA
Organism: Candidatus Udaeobacter sp.; assembly: GCA_035604155.1. GTDB lineage: Bacteria > Pseudomonadota > Alphaproteobacteria > Dongiales > Dongiaceae > DASXQK01. Next base: position 2,771 of record DATNJA010000339.1, on the reverse strand, counting down.
AGGTCGATCCCTATTTGCGCCCGCTCTACGACGCGCTCCACGACATGATGCCCGCCGAGCAGGTGCTGCGCCGGCTGTCCAACGGCGAGATCGAGATTGCGCCGCTCGCTTTCATGCGCGGGCGCACGCTGACCCGTTGCTTCTGCATCCTGGACGAGGCCCAGAACACCACCCCGGTCCAGATGAAGATGTTCCTGACCCGGCTCGGCGAAAAAAGCCGCATGGCGGTCACCGGCGACCTTTCCCAGGTCGATCTTCCAGTCGGCCAGCGCTCCGGCCTCACCGATGCCATCGAAACGCTTTCGGGCGTCGAGGGTGTCGGCATTATCCGCTTCACCGATGCCGATATCGTGCGCCATCCGCTGGTGACCCGGATCGTGCGCGCCTACGAAGCGCGCGACGCCGCCACGCGCTCGGAACCCTAACAGGGTGGCTGCCCGCATCGCGCTACGGATCGAGGCGCCCGCCTGGCGTGCCGCCATGCCCGGCTGCGAGCGTCTGGCGCGCCGCGCCGCGCGCGCGGCCCTATCCGCGGATGCGACGGCGCCCGAGGGCGAGCTCTGCCTGGTGCTCGCCGACGACCGGCTGCAGCGCGCGCTCAACCGCCTGTTCCGGGGCAAGGATCGATCGACCAATGTGCTATCCTTCGACAGCGCGCCGGCCGGTCTCGGCGACGTCGTCTTGGCCTTGGAAACCGTGCAGGCGGAAGCAGAGGCCCAGGGTAAGAGCCTGGCCGATCATGTCTCGCATCTGGTGGTGCATGGCGTGCTGCACTTGATGGGCCACGATCACGTCGGCGCCGCCGATGCGCGTCGCATGGAGCGCCTGGAAGGCGAGATCCTCGCCGACCTCGGCATCGGCGATCCCTATCGCCTGCCGGCACCGGGCCGATCCAGGTCCAAGACACGCCACGCCAAGACTTCGGGCGCCAAGACGTCATGAGCGATCCGGGCAAGGATGCGGGCCCGCCGCGTCGCCTGCGCGACTGGCTGCGGCTGCGCCGGCGCGAGCGCAAACGCGAGGAAGCGCTGCGCGACGCCCTCGAGGAGATCATCGAGGAGGCGGAAGCCGAAGGCGAGACGCCGGCCAATGAGGAGCCGATCACCGCCGGCGAGCGCGGTTTGCTGCGCAACATCCTGCGCTTGCGCGATCTCTCGGCGCGCGACGTCATGGTGCCCCGGGCCGACATCGTCGCGGTTGCCGAAGACACCGACGTCGACGCCCTGATCGCCCAGCTCGGCAGCCATGGCCACTCGCGCCTGCCGGTGTACCGGGAGACCCTGGACGACATCGTCGGCTTCATCCACATCAAGGATCTCCTGAACGCGCGCGCCGGCGGACGGCCGTTCGAGCTGAAGAAGCTCTTGCGCCAGGTTCTTTTCGTCGCCCCCTCGATGCGCGTGCTCGATCTGCTGCTGCAGATGCGGCTGTCGCGCCAGCATCTGGCCCTCGTCGTCGACGAGTTCGGCGGCATCGACGGGCTCATCACCATCGAAGATCTGGTCGAGCAGATCGTCGGCGAGATCGAGGACGAGCACGACGTCGCCGAGGGGCCGAAACTGATTCCGCGCCCGGACGGCACCCTGATGGCCGACGCGCGCGCCACCATCCGCGAGTTCGAGGAGCGCGTCGGCCCGGTGCTGACCGAGCAGGAGCGCGCCGCCTACATCGACACCCTCGGCGGGCTGGTGGTCAGTCTGGCCGGCCGCGTGCCGAGCCGCGGCGAGCTGGTGACTCATCCCTCGGGCATCGCTTTCGAGGTGATCGACGCCGACCCGCGGCGCATCCGGCGCCTGCGCCTGCGCAACCTGCCGAGTCGGACGGCCCCGCCCGCATGATCGACGCCCCCGCATGATCGCATCCTGGTCATGAGCGAGAAGCAGGCGCTGCTGGCCGGCTGGGCAGGCCGGGTCTCCGCCATGCGCGGCTGGCGCCGGCGCGGGCTTGCCTTCCTGCTGGGCGCGCTCGCGGGTCTCGCCTTTGCGCCCCTCTTCCTGTTTCCCCTGCTGGTCGTTGGCTTGACCGGTCTATTGTGGATGATCGACGGGCGCCGGCCCGGGCTGGCCAGCTTCTCTGCCGGCTGGTGGTGGGGCTTCGGCCATTTCCTCGTCTGCTTCTACTGGGTGAGCGAGGCGCTGCTGGTGGATCCGCTGCGCTTCGGCTGGATGATACCCTTCATCATGGGCGGGCTCGCCGGCGCGACGGCTCTCTTCATCGGCCTCGCCGCGCTTGCGACCCGGTGGCTCGACTACTCGGGTGCTGCCAAGGTCATCGCGTTTGCCGCGGCCTGGACGGTTGGCGAATGGCTGCGCGGGCATATCCTTTCCGGCTTTCCCTGGGACCTCGCCGGTTACACCGTCGCCTTCTCCGACGCCCTCAACCAGTATGCGGCATTGGGCGGCAGCTGGGGGCTCAGCCTCCTCGTCGTCGCGGTCGCCGCCATGCCGTCCGCGCTTGGCGCGGGCGGACGGCGCGAAGGTGCGATTGGCATTGGCGCCACCGTGCTCGTCGCACTCGCGCTCTATGTCGGCGGTGCCGTCCGCCTCGCGGGCGACGACAAGGCGGTGGTCCCCGGCACGATCCTGCGCCTGGTGCAGCCGGCCATCCCTGAGACCATGAAATGGGTCCAAGGCCTGGGCGAGCAGCATGTGACCCTGACCCGGGCGCTGACCGTCCAGGTGCCGGGCGTGGAAAACATCCGGGCGGCAATCTGGCCGGAAACCGCCGTGCCGTTCCTCTTGGAGCGGGATCCGAAGCTGCGCCAATGGCTC
>DATNJA010000338.1:0-2103 GCA_035604155.1 Candidatus Udaeobacter sp. | reverse complement strand
GCCTGCCTCATCCCGTGGCACTCATCGGCCGGGCCATCGGCTGGCTCGACCGGCGCTGCAACCGCGAGCAGTCGGGCGACGGCGCTCGTCGCCTTGCCGGAATCCTGGTGGTGGCGCTTCTCGCGGGAGCAGCCGCCGCTTTGGGCCTCGCCATCCATGTCCTGCTTCGAGGCTTCGCTTTCGGCTGGATCATCGAGGCCGCGCTCACATCCCTGTTTCTCGCCCAGCACAGCCTCTACCGCCATGTCGCCGAGGTTGCCCGCGCTCTTGCCAGCGAAGGATTGGCGGGAGGGCGGCGCGCCGTATCCCGAATCGTCGGCCGGGACCCTGAAAGCCTGGATCAATCCGGCGTCTGCCGCGCAGCACTCGAATCCCTGGCCGAGAATTTTTCCGACGGGGTGGTGGCGCCGTTGTTCTGGGCGGTCCTCGCCGGCCTGCCCGGCATCCTCGTTTACAAGACGGTCAATACCGCCGACAGCATGATCGGCCATCGCACGGCCCGTCACCTGGCCTTCGGCTGGGCGGCGGCGCGGCTCGACGATGTCCTCAACCTGGTGCCCGCCCGCGTCGCCGGCCTGCTGCTGGTGTCGGCCAGCCGGTTCCTTCCGGCTACCAGCCCCAGAAAGGCCTTCGCCGCCATGATCCGCGATGCCGGCAAGCATCGATCGCCCAATGCCGGCTGGCAGGAGGCGGCACTGGCGGGCGCTCTCGGCGTCGCGCTGGCGGGCCCGCGCCGTTACGGCGGCAAGACGGTCGGGGATCATTGGATGAACGAGGGCGGGCGTCGCGACGCGACGGTCGAGGACATCCGGCGAGGCCTGAAGCTCTTTGCAGTCGCCTGCGTCCTGCAAGCCGGCATCCTGGCAGTGTTCGTCGCGATCTAGTACAGCCCGTCGCTTCAACCATCCATCGTCATTCCCGCGCAAGCGGGAATCCATCTGCTGCATGGACCCCCGCTTTCGCGGGGCTGACGAAGAGGAGTGGGACCGCCAGACAGATTCCTTGCTAGCGGCCATGGGCGATCTCCAGGACGCGGTCGAGATCGACATGCCGGGCGAGATGGTCCGCCAGGAGATCGAGCGTCGCCTCGAGCTCTTGTTCGAAGGCAACACCCTGTTCTTCGCGATGTGCGAGCGCGCCAAGGAATTCGTGGCGAAAGGCATCGCTGGCGAAGAGCCCATGCAGATAAGTACCCGCCACCCTTCCATCCGCCGAGAACGCGCCGTCCTCGCGTCCGTCGGAAAGACGCGCGAAGGGCCTTGCCCGGTCGGGTCCCTCGGTTCGGCCGATATGCATTTCGTAGCCGGCCAGCGGCACTTCGCTCGGTCCATGCCGACCCTCGACCTGCCGAAGGGCCTTGTCGCCGCCCATCTCGGTCTCGACATCGAGCAGGCCGAGGCCCGCGACCTCGCTCGCGGGCCCCTCCACGCCGAGCGGATCGGCAAGGCGCCGGCCCAGCATCTGATAACCGCCGCAGATGCCCAGCACATGGCCGCCGCGGCGCAGGTGGGCCCTGATGTCCAGGTCCCAACCTTCGGCGCGAAGCGTTGCGAGATCGGCGATGGTCGATTTGGAACCAGGCAGGATGATGAGGTCCGCATCGCCCGGGAGAGCCCGGCCCATGGGCACCCGTTCGACCTGGACATCGGGCTCGAGACCGAGCGGGTCGAGGTCGTCGAAATTGGCGACCCGCGGCAGCAGCGGGACCGCGATCTTGATTCCCCGGCGCGGCAGCGTAGCCGACCCGTTCAGCGAATGACCGTCCTCAGCCGGTAGCCGACTCGCCTCAGGCAGGAAAGGCACGACGCCGAGGCCGGGCAGCCCGCTCAGCTCGCGGATCTGGCGAACGCCCTCGCTGAACAAGCTTGGATCGCCGCGCAGCTTGTTGATGAGGAAGCCCTTGATCCTGCGGCGCTCGCTCTCGGAGAGAAGCATCACGGTGCCGAGAATGCTGGCGATGACGCCGCCGCGGTCGATGTCGCCGATCAGGATGACCGGCAATTCCGCGGCCTCGGCGAATCCCATATTGGCGATGTCGCCCTCGCGCAGGTTGACCTCGGCCGGGCTGCCCGCGCCCTCCACCAGCACGAGATCGGCCTCTTC
>DATNJA010000337.1:0-2284 GCA_035604155.1 Candidatus Udaeobacter sp. | reverse complement strand
GAGCCACATCTCGCGCCAGCGCTCGCCGACGATCAGGGGATCGGGCGGCCGGGCGTTGTAGGCAAGCATGGTGGAGGCCCAGGAAATGTTGCCCTTGAGCAAGGCCCCGCCCATGTAGTGACAATCGTCGCCATACCGGTCGTCGGTGGCATGGACGGGAATGATGGCGGCCAGGGCCGGCGGCCGGCGCGCGGCGACCTGGAGGGCGTTGAAGCCGCCCCAGGAGTAACCCATCATCCCGACCTTGCCGCTGCACCAGGGCTGGACCGCGATCCAGGCGATGACCGCGAGGGCGTCGTCATGCTCCTGAGGCAGGTACTCGTCCAGCAGCACGCCCTCGGAATCCCCGGACCCGCGCATGTCGACCCTGAGCGAGGCGTAACCGTGGCCGGCGAAGTAAGCGTGGGTCGGGGTGTCGCCGATGATCGTTCCGTCCCGCCGGCGGTAGGGAATGTATTCCAGCACCGCCGGCACGGGTACGCGCTTGGCCGAGCGCGGCAGCAGCAGGCGTGCCGCCAACCGGATCCCGTCGGCCATGGGAATCCAAACCGGATCGAGGACATCGAATTCCTCGGGCATCCGCTCGCGGATGATCGGTCCTTGGCTCACGACGCGGCCCTCACAGGTGATCTCGCGGGATCCGGTGGTCGAAACTCCGGCTGAAGCAACGCTCGCCGCCGGAATAGGCATCGACATCGGAGCGGAATATAAAGTGGGTCCGATCGCAGCTCATGCGAATCTTGGTTTCGAGCCGCGCGTCCCAGTCCGGCCGTCGATAGTGGACCTGAACGGATACCATGGTCTCGGCCGTGAGCGGATCGTTCCGGGCGATGGCGAATTCCTTGATCTTGCCATAGGAAACCACGGTGCCGATATCGTCGATGCGGTAGGATCCGTCGCTCCGGCTGTTGCGCACGACGGTCCTGTCGGCGGCGACATCGTAGAGAGTCTCCCGGTTCTCGATTCCGGGATCGAGAATCGTGGCGGCCATAGGCTTGGATTTTTCGACCGGCTGGAAGCCCGAATATTCACGAATGCGCGCCGCCGGCAGCACCGGCAAGGCGACATGGCTGCCGCCGGTCTCGATGGACAACGTGGCGGCCTCGGGCGACGGCCAAACCAAGGGCCAGTAGCAGCTCGAGATCGAGATCCGCAAACGCTGTCCAGGCGCGAAGACATGGCCCGCATGGGTAAGCGCAACCTTGACCCGGTATCGTCGGCCTGGCTCCAAGGCCGTCGGTTCGGCGTGGCTGTCCCGATGGGCAAGATTCAATACGCCGTAACTGACTCGTGTCGCGGCACCGTCGGGCGCCACGTCGCTAAGGCGCACGGCGACGAAGGCTTCCGGCTTGTCCGCCGCCAGTTCAAGGGTGGCAACGACCGAGCCGACGACGGCCAGGGGTTCGGATAGAGGTGGCGTATCGAAGACCAGTGAACCGGCATCGTCGATCCGCTGATCGAGCGGCAGTTCCGGCGCCACCTTGCCGAGGCCGTACGCGCACCATTCACCGCTCGCAAGGCCGGTCGTCTGGGGCGATCGCAGGATCAGCGAACCTTCGGGCCGTGGCGTGGAGCCGAGACCCTTTCGATTGAGCGACCAGACCTGCTCGACGATGTCCGGCGAGGGCGAGCGGTCGAGGGCGATCCAGCGTCCCGGCCGGTAGTCGTAGTGGGCCGCGGGCGCGATGCCATCCTGAAGCCAAAGCCGCAGCGCCGGATCGTTCTCCACACCCGTCGGCTTGCCCTTCAGCCAGCGATCCCACCAGCGGGTCGCCTCCTGGAGAAAGCCGATGGCAGGGCCAGGCACGCCACGCTGGGGGTAGAGGTGGCCCCAGGGCCCGAGGAGCCCCTTGCAGGGGACCTTCAGGTTTTCCGTTAGCTGGAAGACCGCGGCACGATAGCCGTCGGCCCAGCCGCTGACCGAGAGTACGGGGCACTGGATTGCCGCATAGTCCTCGCAGACGGAGCCGTGGCGCCAGAACGCGTCGCGCCGCTGATGCTCCAGCCAGAGCGCCGGAAAGGGACGCAGGACTTCGAGCCGGGCGAGCCAACGCTGGCACCAGTCCGGGCCCACCATCGCCGGGTCCGGCGGCAGGCCGGCATAGGCGAAGAAAGCGCCGCCCCAGTCCATATTGTCGGCGATGAGGCAGCCGCCCATGAGATGGGCGTCATCGGCGTAGCGATCGACCGTGGACGAGAGCGAGATCACGGCCTTCAAGGCGGGCGGACGGCGCGCGGCCACCTGAAGACCGTTAAAGCCGCCAGAGAGATGCCGATCATGCCC
>DATNJA010000336.1:0-12730 GCA_035604155.1 Candidatus Udaeobacter sp. | reverse complement strand
CGACCGGCTCGTCAGTGGGACCGAACTCGGTCGAGTCCGCGCCTGCGATACCGGCGAGATTGCGCGCCCCTTCGATCACCGCCATCTGCATGCCGAAGCAGATGCCGAAATAGGGAACCTTGCGTTCGCGCGCGAAGCGGGCCGCATGAATCTTGCCTTCGGACCCGCGCTCTCCGAACCCGCCCGGCACCAGGATGCCGTGAACGCCCTCCAGATAGTGCACCGTATCTTCGCGTTCGAAGATCTCGGAATCGATCCAGTTCAGCCGCACCTTGACGTTGTTGGCGATGCCGCCATGGACGAGGGCCTCGCCCAGGGATTTGTAGGAATCGAGCAGGCTTGTGTACTTGCCCACGACCGCGATATCGACGGCGCTTTCCGGCTGGCGGATGCGCTCCACCACCCGGGACCAGCCGGCGAGGTCCGGCTCCGGCGCTGACAGGCCGAAATGGCGGCAGACCTCGGTATCGAAGCCTTCGGCGTGATAGGCCGCCGGCACCTGATAGATCGTGTCGACATCCAGGGCCTGGATCACCGCGTCGGGCCTGAGGTTGCAGAAGAGAGCGATCTTGCGCCGGGCTTCCCGCGGAATCTGGCGGTCGCAGCGGCAGAGCAGGATGCCGGGCTGGATTCCGACCGACTGCAGCTCCTTGACCGAATGCTGGGTCGGCTTGGTCTTGAGTTCCGCCGCCGACGGGATCCAGGGCACCAGGGTCAGGTGCACGAACAGCGTTCGCGCGGGCCCGTACTCATTGCCGAGTTGGCGGATCGCCTCCAGGAAAGGCAGGCTCTCGATGTCGCCCACGGTGCCGCCGATTTCGCAGACCAGGAAATCCACATCGTCGAGATCGGCGCAGATGAAGTCCTTGATCGCGTCGGTCACATGGGGGATCACCTGGACCGTGGCGCCCAGATAGTCGCCGCGCCGCTCCTTGGCGATCACCGTCGAATAAATGCGGCCCGTGGTCACGTTGTCGGAACGCCGGCTGGGCACGCCGGTGAAGCGTTCGTAATGCCCGAGATCGAGGTCGGTCTCCGCCCCGTCGTCGGTGACGTAGACCTCGCCGTGCTGGGTCGGGCTCATGGTCCCTGGATCCACGTTGAGATAGGGATCCAGCTTGCGCAGGCGCACGCGAAAGCCGCGGGCCTGCAGGAGGGCCCCTAGTGCCGCCGCGGAGATGCCTTTGCCGAGAGAGGAGACCACGCCGCCGGTTATGAAGATGAACCGCGTCATGGACCCACACTATCGTCGAGGCTGCCCGGACCGAGCAAGCCCGCCATCTCGGAAGACGGCGAAATAATTCTATTGACCCAGCGGGACGGTGGGCGTCGTCGGAGTCGCCGGCTTGGCCGGTGCTGGGGCCGGAACCGCGGGCAGCTGCTCCATCGGCACGCTTTCGGGCAGGATCGAGGGCGCCTTGCTGCCGAGCTGGGGAATGATGACCAAGGCCAGGCTGGTCACCATGAAGCAGCAGGCGAGGATCGCGGTCGTGCGGGTCAGCACATTGGCCGTGCCCCGTCCGCTCATGAAATTCGACATGCCGCCGCCACCGCCGATGCCAAGCGCCCCGCCCTCGCTCTTCTGCATCAGAATGACGCCGATCAGCGCCACGGTGATCATCAGATGGATGACCAGTACGATCCGTTCCATGCTGCCCTATCCGCTATGCGGCGGCCTTGTACTGCCTTTGGGCCGCGAACGCCAGCCCGGAGATTGGCTGCCTATGGGCAGGCCATGGCGATGGCCAGGAAGTCTTCGGCCTTCAGGCTGGCGCCACCCACAAGTGCCCCGTCGACGTCTGCGATGGCCAGAATCTCCTTGGCATTGCCGGGTTTGACCGAGCCGCCATAGAGCAGTCGGAAGCGGGCGGCGTCCGCGAACCGCTTGGCGAGCTCGGCCCGGAGATGCCCGTGCAGCGCGGCGATGTCGCCCGCCGTCGGAGTGCGGCCGCTGCCTATGGCCCAGACCGGCTCGTAGGCAATGACCGTGTTGGTCCCGCCCGCCCCTTCCGGCAGCGATTCCGCAAGCTGACGGGCCGCCACCGCGAACGCCTCGCCCCGATCGCGCTCGGCCTCGGTTTCGCCCAGGCACACAATAGCAATGAGTCCCGCCGCCAGCGCCGCTTCGGCCTTGGCGCGCACAAGGGCGTCGCTCTCCCCGTGACCGGCACGCCGCTCGGAATGGCCGAGGATGACGTAGCGGCAACCAAGATCGGCCAGCATGGGCGCCGCGATGTCGCCGGTGTAGGCCCCCGAGGGCGCCGGGTGGCAATCCTGGGCGCCCAGCGCGACCGCCGTGCCGGCGAGCGCCTCGCCGACCGGGGCCAGCAGCGTCGCCGGCGGGCAGACAAGCAATTCGGCTCCGATATTACCCGCACCGGCGGCGACGGCCCTGGCGAGGGCGAGCCCATCGGCGCGCCGGCCGTTCATCTTCCAATTGCCGGCGATCAGCGGCCGCGGCCTCTCCTTGCCCATTGCCCTCTCCATGCCAAGCCCCTCTCAGTGCCAAGCCTTGGCCGAGGCTCCTATCACGAAAACCGGCACTTCAGAAACCGGCTGGCAATGGGCCGGCAGCTCTGCTTGCCGCCGCCGGGGGGCACCCCTATGATGCCCGCCCTCGCCAGCCGGCCGGACGGCCCCATGCTCAAGCCGGCCGCGGCGACAGGGATATCGCATCGCATGCTTCAGTTCATCCGCTCCAAAGCCTCGTCCTGGTTTTTCAAGATCCTGTTCATGGTGCTCGTCGCCTCGTTCACGATCTGGGGCATCGGCGACGTCATCCGCAGCAAGGTGATGGAAATCAAGGTGGCCACTGTCGGCGGCGACAGCATCACCGGCCAGGAATACCAGCGGGAATACCAAAAGCAGCTGAAGCGGATGGGCGCGGCCCTGGGCAACCAGTTCAACGGCGAGATCGCCAAGCAGATGGGCCTGCCCCAGCAGGTGCTGGAACAGATGGTGGCCCAGAGCCTATTCAGCCATTTGGCCGGGGATCTGGGCCTTCGGGCGCCCAATGACGTTATTACCGGCACGCTCGCGGCAGCGCCGATGTTCCGCAATCAGCAAGGCCAGTTCGACCCCAGGCTTCTTGCCCAGTTCATCCAGCAGCAGGGGATGACGGAGGACGCCTTCATCACCAATCTGCGCGACGATATGATCCGAAATCAGATCTACGATGCCGTCGCCACCGGTGCCGTAGCGCCCAAGCCGATGGTAAATGCCATCTACGGCTATCGGGCCGAGAAGCGGGTTGCCGACACCCTGCTGATCGCGGACGCTACCATCAGGAATCTGGCCACCCCCGACCAGGCGACTCTCGAGAAGTTCCTCACCGATCATCCCGACCAATTCCAGGCGCCGGAATACCGCAAGCTCACGATTCTCCGTCTTCAGCCGACGGCGATCGCGGCCAACATCAAGGTGAGCGACGGGGATATCGCCAAGGAATTCCAGGACCATCCGGCCCTCTACGCGGTGCCCGAGAAGCGGCAACTCCTGACCTTCACCGCGCCCGATCAGGCAAAGGCGAAGGCGGCAGTCGATGCGATCGCCGGCGGTGCCGATTTCGCGGCCGAGGCGAAAATGGCGAGCGGTGCCGATCCGGTCGATACCGGGCTTGTGGCCAAGCAGGGCCTGTTGCCCGAGCTCGCCGCCGCCGCGTTCTCCGCCGGCGTGGGCTCGGTCGTCGGGCCGGTCAAGACCGTGCTGGGCTGGCAGGTCGCCAAGATCGTCAATGTCGAGGCGGGCCAGGCGGCCGATCTCGCCTCGGTCAAGGACAAGATCGCCAAGAAGCTCGCCGACGCGGCGGCGGCCGACTCCCTCGTCGGCATGGCCAACCAGCTGGACGATGCGCTCGCCGGCGGTGCGTCGCTGGAGGAGGCGGCCAAGAAGCTTGGCCTTGCCGTCCAATCCGTCCCCGCCGTCACCCGGGACGGGTTCGACGCCGCGGGCAAGCCGCTCGCCGATTTGATCGGCGCGCCGCAGCTCCTCCCCACTGCTTTCTCGACCGACGCGGGCCAAACCAGCCCTCAGATCGAGGATGGAGCCGGCGGCTATTTCGTCGTCCGGGTGGACCAGATCACACCCCCGACACTGCGTCCCTTTGACCAGGTCAAGGACAAAGTGCTGGCCGCATGGACGGCCGATGCCGAGAGCAAGGCCTCGGCAGACCAGGCGGCGAAGATCGTCGATCGCTTGAAGGCGGGCGAGGACATCAACACCATCGCCCAATCCCTCGGCGTCGCGGTCAAGCACAGCTCGCCCTTCACCCGCGACACCGGCGACGTGGCCAATGACGTGCCCGCTTCGCTGGCCGCTCTGTTGTTCGCGCTCAAGCCGGGCGAAGCGGCGACGGCGCCCAATGATTCGACGACCAACCCCGGCCATATCGTGGCCAAACTCGTGGATGTCCAGCCGGCCGATTCGGCCGGCAACGCCGACGCGGTGAAGCAGGCCGGCGTCGAGCTCGGCAAGACGCTTGAGACCGATCTCCTCTCCGAATTCCGCCGCGCGCTCGAGAACGAGATCCCGGTGAAGACCGACCCCGCCACGGCCCAATCGCTCATTTAGGGCTTCGATGAAAATCGAGCCGAGCTACGAAAGCTTCGCGGCCGGCTATGGGGCTGGACGCCCGTCCGTGGTCTATACGCGGCTGGTCGCCGACCTCGAGACTCCCGTCTCCGCCATGCTGAAGCTCGCCGACGGCAAGGCCTACAGCTTTTTGCTGGAATCCGTCGAGGGCGGCGCCGTGCGTGGACGCTATTCCCTGATCGGCCTCAAGCCCGACCTCCTCTGGCGTTGCAGCGGCGACCGGCCCGAGATCAACCGGCGCTTTCGCGTCGACGAAAACGCGTTCCAGCCCTGCCAGGGCGGCGGCCTGGCTTCGCTGCGCGCGCTGGTCGGAGAATGCCGGATCGAACTGCCCCCCGGCCTGCCGCCCATGACGGCCGGGCTGTTCGGCTACATGGGTTACGACATGGTCCGGCTGATGGAGGACCTGCCAACGGACAAGCCGCCGGGCCTGGGCCTGCCGGATTCGGTCTTCCTCAGGCCGACGGTCATGGCGATCTTCGACAATGTCGAGGACCTGGTCACCATCGTCACCCCCGTCTGGCCGAATTCGGAGATCGGCCCGCAGGCTGCCTACAACCAGGCCTGCGAGCGGCTCGCCGACACGGTGGCCGATTTCGGCCGCAACCTGCCGGAGCGCCGCGAAGTCCTGGATTCCCTTGCCGAGCTGCCCGAGCCGGCCTCCAACATGCCCCCGGCCCAGTTCCATGCCATGGTCGGGCGGGCGAAAGAGTACATCCTCGCGGGCGACATCTTCCAGGTGGTGCTGTCCCAGCGCTTCCAGCTTCCCTTCACCCTGCCGCCCTTTTCCCTCTATCGGGCGCTCCGCCGCCTCAATCCTTCCCCCTTCCTGTTCTTCCTCGATCTCGGCAGCTTCGCCATCGTCGGCTCGAGCCCGGAGATTCTGGTGCGCCTGCGCGACGACAAGGTGACCATCCGGCCGATCGCCGGCACCAGGCGCCGGGGAGCGACGCCGGCCGAAGACCGCGAGCTGGCGGCGGAGTTGCTGGCCGACCCGAAGGAACGGGCGGAGCATCTGATGCTCCTCGACCTCGGCCGCAACGACGTCGGCCGCGTGGCCGCCATCGGCAGCGTCGAGGTGACCGAGCAGTTCACCATCGAGCACTATTCCCACGTCATGCATATCGTTTCCAACGTCGAGGGAACGATCCGGCCCGGGCTCGACGCCATCGACGCGCTCGTCGCCGGCTTCCCCGCCGGCACGGTGTCGGGCGCGCCCAAGGTGCGGGCGATGCAGATCATCGATGAACTTGAGCCCGATCGGCGCGGGGTCTATGCCGGCGCCGTCGGCTATTTCGCCGCCAGCGGGGCCATGGACACTTGCATTGCGCTGCGCACCGCTGTGGTCAAGGACGGCACCATGTATGTCCAGGCCGGCGGCGGCATCGTCGCCGACAGCCGGCCCGAGGCGGAGTTCGAGGAATGCCGCCAAAAAGCCCGCGCCCTGGTGCGCGCGGCCCAGGAAGCGGTGCGGTTTGCGGCGGATCGGGGGCGAGGGAATAGGTAGCGTTCAGTAAACCCCAAGGCGAACCGCGTTCGCTCCGGTTGGCGCCACGGTACTGACCCTCACCCTTCCCATCGCCGACGCGATGGGCCCCTCCCCTCTCCCGCTATGCGGGAGAGGGTGCCGAATGCAGCGAGGCGGGCGTCCCATCCGGCGCCTGCGATGGTTCAGCCCGCTCCCTGCGCTTCCAGCCTCAACAGCGCGCTCGCCGGGACCAGCACGAAGCCCCGCGCACGCAGGCTCGGCAGCCACTCCGACAACGCTTCGATGGTCGTCGGATGCGGGTGGCCGATGGCCAGGGCATAGCCGTGTTGCCTGGCGAACTGTTCGGTCTCGACGAGCTTGGCCAGCACGGCATCCACGGTCTCGTCGTTGTCGATGAAGACATTGCGGTCGATATGCGGCACGCCGTATTCGCCGGCGACCCGGGCCGCGACCGTGTCCTTGGTGGTACGTGAATCGAGGAAGGCAAGCCCGCGCGCCTTGAGGACTTCCATCACCAGGGCCATGTCGGCTTCGGACTTGGTGAACTTGCTGCCCATGTGATTATTCACGCCGACATAGCCCGTGAGGCGCGACAGCGCCCAGTCGAGCCGCCGCCGGTTCTCATCCGGCGACAGTTCGGTCTTCAACACGTCGGGCCCGGCATCGAGCGCGCCGTCCATCGGCTCCATGGGAACGTGGAGCCAGATTTCGTGGCCTGCCGCACGGGCAGCCGCGGCCTGGGGCTCCAGCCCGGTGGCATAGGACATGAAGGCGATGGTGATCGGGCCGGGCAAGCCGATCACCCGGGCGGAGTCCGGCTTATCGATCCCCATGTCGTCGATGACGATGGCGATGACGGGATGCCCGTCAGTCTCCGGCACGGCGAGGGCGTATTGCTCCCAAGCCGGCGTTGCCGCGGGCGTCTGCGTAACCGGAGGCGCCGAACCGGCCTTCGGCGCCGGAGAGGTTGCCGGCTTCGCTTCAGGCAACGGGATGACTGGGGCGCTCGCGGCAATGACGGCATGAGTCTTGGGCGCGTGGGAGGGAGCGAGGATGGCGCCGAGCGCCGCCCCGATCACCAGCCCGCCGACGGTGAGCGGCAACGCAACGCGCGGCAGCTTGCCGAGGCGGGCCCGCAGGGCAGCGAGTGCAACCCGCCCGCCGCGCCGGGCCAACTTCTTGTTCCGTCCGCCGAATCGCCTGGGCATGGCGGAAGGATAGCATGAGCCCCACCGGCCGCTTGCTTCCGTCCTCGGAAACGACCTGATATAAACCCGCCCGAGGCTCCGAAGCCCGCCTAGAGCAAGATCGGGTCGGCTTCACTCAAGCTGACCCGTGAATCTTGCTCTACATGTTAGGAGTAGAGCCTGATTCACGTCTCAAGCCGAGCAGGCTTGAGACGATCAGGCTCTAGCATCTTGCGACGAGGCTGAGAAAATGTTCGTTCTGATCGATAACTACGACAGCTTCACCTACAACCTCTATCATTTCCTAGGTGAGCTCGGCGCTCGCATCGAGGTGCGCCGGAACGACAAGGTGAGCGTGGCCGAGGTGATGGCCATGGCGCCCCAGGGCATCATTCTCTCGCCCGGCCCGGGCTATCCGGATTCGGCCGGCATCTGCCTCGACCTCATCCGCGCCGCAGCAGGCAAGCTGCCCGTGCTCGGCGTCTGCCTCGGTCATCAGGCCATCGGCCAGGTCTTCGGCGGCCGGGTGGTGCGCGGTCCCTTGCCCATGCATGGCAAGCTCTCCTCCATCAGGCACAAGGCCGAAGACCTGTTCGAAGCCATGCCCAACCCCTTCTCCGCCACGCGCTACCACTCCCTGGTGGTCGAGCGGGCGAGCCTGCCGGACTGCCTCGCCGTCACGGCCGAGACCGAGGAGGGACTGATCATGGGCGTCGCTCATCGCCAGTTCCCCATCTACGGCGTCCAGTTTCACCCGGAGAGCATCGCCTCCGAGCATGGCCATCGGCTGCTCGGCAATTTCCTGCGCCGCGCCGGGCACAACCTGGCGCCCGGACACAAGGCCGCTGCGTGAACGATCTGAAGCCGCTCATCGCCGCGGTTGCCGCCGGCCGAGCCCTCGACGAGAAGCAAGCCGAACAGGCCTTCGACATATTGATGTCCGGCGACGCCACGCCGTCCCAGATCGGCGGCTTCCTCATGGCGCTTCGGGTGCGCGGCGAGACGGTGCCGGAGATCGTCGGCGCCGTCAGGGCCATGCGGGCGAAGATGCTTCGGATCGAAGCGCCGGAAGACAGCATCGATACCTGCGGCACCGGAGGCGACGGCGCGGGCACCCTCAACATCTCGACCGGTGCGGCCATCGTCACCGCGGCGGCCGGCGTGCCGGTCGCCAAGCATGGCAACCGCGCCGCTTCCTCGAAGACTGGCGCCGCCGATGTGCTGGCGGCGCTTGGCGTCAACATCGAAGCCGACATGACCCTGGTGCGCGAGGCCCTGTGGCGGGCCAGGATCTGCTTCCTCATGGCGCCGCGCCATCACAACGCCATGCGCCATGTCGGGCCGTCACGGGTCGAACTCGGCACGCGCACGATCTTCAACCTGATGGGGCCGCTCTCCAATCCGGCCGGGGCCAGGCGCCAGCTCGTCGGCGTGTTCGCCAAGCAATGGGTACGCCCCGTGGCCGAAGTATTGGGCCGGCTCGGCACCGAGCGGGCATGGGTCGTGCATGGCTCAGACGGGATCGATGAGATCACCACCACGGGCGCCAGCCATGTGGCAGAGCTTCGCGACGGTAAGGTGAGCGAATTCGAGGTGACGCCCGAGGCGGCAGGCCTATCGCGCGCCGAGCCCGCGGACTTGAAGGGCGCAGACGCGGCAACAAATGCCGCCGCCATCACCGAGCTTCTCGCCGGCCGACCCGGGCCCTATCGCGACATCGTGCTGCTGAACAGCGCGGCGGCCCTGCTGGTGGCCGGCAAGGCCGACTCGCTCAAGTCGGGCGTCGCAACCGCCGCCCGGGCCATCGACAGCGGCAAGGCCAAGGCCACGCTCGCCGAGCTGGTGGCGATCACAAATCGGGCTGCCGCCGGATGAGCGACACGCTCGCTCGCATCTGCGCCGACAAGCGCCGGCTTGTGGAAAGGCGCAAGGCCGAGCGCCCCTTGGCCGAATTGGAACGGGCTGCGCGCGCGGCGAGCGCGCCGCGTGGTTTCGCCGACCGCCTGGCCGCCGAGGTAGTCGCCGGACGTTATGGCCTCATCGCCGAGATCAAGAAGGCTTCGCCTTCGAAGGGGCTGATCCGCGCCGACTTCGATCCGGCCGCGCTTGCCCGGGCCTATCGCGACGGCGGAGCGACTTGCGTCTCCGTCCTGACCGACGAGCCCTATTTCCAGGGCCGCGACGAGCATCTGGCCGAAGCCAGAGCCGCCGTCGACCTGCCGGTCCTGCGCAAGGACTTCATGCTGGATCCCTACCAGATTGCCGAATCCCGGGCGCTCGGCGCCGACTGCGTGCTGCTGATCATGGCCGCGCTCGACGATGCCGAGGCCGCGGAACTGCAGCGCGCGGCACGCGACTGGGACATGGACGTGCTGGTCGAGGTCCACGACGCTGACGAACTCGCGCGCGCGCTCCGCCTGCCGGCCCGGCTGATCGGCATCAATAACCGGAACCTCAAGACACTGGCGGTCGACCTGGCGACGGCCGAGGCCTTGGCGCCGGTGGTGCCGCCGGGCCGCCTGGCGGTGGCCGAGAGCGGGCTTTTCACGCCCGCCGATCTGGCCCGGATGGAGCGCGCCGGTGCTTCGGTGTTTCTCGTCGGCGAGTCCCTCATGCGCCAGCCCGACGTGGCGGCCGCGACCAGGGCATTGCTCGTTCGCTCGTCGCCCGCCAGCCCTCCTATCGCCCGCCAGACCGCCTGATGGCCCGCCTCACCCATCTCGATGCCAAGGGCCGGGCGTCCATGGTCGATGTCTCCGCCAAGACCGAGACCGAACGCGCCGCCACCGCCAAAGGTTCGGTGCTCATGCGGCCGGAGACCCTCGCCCTGGTAGCCGATGGGGCGATGAAGAAGGGCGACGTGCTCGCCGTTGCACGGCTCGCCGGCATCATGGCGGCCAAGCGCACGGCCGAGCTTATCCCACTTTGCCATCCCCTCGCCCTTTCCCACATCGCCGTATCGCTGACCCTCGACCGGAAGCGCAGCGCCGTGGACATCGAGGCGACATGCAAGCTCCGTGGCCGGACCGGCGTGGAGATGGAAGCCTTGGCCGCGGTCAGCGTCGCCGCCCTCACCGTCTATGACATGTGCAAGGCGGTCGACCGGGGGATGCGGATCACCGACATACGCCTCACCCGCAAGACCGGCGGCAAGTCCGGCAGCTTCGAGGCGGCGTGATGCTCTCCGTCGCCGAGGCGAGGTCGCGCATCCTCTCGGCCTTCGCACCCCTCTCCGCCGAGCAAGTCGCGTTGCCCGCAGCACTCGGCCGGGTGCTGGCCGAGGACGTCCGGGCTCGCCTTACCCAGCCGCCATTCGACGTCTCCGCCATGGACGGCTATGCCGTGCGGGCGTCGGACGTGGTCAAGGTACCGGTGCGCCTGAAGATCGCCGGCTATGCCCAGGCCGGGGGCGAATTGGCAGCGCGCATCGGCGCCGGCCAGGCAGCGCGCATCTTCACCGGCGCGCCCCTGCCCGCCGGGGCCGACGCCATCGTCATCCAGGAGGATACGGAGGCCACCGGCGAGGAGGTGCTGGTCAAGGAGAGCGCCAAGCCCGGCAACTATGTGCGCCAGGCCGGGCTCGACTTCCGCGAAGGCGATCTGGGGATACCCGCCGGCAAGCGCCTCAATCCTCGGGACATCGGCCTGGCGGCGGCCATGAATCACGCCTGGCTCAGGGTCCGGCGCCGTCCGCGCGTCGCGGTCATGCCCACGGGCGACGAAATCGTCATGCCGGGGGATCCGCGCCGGCCGCAACAGATCGTCAGCTCCAATGGCCTCGCGCTTGCCGCCTTCATCGCCAGCGCCGGAGCCGAGCCCATCGATCTCGGCATTGCGCCCGACAATCGCGAGGCGCTGCAGCGCCTCGCCGCCGGCGCTGTCGGCGCCGATCTCCTGGTCACCAGCGGCGGCGCCTCGGTCGGCGATCACGATCTGGTCCGCGCGGCCCTGGGCGAGAAAGGCATGGCGGTCGATTTCTGGAAGATCGCCATGCGGCCGGGCAAGCCGGTGATGTTCGGGCGCATCGGCACGGTGCCGGTTCTGGGGTTGCCGGGAAATCCCGTGTCTTCCCTGGTCTGCGCGGCGATTTTCGTCAGGCCCGCCTTGCGCCTGATGCTGGGCCAGCCTCTGCCCGAGGACGAGACGGTCACGGCATTGGCCGGGCGCGATCTCGCGCAGAACGACAGCCGGCAGGATTATCTACGCTCGCGCCTGTCCCGGGACGCAGGCGGCCGGCTCCTGGCCACGCCCTTCGACAAGCAGGACAGCTCGATGCTGTTCCTGCTGCAGCAGGCCGATTGCCTGGTCGTACGACCGCCGCGCGCGCCGGCGTTACCCTCGGGTTCGCCGGTGCCGATCCTCATCTTGGACGACGCGGTCTAATGCCGCGAGCTCAGCGCCCCGCCATCACGTAGTCGCGCAGCAGTCCAACCTCGGCCGAGGCTTCGTCGAGCTTGCACTTGACCACGTCGCCAATGCTGACGATGCCCACCAGCTGCCCTTGCTCCACCACCGGCAAGTGGCGCACGCGGCTGTTGGTCATGATCGTCATCAGCTCGTCGACGCTGTTCCCCGGCTCGCAGGTCAGCAGGTTCCGGGTCATCGCCTCGCTGGCCGGCCTTTCCAATCCCGTGGCGCCGGAGGCCGCGACGGCATTCACGATGTCGCGCTCGGACAGGATGCCGAGCGGCGGACCGGCCGTCTCGCAGATGATGACCGCGCCGATCCGGTGTTTGACCAAGAGTTTCGAGATGGCCTGAAGGCTTTCGGTGGGCCGGGCGGTGACGACCGCGTTGCCCTTGCCCTTCAGAATGGCACTTACGATCACGCAACACCTCCTCTCCGCCGCAATTGGCAGGGACGGAGTCGCGAACGTCCCCCTCGGGCTGCGGCGACTGCCTAGACTATGGACGTAAGGTGCTAACAGCTAGATTCAATGCGCCGGCCCCGATAAACTCCCGGCGCTGGTGGCAATAAACGGGATTTGAGCTATGGAACAGGCAGTCGCATTCACCCGGATGGAAGACGGAACCTATGAGGAATACCAGTTCCTCGCCGGCAAATACGTGCCGCTGGTCCAACGGGTGGCGGACGAGGTGATTGCTGCACTGCAGCGTCTCGCCGGAGACAAGATGGGATACCAGGTGGACCGTTACGAACATTCGCTGCAGACGGCCAGCCGCGCCTTTCGCGACGGGGCCGACGAGGAAGCCGTGGTCTGCGCGCTCCTCCACGACATCGGCGACACGCTCGCGCCCGAGAACCATTCCCAGCTCGCCGCCGCCGTGCTCAGGCCATACATCTCGGCCGACAATCACTGGCTGGTGACCCAGCACGGCGTGTTCCAAGGCTACTACTACTTCCACCATGTCGGGCTCGACCGCGACGAGCGGGAAAAGTTCCGCGGCCATCCCATGTTCGAGCGCACCGCCGCGTTCTGCGAGAGATGGGACCAGCCGTCCTT
>DATNJA010000335.1:0-8723 GCA_035604155.1 Candidatus Udaeobacter sp. | reverse complement strand
ACGGCAACAGCTTGTCGAGATGTCCACGCCAGCGCGCCGGATTCTCACCCCTCCGATAACCCAGCGCAGTCGCCCAACTCAAGACGCTTTCCATGCGACCACGGACTCGCCCGGCCGTTTCCGGCCTCGCCACCCACAAAGGAGTTGCTTGCTTATCCGCCGCCCCGCCAACCTCTTGCTGCAGCACGCGCATAACCAGCCCGGTATCGATGGCCTGCACCGGCAGAGAGCCGCAGATCGGCTCGACATAGGTCGCGATAGTGTTCGTCCATAGGATGGCGTGCTTCGCGGTTCGCCAGCCCGCGCGGTTCGCCTTGATGTAAGAAGCGGCGCACTCACTGAACGTGATGGCGTTGGCCGCTTCCAGCTTCGCCCGATCGCGCTCGGCCTGCCGGGCGTCGATGGGGTCGATGCCCTCAAGGCGCATTCGTCGGTATTGCATAGCCTTCGCCCTGGCCTCAGAGAGCGTAATGACATGCAGCGGTCCCAGGCCCATCTCGCGCGGCTTGCCGGCGAGCATGTAGCGGAAGCTCCACGACTTGCCGCCGGTCGGCGTGACTTGGAGGTAGAGGCCGCCGCCATCGGCATACATGCCGGGCAGCTTCGCCCGCTCCACCGCCAGCGCCGACAGCCTCTCAATCCGCTTCGCCATTTCATTCACCCACTAAACAACCCATGATAAGTGGTGAGATTGGGGCGAATGTCAATGGACGTATGCAGACAGAATTAGAGGATTAGGCCAATATTATTGGCCACTAGTTGGACGACTTGAGATTTCTGTGGATGCCCCTGGACGGGGAGGTGGCTCCGGGGCTCGGATTCGAACCGAGGACCGATCGGTTAACAGCCGATTGCTCTACCGCTGAGCTACCCCGGATCGGTGAAGGCCGGCGTTATAGCAGAGCGGGCCCCAGAGCGCCAAGAGTCTTCGGCGCCAAGCGTCTTTGCCGCCAACTGTCTCCGGCCCCCGGGCATTTCAGGCCCCGGCCCAATTCTACCCGCCCCCGGGTCGAGCAGCGCGGCATCTCTTGGGAAAGCGACGCTTCGCGCCTCCATCACGACGCGCTCGGGGGGCCAGCCCGACATTTGGGCCGTTGCGGTCGCCTGGCCCATTCCGTAGCTTCCCTCCCAGATTTGCAGGCGAAGGAGAATGGGCGCCATGGCTGAACCTGCGCGCGAGGAATTGGCCGAGGCGGAACCCGCGGCGCTGCTGCCGGCGGAGTTTCGCCGTTTCGTGCCGCAGGATTTCCCGGCGCATGGCGAGTGGCACCGCGCCTTCACGCGGAGCCTGGCCGAGTTCGCCCGCCATGCCGAGGAAGATCCCTACGCCAATCCAATCCAGCTGCTCGCACTCGACATCGGCCGCAGGATCGACGCCGGCGAGCTGGCCCTGGGAGATCTCGAACAACTGATCCAGCGGCTGGTCGTGAGCGCCTTCATCGACCGGTGCGATAGGCTCGGCCGGCGCTTGAGCGAATGCGACCCCGCCGCCAACGCCGACAGGATGGAACGCCTGCTGGCCGGTCTCGCGCGCGGACGAAGCTTCGAGGCATTTCGCCAGTTGGTGGAGCGCGAGCATTTCGGCATCGTGCTGACCGCCCATCCCACCTTCGGCCTGGCGCCCGAGCTGATGCGCGTCGCCGCCCAGCTCGCCACCGGTTGCGACGAGGCCGGGCGTCCATTATCGCCCGCGGCGCGGCGTGCCCTGATCGCCGAGGCCGGCCGGGCCGAACACCGTCCGCCGCGCGGGATCGATCTTGCCAGCGAGCATGCCCTGTCGGTCGAGGCCCTCGGCCATCTCCAGGCGGCACTCCGACGCCTGCTCGGCATCGTGCTGGACGTCGCCCGGACGGCCTATCCGGAGGACTGGACCAAGCTCCGGCCGCGGCTCATCACGGTCGCGAGCTGGGTCGGCTTCGATATGGACGGGCGCTCGGACATCCATTGGGGCGACAGCCTGATCCGCCGCTTCGAGCTTCTGGCCCTGCAGCTCGCCCATTACCGGGCGGAGACGGACCAGGCTATCGGCGCGCTCGGCCCCGAGGCACCGGCACGCGAAGCTTTGGCGGAGTTGGACCGGCGGCTTTCCTCGGCGGCGAAGGAGACGGCCTCGGCGATCGCCGACCTGACGGCCGCGAGCGGCAGCGGGGATGCGGCGCGCCGGCGCCTGGCGGCGGCGGCGCGCAAGCTCCATGCCAGCCGCGGCGGGCGATTGACCGAGGCCGGCCAGCTCATCGCGCTGTTGGACTGGGCGCTCGACGGAACCCGCGACCCGGCACAGGCCCGGCGGCTTTGCGTGCTCCGGGCCGAGATGGCTTGCCACGGCCTCGGCCTCGCCCATATCCACGTCCGGCTCAACGCAACCCAGATCCACAACGCGATCCGCAAGGCCGTGGGCATGGAAGCAGCGCCCGACGACCCCGCCCACCGGCGCTCCTATCTCGCCGGCGTCGGCCGGTTGCTCGACAGCGTGCAGCCGGTGGAGATCAATTTCGGCTCGCTCCTGGCCGAGCGCGCGTCGGCCAAGCGCCTGTTCATGCTCTGCACGCAGATCCTGAAATACGCCGATGCGACGACTCCCATCCGCTTCCTCATCGCCGAGTGCGAGACATCGTTCACCTTGCTGGCGGCTCTCTATTTCGCCCGGCTGTTCGGGATCGCCGAGCGCCTCGACATCTCGCCCTTGTTCGAGACCACCAAGGCCTTCGAGCGCGGCGTCAAGGTGATCGAGGATTGCCTCGGCAACGCCCATTACGCGGCCTATGTGCGCGGGCGCGGACGGCTTTGCATCCAGATGGGCTTTTCGGATGCCGGCCGGCATCTGGGACAGACCACCGTGTCCGCCACGGTCGAACTGCTGCGCCAGCGCCTGACCCAGCTGCTCCAGCGCCTGGGTTTTGCCGACGTGGAGCTGGTGATCTTCGATACCCACGGGGAATCCATCGGGCGCGGCGCCCATCCGTCCAGCTTCGCCGACCGGCTGGCCTATGTCTCCTCGGCAATGTCGCGCCGGCGTTTCGCCGAGGCGGGCTTGCGGGCAAAGCAGGAGGTGAGCTTCCAGGGCGGCGACGGGTTCCTCCATTTCCTCGGCGACCCCATCGCGTTTGCCACCTTGTCGCGCATCGCCGAATTCGCCCTCGAGGACCCTAATGAGGTGGCCGAAGATCCATTTTACGAGGAAGGCGACTACATAACCGAATTCTTCATCACCGTGCGCCAGTTCAACGAGCGGATGATGAACGACCCCAATTTCGCCGCGCTCTTGGATGCCTATGGGGTCAACATGCTCTATCCCTCGGGTTCGCGGGCCCAGAAGCGCCAGCATGACGGCAGCGCGCGCCACGTCGACCTTTCCCATCCGACCCAGCTGCGCGCCATTCCCCACAACGGCGTCCTGCAGCAGCTGGGCTTCCTCGCCAACAGCCTCGGGGGTGCTGGCCTTGCTGTGGGCAAGGACCCCGACCGCTTCGCCAGGCTCTATCGCGCGTCGCCCCGCTTTCGGCAGATCTTCGCCATGGTCGAATGGGCAGCCGCCTATAGCGATCCCGACGTGCTGCGGGCCTATGTGGATGCCCTCGACCCCGCCGGCTGGCGCCGGGAAGCGGCCCATGTCGCCGAAGCCGCCGGCGCGGAAGAGCGCCTCAAGGTGGCCGAATTCCTCGAAACAGCCGATCGCCACGGCCGGCTGGTGCGCATCCTGCGGGTACTGGAGCGCGACTACCTGGATCTCGAGCGTGGACTTGCCGGAAGCCGGGCGGCCGCACCTGCGGCCGAGGCGCTGATCCAGGGTCCCGGCGTTGATGCGCGCGCGAACCTTCGCCTGCTTCACGCCATCAAGATCGCCCTCATCCAGCGGATTTATCGCCTGGCCGCGCATATCCCCGATTTCAGCGACCAGCACGGCGTGACCTCGGCGGAGCTGACCGGCAATATCCTGCATCTCGACATCGAGGATTCCCTGGACCGGCTCGGCCGGATCTTCCCCAAGGTGGACAATCTGGGGTCCGGCGCCGATTTCGGCGAGGTCGCCACCTACCGGAGCGACGCCTCCCAGTCCTATGAGCAAGAGCATGCGCGGATATTCGAGCCCACCGCCGGCCTCTACGAGCTCCTGCGCCGGGCCGGCGTCGGCATCTCCCACGCCATCGGCGCCTTGGGCTAGGAGTCCCGTGGTGCCGGCGCCTCGCGGGTTTCGGCCTTTGGCCGGGCCCTGCATCGGCTATAGTTCGCGCCCAACCTAGAGCAAGATCGGGTCAGCTTCTATCAAGCTGACCCGTGAATCTTGCTCTACATGTTAGGATGAGAGCCTGATTCACGTCTCAAGCCGAGCAGGCTTGAGACGATCAGGCTCTAGGAGTGACAGGCGTGCAAATCGAAATCCTCGCCAAACTGCCGGCGCAAATTCCGGTCGTCGTTCTCGGCGCCTATGAAGGGCGCCGGCTCACGCCCACGGCAGCCGCCTGGGACAAGCAGCTCGGCGGCGCGCTGAAGCGCGCCATGGCCGCGGGACGCTTCACCGGCACCAGCGAGCAGAACCTGGACATCGTGGCTCCCGCCGGGATTCCTCAGCGCCGCATTCTGCTCGTCGGGCTCGGAACAGCGCGGACGCTTAAGCCGGCGGCGGCGGAGGAAATCGGCGGGCGGATCGAGAACACGCTCGCCCAGCTGGAGGAAACCGAAGCCGGCGCGGCGCTCGATCTTCC
Organism: Candidatus Udaeobacter sp.; assembly: GCA_035604155.1. Classification (GTDB taxonomy): domain Bacteria; phylum Pseudomonadota; class Alphaproteobacteria; order Dongiales; family Dongiaceae; genus DASXQK01. The sequence continues at coordinate 4,020 of DATNJA010000335.1, read as the reverse complement.
GGGCGGCCTCGCCGCCCATCTCGCGCTCGGCGCGATCCTGGGCGGCCAGCGGTTTCTCAAGCTGCGCACCCGGCCGCGGCCAGAAGACGTGAAACCGGTGCACAGGCTGGTGCTGGCGGCAAAGGCAACGGCGGCGACCGAGCGCGCCTTCGCCCGTCTCGCGCCGGTGGCGGACGGGATCGGCCTTGCGCGGAGCCTGGTGAACGAACCGGCCAATCTTCTGGGCCCGGAAGAGTTCGTGCGCCGCGCCCGCAAGCTCGCTTCCCTCGGTGTCAAGATCGAGGTGCTGGAGGAGGCCGCCTTGAAACGCCTGGGCATGGAGGCGCTGCTCGCCGTGGGCGCCGGCAGCGCCCGGCGGCCGCGCCTCCTGATCCTGCGCTGGAAGGGACGGGGCGCCAAGCCGGGGCGCGGGCCCGTCGCCTTCGTTGGCAAGGGCGTCTGCTTCGATGCCGGGGGGCTCGACCTCAAGAAGGCCGAGGGCATGGAGGCCATGAAAAGCGACATGGCGGGTGCCGCGGCCGTGGTCGGCGCGATCAAGGCGCTGGCACTGCGCAAGGCGCCGATCGAGGCGGTGGGTATCGCGGCTCTCGTGGAGAACCTCGCCTCCGACACGGCCTATCGCCCCGGCGACGTGATCCGGACCCTTGCCGGCGAGACGGTCGAGATCGTCAACACCGATGCCGAGGGCCGGGTCATCCTGGCCGACGCGCTTGCCTATACCGCGCGGCGCTTCAAGCCACGGGCGATGGTGGATCTGGCGACGCTCACCTATGCCGTGGGTGCGGCGCTCGGACATTTCCACGCCGGGATGATGTGTAACAACGATGCCCTGGCGCGCCAGCTGATCGCGGCCGGCCGGGAGACCGGCGACCGGCTATGGCGCCTGCCGATCGGCAAGGAATACGACGCCAATCTCGTCTCGGCCATCGCCGATGTTCGCCAGATCGCGCCGGACAGCGACGTGGCCGACGCCTCCCATGGCGCCCAGTTCCTGCAGCATTTCGTCGGCGACACGCCCTGGGCCCATCTCGACATCGCCTATACAGGGATGATGGCGCCCAAGGAGAAACCGACCCAGCCCAAGGGCGCCACGGGCTTCGGCGTGCGGCTGCTGGACGCGTTCGCTGAAAGCTGCGAGGCCTGAGCCCTTCGAAGGTCGGTTTCGTCATCGAAAGCTCTTCGTCATCGAAACTTCTCGCCGAAGTCACCCCGACGTAGCCTGCTGCCGGCAAGCTTTGTTCGCCGCTTGCTCCAGGTCCGGGCAGCGGGAGCGTCCGCGGCCCGGCGACGGGACGGCGGCTCACGGATGTACTGAGTCGTCGTTCGACGCCGGGGCGTGAGGGTTCGACGCCGGGGCGTGATACGTCAGCGCTTCTTGCGCTGGGTCGTTCCGGCGATCTGAGGTTCCAGCAAATCGAAAAAGGTCTTCACCAGGCGCAGGTCCTTGCGCTCGGCAAGGCAGACCGCGTACTCGGTCATGGCCAGATCCTCGCCCAGGAGCTCGATGGCCGCCAGCCGCGGGTCGCTGCCGAACTCGCTCTCCGAAACGACGCCGATGCCGAGCCCGGCCGCCACCGCTTCCCGCACGGCTTCACGGCTGTTCATGTCCAGGACTTCGGCCAAGGCTAGTCCGCGCCGCGCCACGGCCGTTTCGAAGATTCGCCGGGTGGTCGAGCCCTGCTCGCGCAGCACCAGCCTGAGGCCGGCGATGTCGGCGAGATCGAGACGCCGGCGGCGCGCCAACGGATGGGTCTTGGGCACGAAGGCGACCATCCGGTCGCGGCGAAGCGGCCGGGCAAAATAGCGTGAGTCGCCGGCCGGATCGGCCAGCACGGCGACATCGAGATGATGATCCAGCAGGGCATGGGCGAGCTCGGCCGAATTGCCCACGGTCAGAGACACGCGGATGCCGGGGTAGCGCCCGGTGAAGGCCGCGAGCGCGGCTGTCACATGATAGGGCGCGTCGGCGCCGACCCGGAGACTGCCGCGCGTCAGGCCCTTCGCAGCGGAGAGAAGATGCTCGGCTTCGGCCTCCAGGCTGAAGAGCCGCCGCGTCAGGTCGAGCAGCTCTCGCCCCAGTTCCGTCGGCGCCACCCGGCGCCCCCGCCGGTCGAACAGCCGCACGCCATAGCGGGCCTCGAGTGCCTTCACCTGGCCGGACAGCGTCGGCTGGGTCACGTGAAGCTGCTGGGCGGCCCGGGTGAACCCGCCTTCGCTGGCGACCGCATGGAAGGCGCGAAGCTGGGCATGATTCATAGATATCATCTATATAAAATATAGAAACTAGTGATTGGACATATGGTAGGGCCCAGGACCAAATTGGCAAGTCGAAACCACCGGCGGGAATGCGAGCCGGTGCCGATCGAAAAGGAGAATTCGATGCCGAGCCGCGATCCCTGGCTTCTGACCCCCGGCCCGCTGACCACCTCGGCCACCGTGAAAGAGGCCATGCTTCACGACTGGGGCTCGCGGGACCGCGCCTTCATCGCCATCAACCGGCACATGCGCGAGCGCGTGGTGGAGTTGGCGGGTGCGGTCGGCAGCCATGTCGCGGTGCCGCTCCAGGGCAGCGGCACCTTCGCCGTCGAGGCCATGCTAGGAAACTTCGTGCCGCCGAAGGGTCGGCTGCTGATCTTGATCAATGGCGCCTATGGCAAGCGCATGGTGCGGATCTGCGACTATTACCGCCGGGACTACAAGGTTCTGGAATGGGCCGAGGACAAGCCCGTGGATCCGGCCGCGGTGGCGAAGGCCCTGGCGGAAGATCCGGCCATCGGCCATGTCGCCGTCGTGCATTGTGAAACCACCTCGGGCATCCTTAACCCGCTGGCCGAAATCGGGGCCGTCGTCGCCAAGGCCGGCCGGCGCCTGCTGATCGATGCCATGAGCGCGTTCGGCGCCATCGTCGTCGATGCCCGGGAGATCCCTTTCGACGCGCTCGCCGCCTCCTCGAACAAATGCCTGGAAGGCGTGCCGGGCCTGGGCTTCGTCATCTGCCGGCAAGAGGCGCTCAGTGCCACCAAGGGGAACTCGCCCTCCCTCGCCCTCGACCTCTTCGACCAGTGGCAGGCGATGGAGAAGACGGGCCAATGGCGCTTCACCCCGCCGATTCACTGCATCGTCGCTTTCGACCAGGCGCTGAAGGAACACGAGGCCGAAGGCGGCATCGCTGGCCGCGGCCGGCGCTATCGCGAGAACTGCCGGATCCTAATCGAAGGCATGCGCCGGCTGGGTTTCGAGACCCTGCTGCCCGACCGTCTCCAGGCGCCGATCATCGTCACGTTCCACATGCCGGCCGATCCGAAATTCGTCTTCGAGACCTTTTACGACGGCCTGCGCGAGCGCGGCTTCGTCATCTACCCGGGCAAGCTGACCGTCGCCGACAGCTTCCGCATCGGCTGCATCGGGCGGCTGGGCGCGGCCGAGATGCAAGGCGCGCTTGCGGCGGTCGAGGCCGTCATGGGCGAGATGGGCGTCGCCAACGGCAGCCCGCGCAAGCGTGCGGCGGGCGCGTGAGCCGTGACCTAGAAATCGTCCTGCGGTCGATCGAACGAAACTCTTTGCTAACCCCTGGTCGGGGAACAACCCCGGCTGCTTCATTCGCTTACGGAGCATGACATGACCTTCAACTACCATCGCAGCTACCGCGGCAAGATACAGGCCGTTCTCCTGGATTGGGCCGGCACCACCATGGATTTCGGCTGCATCGCGCCGGCCGTCGTCTTCGTCGAGGTGTTCAAACGCCGGGGCGTGCCGATCTCCATGGAAGAGGCCCGCGCCCCCATGGGCGCCCACAAGCGCGTGCATATTGAGCGCATCACCCAGCTCGAATCTGTCCGCCGGCGCTGGATCGAGAAGCATGGCAAGGCGCCAGGCGATGCCGACGTGGAGAAGATGTTCGAGGAATTCGTGCCCTTGCAGCTGAAATGCCTGTCGGACTATTCGGCCATGATCCCCGGCGCGCTGGATGCCGTGAAGGCCTTGCGCAAGCGCGGCTACAAGATCGGGTCGACCACCGGC
>DATNJA010000334.1:0-2398 GCA_035604155.1 Candidatus Udaeobacter sp. | reverse complement strand
TTGCGCCAATATTCAGGCCATCTTGAAACCTTTGGAGAACGAGGCTGCCATGGCCAATCCGATCGACCGGCGGTACATGTCCGGTGCCGCGGCTGCCGCGGCCGATATCGACGTCGGCCTAAGGCAGTACATGCTCAAGGTGTACAACTACATGACGGGCGGCCTGGTGATGACCGGGCTGGTCGCCTTTTTCGTCTCCCAGAGCCCCGGGATGCTGCATGCCATCTACGGCACGCCGCTCCTTTGGGTGGTGATGCTGGCGCCCATCGGCATCTCCTTCTTCTTCAGCATGCGCCTCCAGCGCATGTCGGCGAGTTCCGCCCAGATGCTTTACTGGGTCTTCGCCGCGGTCATGGGGCTATCGCTCAGCTTCATCTTCCTCGCCTATACCGGCGTCTCCATCGCCCGGGTGTTCTTCATCACGGCCGGCACCTTTGCGGGCATGAGCCTCTATGGCTACACCACGAAGCGCGACCTCGCGGGCATGGGAAGCTTCCTGTTCATGGGCCTGATCGGCCTCATCATCGCCAGCCTGGTGAACGTCTTCCTGCAGTCCAGCGCGCTCCAGTTCGCCCTCTCGGTGATCGGCGTGCTGGTGTTCGTCGGGCTCACCGCCTGGGACACCCAGCGGATCAAGGAGATGTATGCGGCGGGCGACGGCGAGGAAATCGGCACCAAGAAGGCGATCCTGGGGGCCCTCCGGCTCTATCTCGACTTCATCAACCTGTTCCTCTACTTCCTGCAGTTCTTCGGCAACCGGCGCTAAAGGCCGGCGGCGCGAAGCGAAACCGGAGCGCCCGGGCCGTCAGGTCCGGGCGCTTTGCTTTTGAGGGCCTAGCCTGGCTCCAACGAGGCGGCTAGCATCCGGCCGCCAACGACAAAACCGCCCTTCCGGGAGAGAACGCCATGTACACGCTCTATTGGAACAACGGCAGCGCCTCCATCACCGCCCATATGGCGCTGGAGGAATCGGGCGCGCCCTACAGCCTCAAATTCGTCGACATGGACAAGGGCGAGCATCAGGCGGCCGAGTACCTGAAGATCAATCCCAACGGCAAGGTCCCGACCCTGTTGATCGACGGCAAGCGGGCCATGTTCGAGACCTGCGCCATCGCCCTCTACATTGCCGACCGGCACCCGGCCTCCGGCCTGGGGCCGGCCGCGGACGATCCGGCCCGGGCGCGCTACCTGCAATGGATGGTGCATCTGACCAACAGCATCCAGCCCCATTACATGATGTATTACTACCCGGAGCGCTGCACCACGAACCCGGCTCATGTCGAGGAGATCAAGGCCAAGGCGAGCGAATCGATCGCCGCCGCCTGGGAACGGGTGGACAAGGCGCTCGCGGCGAGCGGCCCCTACATGGCCGGCGACCGGTTCAGCGCCGCCGACCTGCCGGTCGTCATGCTGACCGGCTGGCAGCAGGCCCGGGCCGACGTCCTCGACAGGAACAAGCATATCCGCCGGCTCGTCGAGCTGGTCTCGGCGCGGCCGGCCATCGGCCGGGTCCTGAAGCAGAACCAGGCCGCCGCCTGACGCGATGAGGCCGGAGGATCTTGTCTCGGTCCGCTTGCCGGCCGCAGCCGAGGAACTGCTCGCCTTCTGGTTCGCCGAGCGCTCGCGCACCCTGTGGTTCGAGCGGAACGAGGCCTTCGACGAGGAGATCCGGGCCCGTTTCGCTATCCTATGCGCCGAGGGCGCCGGAGGCGCGCTTGCCCGATGGGAGGGGACGCCGGACGCGGCGCTGGCCCTGGTCATCCTCCTGGACCAGTTCCCGCGCAATATGCATCGGGGCCGGGCGGAGGCCTTCGCTTCCGACCCGCTCGCCCGCGCGATCGCCGGCCGGGCCATCGACCGGGGCTTCGATCTGATGGTCCGTCACGACCGGCGCTGCTTTTTCTACCTGCCCTTCGAGCATAGCGAGGACCTGGGCGAGCAGGACCGGTCGGTCGCCCTGTTCCAGGCCTGGGGCGAAGCGGCGCCGGAAGAGATAAGGCCGAAATGCCTGGAGCAAATCGAATATGTGGTCCGCCACCAGGAGATCATCCAGCGCTTCGGGCGATTTCCCCATCGCAACCCAGCCCTCGGCCGCGAGACCACGGCGGAGGAAGAGGCCTTCTTGAAGGAGCCGCGGTCGAGCTTTTAAAGCGAGACCGGGAAAGCGTGCAGCCCGTGGCCGAGTGCGCGGGCGGGCTGCGTCGGAGACGATGGAAGCGCGGGGCCCGGGCGAAGCGCGCCCGCTTTCGGCCGGCACCTCGTCTCGCTATACTCCCGCCCTTGCCGCGCCAGGCTGTCCCCGTAGCTCAGCAGGATAGAGCAACAGTTTCCTAAACTGTGGGTCGCGTGTTCGAGTCACGCCGGGGACGCCAGTCTTATCAATACGTTACCCAATGGT
>DATNJA010000333.1:0-14688 GCA_035604155.1 Candidatus Udaeobacter sp. | reverse complement strand
GCAAGGTCATTGCCGACAGCTATGGCGTGCAGAACTGGCATGCCCCGGCCGCGGTCTTGGCGGAGATCGGCGTCACTCCGGGTCAGGTCACCGAAGCCTTCATCACCCACGCCCATTTCGACCATATGGGCAATACCGACGACTTTCCGAACGCGACCATCTATGTCCAGGAGCGAGAGATATCGAAGTGGGTCTGGTCGCTGTCGCTCAATCGCAAGTTCCGCTGGCTGAACTCGGCCACCGACCCCGGAGACATCATGCGTGCCGTGGACCTGGCGCGCCAGGGCCGGCTGGTGAGCGTCCAGGGCGACCGCGCGGATGTCATTCCCGGCGTCGATCTGCACGAGGCCTTCGATACCCACACCTGGGGATCGATGTTCGTCAACGTCCGCAACGATGGAAAGCCCAGCGGTGCCGATTGCTGGATCTTCGCCGGTGACCTGATCTACAGCTACGCAAACCTCGAGGGCTACGACAAGGCGGACCCGCAATACATCCCGATCGGGCTGGCGACCGGCAGCCAGACCAACGTCCTGCTCAAGATCGAGGAGATGATCAAGCTGGCCCATGGCGAAACCAAGCGGGTCATCCCCATCCACGACGAGGGGCTGAAGGATATCTTCCCCTCGCGCATTTCCGGCAAAGGGTTGCGTATCACGGAACTGGCCCTGGCCAAGGGCGAGGCTTCGCGGGTGCATTGAAGCAACTGCGGCGCCAAGAGGCATCCACATCAACCGTCGCGAAGGGGAGTTCCGATGACAGGTAGCCATCTCGGCTTTGTCGGCACCGGCCGGATGGGAGGCCACATGGCGGCCCGTTTGCTGGCAGCCGGCCACGCGTTGACCGTATGCGACAGCAACGATCTGGCGACAGCACCTCTGGTTGCCGCCGGCGCCAGGAGCGCTAATTCCGCAGCGGAAGTTGCTTCCGAGGCGGACATCGTCTTCGCCAGTCTGCCGACGCCGGACATCGTGCGAGGCGTGGCGCTGGGCGAAGGCGGCATCATCCAGGGCGGCCGGGTCAGGACCTTTGTCGATCTCTCGACCACGGGCCCACGCGTCGCTGGCGCGGTCGCCGCGGGTTTAGCGGCAAAGAACATCGTCGCTGTCGATGCGCCGGTCAGCGGCGGCATGGCCGGCGCCAAGGGCGGGACCCTGGCTGTCATGGTTTCCTGCCCGCGGCCGACTTATGAACAGCTTGAGCCGATCCTGAAAGTGTTCGGCAAGCTGTTCTTCATCGGCGAACGGGCCGGCATGGCGCAGACCATGAAGCTGGTGAACAACCTGCTGGCCGCCTGTTCCTTGGCGATCACATGCGAAGGCATGGTCATGGGCGCCAAGGCCGGTTTAGACGCCAAGACCATGATCGACGTCCTCAACGTCAGCAGCGGGCGGAGCAGCGCGACGCAGGACAAGTTTCCCCGCGCGATACTTCCCCGCACGTTCGATTTCGGGTTTGCGACCGGCCTCTCCAGCAAGGATGTCCGGCTGTGCCTCGATGAGGCCGAGGCGCTCGGGGTGCCGATGATCGTCGGCAATGCCGTGCGCCAGGTTCTGGCGATCACCAGCGCACTGTACGGTCCGGACTCCGACTTCACGTCGATGGTGAAGTGCGCCGAGCAATGGGCCGGCGTCGAAGTCCGCGGCTGATCCCGTGCTTTAGCCTCCGCCCATGGTCGGTGGCGCCCGGGCTGCCTCTTCGCCCAGACTTGGCGGGTGAACTGCGACACGGGGCCCGAGCTGATACGCGTACCAGATTCCGGCGCCCGCGGTTGCCGGCCGGCTCCCCGCCAAACGGCGGCTTGCGTCGATTTATGAATGCTTTGCACGGAGTTATATGCCACCTGCTTGATCCGTCATATCTGATAGAGGCCAGGGAGATAAGATACCGGTACCTTTTTCCTTGCCACACCCAGGGACGCATGGGACAAGAAGGCAACGACAACTGCTGCTCGGCAGCGCGTGGGACGGTCGCAATCCGTCCCGATTCGGGAGGGAGAAATCGATGAAAACCGCCATCCTTGGAACTGTTGTCACGGTGCTCGCGGCAACGTTCTGCCTCAGCCACGTCGCGGCGGACGAATCGCCGATTCTGATCGGCCTGATCGCCGGAACGACCGGCGCCTATGGATCGACGGGCGTTGCCGTGGTCAACGGCGCCCAGCTCGCAGTGGACCATGTCAATGCCGCGGGCGGCGTGCTCGGCCGCCAATTGAAGCTCGATGCGCACAACGACGATGCCTCCGCGACGGTCTCGGGACAGATTTTCGCCAAGCTGGTGAGTGACGGCGCGGTCGCGATCGCGGGCTCCCCGGATACCGGTCCCGTGACCGCGGAACTGGCGATGCGGTACAAGATTCCCAATATCGGCGTCGTCGATGACGGCGGGCTGACGGTCTACAAGGACGGGCCGGACGCCGATCCCAATCCCTGGGTCTTCGACTTCGGACTGAATACCTTCGCCTGGGGCGGCAAGATCGGCGCCTATGCCTTGAAGCATTGCCCCGACGGGCTTGCCGTGCTCCACGATCCCTCCACCTACGGCGAAGGCGGCAACTACGGCATCAAGCAGGTCTACGACCAGGCGGGCCAGAAGATCGCGATCGATCAGATCATTACCGAGAATTGGTCCACCGGTGCAACGGTGGCTCTGATGCCGCAGGCGACCGCGATCAAGGCGGCCGGAATCAAATGCGTCGATGTCTGGCTGACGCCCCAGGACCAGGCCGCGTTCGTGCAGGATCTTCACTCGCTTGGCTATCAGGCGCAGGTCTTCGGCAATGACGAGACCAATTCGGACAACACCTACGCCAGCCTGGCGGGCGATCTGGCGGACGGCACGATCAGTGCCACGCTGACCTCCGGCCTGCATCCGAGCCCCGAGCTTCAGGCCTTCAGGGACGCATACTCCAAGAAGTTCAACCTCGATTCGACCCCGTTCGCGGAAACCAGCTACGACAGCATCATGATGCTTGCGCAAGTGATCACGAACGCGAAATCGACCGAGCCGGCGGCGTTGCAGAAGGAATTCAACAACACGCAAGGTTTCAAGGGCATTACGGGAACCCTCGGCTTCTCGGAAAAGGCCCACATCACGATCACGCCGGACCAGCTCACGCTGGTCAAGTACGATGCGGCGTCCAAGCAGTGGGTCGAGGTCACGGACTGAGCCGCTTGAAGGAACGCGGCGCCTCCGGGCGACGGGACGGTCGTCTGGGCCGATAAAGCTGGACAGGGCGGGGCAGCCTCTTGCTGCCCCCGCTCTGCGAAGGGATGCAAGGCCATCGGCGAAGCCAAGGCGAGGCTCTCGACCCGTTCTCTTCAGGGCGGCATTCGCCGTAAGAGAGGGAGAGCTTAGTTGCTTCAATTGCTGCTCAGCGGCCTGGCAATAGGCTCGATATACGGACTCATCGGGATGGCGCTGGCCATCTCGTTCTACGTGACGCGGGTCATCAATTTTGCCCAGGGGCAGATGATGATGATTGCGATCATGATCGTCTCCGCCTTGACCGCCGCCGGATGTTCGCCGTGGCTCGCGGTCGTCGCCGGCTTGCTCAGCGCCTGTGCCGTCGCGATCCTGTCCTATGTCCTGGCAGTGAGGCCCATTCTTGCCTTCGACCGGTTCAGCTTCGGTTGGCTGGTCAGCACGCTGGGTTTCGCCGTGGTGGTGGAGAATGCGGCGGCCTATGTCTGGGGTCCGACCTCGCGCGCCTTCCCGCCGATCCTGAACGCCACCAGCGTTCACATATCGACGGCCGTGCTGACGGAACAGCAGCTGCTGGCCATCGCCACCGCGGCGGTTCTGACCGCCGGCTTCGAGGTCGTGCGCAAGCGCACCCTGTTCGGGAAGCTGGGCATGGCCATCGCCGCGGATCCGGAGATGGCATCCGCCATCGGTGCGAACACCACTGCCGTTGCGATCGTCGCTTTCTCGATCTCCGGCCTCTTTTCGGGCGTGGCCGGGGTGCTGATCGGGCCCAGCACCTTCGCAAATCCCTATCTTGGCGACACCTTCGGCACCTACGGTTTCATCGCCATGATGATCGGCGGCGGCACCGAGAAGCCGGCGGCAGCGATGTTCGGCGGGCTGTTGCTCGGCGTCATGTCCGAAGGCGCCAATACGCTGATCAACTCCCAAGCCTCCGACTGGTTTCCGTTCGTTGTTTTGGTCGTCATCCTGATTGTTTCGCCGCGGGGACTCTTCAGCTCCGGCAGCTTGTTGCGTCGCCTCCGTCCGGCGCTGCTTGCCCGGTGACGAGAACCGACATGGCGGGCAAGCACGGGCAATTGTCGCTACCGGGCGGCACCGCCTCCGGACACTTCGCGCATCTGTGGCGCGCTCGCAGTTTCGCCTTCGTCATCGCCTACCTGGCGCTTACCTTCTTCCTTGCCCGATCGAGCCTGGCGGTGCAGGGCCTGGCCCTGGTCGCGGCGGTCTTCGGCATCCTCGCCATCAGCCTCGATCTCGTCGCCGGCATGCTCGGATTGTATTCGCTGGGGCAAGGCGGCTTCTTCGCGATCGGTGCCTATCTGACGACCATCGTCGCGGCGGACACGCAAGTGAGCGTCTTCTGGCTGCTCCCCGTGGTCCTGGTCGTGACCGGCCTCAGCGGCGCGATCATCGGCGCCATGTCGCTGCGCGTCAGCGGGCTCTATTTCGCCATCACCACCTTCGTCTTCACCCTGGTCCTGACCGTGCTGGCAACGGATCTGCCCATTACCGGCGGCCTTCAGGGCCTGCTCGGGCCGGCGTTTCCGGATCTGCCCGAGGCCTTGGCACCGCTCGGCACGCCGGTGGTGTGGTGCGTGATGCTGGCGCTCCTCGTGGCAATCGGCCTGGTGTGGAATATCCGCAGGTCGCCGCTCTATCCGGTGCTGCTCGCAATCCGGGACGCCGAGCCCTTTGCCGAAGCGGCCGGGGTGCGCACCGGCCTGGTCAAGGTCGGCGTCTTCGGCCTGTCGGCGGCCATGGCCGGCAGTGCTGGATGGTTGTTTTCCTTTCTCGGCGTCGTTTCCCCCGGCCAGTTCGACTGGTCGGTCTCGCTGAACATCCTGGTGATGGTGTTGGTGGGCGGGATCAACACGACGCTCGGCCCGATCGTGGGCGCAAGCTTCGTGACCATGTTCCCGGCGGTCGTGAACATCGATCCGTGGCTGCAGGAAATTCTCTACGGCGCGCTGTCGATAATCGCGATCACCGTGTTTCCGGAGGGCGTCGTCGGCTTGCTGAAGCGCCAATTCGCTGCCGTATTCAAAGCGCCGACCGCCGGGCGTGAGGCGACCGGAAGCAGCGAAACATCCCGCGCGGACACAGCTTCGCAGCAACCGGAGACATCGCGCGAAGGCGGCCCCGCGGCCGAAGCGATCGTTGAATGCCGCGGCATCGGGTTTAGCTACGGGCAGGGCCCCAAGGTGCTGCGCAACGTGGATCTAGTGGTGAAGCGCGGCCATATCCATGGTCTGATCGGCCCCAACGGCTCCGGCAAGAGCACGCTTGCGAACATTATCGCCGGCCGTTTGCGCCCTCAGGCGGGAACGACGCATGTCAAGGGCGTGCTGGTGGACAGGCTGGCGCCCAGCGAGCGTGCGGGCCTCGGGCTCCGGCGGACTTTCCAGGCGGCACAGCTTGTACGCGAGCTCCCCACCAGCCGGAATGTGCTGGTGGGCTTGTATGGCCGCGTCCCCGGCCTGGTCCGAAGGGCGGCGGTCTGGACCCTGCTGCCTTCCGCGGCCCGCGATAGCGCATCGATGCAGTTCCGTGCCGAGCAGGCTCTGCGCGAGGTGGGGGCGGGGGACTGGATCGACAGTCGCGTGGGCGACGTTCCCCACGGCATCGAACAGTTGACGCAGCTGGCGTCGGTCGGCGTGGCGGCTCCGGAGATCATCGTCCTCGACGAGCCGGCGACGGGACTTTCGATCTCGGAGGTCGATCATCTGGCACGGCTGCTCGGTCAGCTGAAGGCCCGGGGCGTGACCATGATCATCATCGAGCACCAGACGCGATTCCTGTTCCCGCTCTGCGATCAGGTGACGGTCCTGAACGCCGGAGAAGTGGTCCTGACCGGCACGGCAGACGAGGTCCGTGCCAACCCCGTGGTTCGACAGATCTATTTGGGCGAATGACAAGCGCAAGGGCACCAGCACTCGAGATCTCGGCGTTGTTCGCCGGCTATGCCCGATTCGACGTGGTGCGGGATATTGCCTTCCGCGTCGATGAAGGCGAGGCCGTGGCCCTCCTCGGCCCGAACGGAGCCGGGAAGACCACGGTCCTGCGGGCCATCATGGGCCTGGTGAAGCATCGCCGCGGCACCATCCGCGTCGGCGAGGCGGATATATCGGCGCTTTCGCCCTATCGCATCGCCCGAGGACTTGCGGCAATCGCGCCTGAAGGCCGCCGCCTGTTCCTGGATCAATCCGTGGAAGACAACCTCATCCTCGGCGCCTTCCACCTGCGCCACGACAAGGACCGCGTGCGGGCCCTGCTTGAGTCCGTCTATGGCCTCTTTCCGGTGTTGCGGGAATACCGCCGACGGCGATCGTCCTTCCTCAGCGGCGGCGAGCAGCAGATGGTCGCCATCGGCCGCATGCTGATGAGCGACCCCGAGGTCATGCTGCTGGACGAGCCGTCCGACGCGCTCTCCCCGGTCGCCGTCGACAGCGTCGTGAAGGCCCTCCTGGAATTGCGCAAGCAGGGCGCCTCGCTCCTGCTCGTGGAGCAGCGCGTCGATGTGGCGATTCGCCTTTGCGATCGCCTGTACATCATGACCAATGGCGAGATCGTCGACGAGATGAGCCCCGAAACCGTGCGGCGCGGGGGCCTCGGCATCATCAACAAATACCTCGGTTGAAAAAGGGGAAGGCAGAGTTAGCGCCATGTACTTGCGTATCAATGCAGGCCGCCGGCGATGAGCGGCGCGATCGCCATCATCGGCTGCGGTCTGGTCGGGCGCGCCTGGGCGACGGTGTTCGCCCGCGCCGGCCGCCGCGTCCGCCTCTTCGACGCCGATGCCGCCGTCGCGAATGCGGCGCGGGATCGCATCGCCGGGGGACTGACCGATCTCCAGCGCTACGGGCTGATCGGCGACGTCGCCGCGGTTCTGGAGCGCATCGAGACCGAGCAGGATCTCGGCGCGGCGCTCGCGGGCGCCTTCTATGCCCAGGAGAGCGTGTTCGAAAGGGTCGACGTGAAGCGCGAAGCCTTCGCGGCGATCGATCGTGTGGTCGGTCCCGAAACCCTGATCGGCAGTTCTTCCTCCGGCATTCCGGCTTCCGCTTTTACCGCCGACGTCTCCTGTCGCGCGCGTTGCTTGATCGCGCATCCGGTCAATCCACCCCATGTCATTCCGGTGGTCGAGTTGGTTCCAGCGCCCTGGACCGCGCGCGAGACCGTGACCGCCGTGCGGGGGCTCATGGAGGAGGTAGGCCAGGCGCCGGTCGAGCTCGCGCGCGAAATCGAGGGCTTTCTGGTCAACCGGCTGCAGGCCGTGCTGCTGATGGAGGCCTGGCGCCTGGTAGAGGAAGGCTACGCGACGGTCGCGGACATCGACCGCGCCATTGCCGACGGCCTCGGCCTGCGCTGGAGCTTCATGGGGCCGTTCGAGACCATCGATCTCAACGCACCGGGCGGAGTCGCCGACTACGCCCGTCGGCTCGGGCCGCTCTACCAGCGGATCGCGGCTTCATGCCGGGAACATCGCGTCTGGGATGAAGCCTTGATTGCCGAGGTGGAAGCGCAGCGGCGCCGGCAATTGCCCGCCGATCGATTGGCCGAGCGAAGCGCCTGGCGCGACCGGCGGCTGATGGCGCTGGCGCTCCATAAGCGGCAGATGGCGGCCGAGGACAGGGAGGAAAGCGATGCGAATCGATCACAGCCTGAGGCCTGATGTGCTGCAGCTCCATGGGGCCGCAGGCGAAGCGCGCTGCGGCTGCGAGGATCACGCCCGCTTCGCTGGAGAGCTCGCCGACGCCCTCGATGAGCGCACGATCCGCTATGTGCTCGACACTCGTCCGCATTTCGAGGAGCTGCGCCAGGCGGTGGGGCAGCTCGCCGGAATGCTGGTTCTGGCCGCCGCCGGCGCCAAATCCGTGACCCAGGACCATCCCTTGTTCGCCTCGGCCTGCGAGACGCTCGGCAGGGCTTTCGACGGGATCCGGTCGGCGCGAGTGAGCGCGCGGGCGACGCACCACCATCGGCACCTGCTGGGCGCGGCCGAGGCTCTCGGTTTCGCCTTGAAGCGGGCGAAGGAGGATATGCATGTACATGGCGTGGAGCGCGCGCGCATCGATCCGGTGCTGGAGCCGCTCCAGGCCGCCTACCGGCATCTCGCCTGGGCCGCGAAGGCCCTGCCGGGCTTCGAAATTGTCAGCTTCGACCAGGCCTGCTGCGCCCCACGGCAGCCGGCGATACCGCACTGATCACCAAACCGGGAGGAAACCATCATGAGCGACTATTCGATCTGGGTTCTCGAATACGCCTATGTCCCCAAGTACCACATGAGCGGCATCATCTATGGCGCGCACAACGAGGGGTATCGCAAGCTTCCCTATGGCTACGTCCTGATCAAGGGCAAGGACTCCATCGCCATGGTCGATGTCGGCTTCAACAACAAGGAGCTGGGCGCCACTTTCGCGTCGATGTATGGCGTCCAGAACTGGCACTCGCCGCGCGAGATCCTGGCCCAGTGCGACGTGACGCCGGAACAGGTCACGGACATTTTCGTCACCCACGCCCATTTCGATCACATCGGCGGAACCGGCGAATTTCCCAACGCCACCTTCTACATCCAGGAGCAAGAGCTCTCAAAGTGGATCTGGGCCATGTCTTTGGGGCGGAAGTTCAGCTTCCTGACCGGCGCCATCGACCCCGCCGACATCATGCGGATGGTTGCGGCGGCGAAGGACGGGCGGCTGGTCGTCGTCGACGGCGATCGCGAAAACGTTCTTCCCGGCATCGATCTGCACCCCTCCTTCGACAGCCATACCTGGGGCTCGATGTTCGTCACGGTCCGCAACGACGGCAAGACGGACAGCGCCGACAGCTGGGTCTTCGCCGGAGACCTGGTCTATTGCATGGAGAATCTCCGCGGCCGCAACGAGGGCGACGGCATGTATATCCCCGTCGGGCTCGCGGTGGGCAGCCAGACCAATCTGCTGATGACCACCGATCGGATGCTCGGCATGGTCGGCAACGACGTGAGGCGCGTCATACCTGTCCACGAGGAGCGGCTGAAGGATATGTTCCCGTCGCGCCTCAACAAGGAGGGGTTGCAGGTGATCGAGATCTGCCTGGCGAAGGGAGAGCGCAGCCGCGTTCATTGATGGCCGGAGCGTTCGGGCGGCCGACCCGGGCGGCCGCCTGATTGCTTCTGGTTGGTCGAGATGTGCCGGCCGCGTACGCCGATTGGCAAGCCTGTCGCGGGTCGGCCGTCGGCACTATGGCTGAGGGTCGCCCTTCTTCGGCATGTCGGATGTTGCCGCGTCTGCGCCATCGTCCTGCCCGGGCTCGCCGGCATCGCCCGTCCCGCCGGCCTTCTGCTGGCTGGCGCGGGCGCGCTTCTGCTCCAGCTTCTCCTGGCGGCGCGCCTGCTTCAGCCGGTTGCGCTCGGCCCTTTGCTGGCCGTAGTTCGTTTTGAACGCCAGGATCGACCTCCTTCGCTAATAGCCTTCGCGGTCCATTCGTTTGCGCATTGCCTTGCGCCTGCGGCGCACGCCCTCCGCCGCCTCGCGGGCGCGCCGCTCGGACGGCTTTTCGTAGCAGCGCACGCGCCGCAGGTCGCGGAACAGGCCCTCGCGCTGCAGTTTGCGCTTGAGGATGCGCATCGCGCCGGCCACATCGTTGTCGCGAACGAATACCATCATCTTGGAATTTGTCCCTCTTGATATCGCCTGATGCAAGCGGGCCGGCGCCTAGAGCAGTTTCCGCCGAAGTGGGCACCGGTTCGGCATAGAGAATGCGACCAGACTAAGGAATCTAGATCATGTTCCGATCCAATTGAATCGGAACATGATCTAGGCCGCCGCGGCCGCTGGATGTCCCGTCAAGCGGTCGGCCTCGTTGTTCGCCGCATTCAAGGCATCCTCGAGCGTCCGGCGCAGAGTCTCGCGGCCGGTCGAATCGAGGTCGGCGGGCACCGCGATTGCCTGCCCGATGACGAACACGCCGCGCCCGAAGGGCAGCGGCAGAAGAAACCGATCCCAGCTGCCGAGAGTCCGGCGTCGGCTGGTGGCATAGCTGACCGGCAGCAGCACCGCATCGGCAAGCTCGGCCAGCATCACGGCGCCGGCTGCGGCGTGCTGGCGAGGCCCGCGGGGACCGTCTGGGGTTATGCCGACGAGACTGCCGTCGCGGCAAAGCCGCGCCGCGTTGCGTAGCGCCCTTGCCGGCTGGCGCGAGGAAGAGCCGGAGACGGCCTCGATGCCGAAGGGACGGACTATGCGGGCGATGACCTGGCCGTCGCGGTGACCCGAGATCATGACGCCGAAGGGGCGCGACCCGAACAGGCCGAAGGGCATCATCAGCAGCCGGCCATGCCAGAAACAGATGACGACGCGCCGATTGGCCACAAGGATTCGCTCGGCGATGTCAAAGCGAACCCGGCGCCAGCGATTGGTAAAGTAGACGACCCGCATGTAGGCGACGACCGCCCGGGCGATGAGGCTCTGGCCGGCGCCGGATGAGATGAATCGGCGAAGCGGTCTCACCGGGAAGGCCGAGGTCCCTGCTGTTCCATTCAGATCGCCTTCAGGTTGCTGGCCGAAGTCTTGCCATTGTCGCGACCACGCTCGCGCAGGAGATCCTGCAATCGGTCGAATTCGAAGCCACGGCGGAATATCTCGTCCAGCACGTGGTAGCGGATCGCGATGGGTGCCAGACCAAGGGAAATCGAGAGATGATGCCTACGCTTATACCCACCGGCCGGGGAATACAACGCCGGTCCGGTTCCAGCACGGCTTTCGCCGTCCGGACTCACAGAGCCTCTTGGCTCGCGGGCTCGGTCTTCGGTTTCCTGGCTTTGCGCGGCTTGACCTTCGGCGCGGTGAGCGCCGCTTCAGCTTCGGCCTTGGCCAGGCTTTCCCGGTCGACGGCTTCCTTGGCCAGGCGCAGAGCGCGCAGGCGCTGAAGTTTCGCCTGCTCGGCGTTCTGGCGCTGGCGCTGGAAGTCCATGACGTCCGCGTCGCGCTTCTTGGCCTTGGCGAACTTACCCTCGGCGCGCTGGCGCGCCTCGGCCGCCTTCGATCCTTGATGTTCCATCATGCAGCCCTCCGCTGACTTATGGCTGCGGGCCCGGATCGCCTGCCGGGGCCGCGCAGTCCGCGATGAACCCGGAGATTGAGTCGGGAGCGAGGCGGCTCAAGCCGCCCCGCCCCGCCGACTCATACTTCCTTGAGATTGCAGGCCGAGGCCTTGCCGCGATCCTGCTCGACGTCGAAGCTGAGCTTCTGGCCTTCGCGTAGCGAACTCATCCCCGACCGTTCGACGGCGGAAATGTGCACGAACACGTCCTTAGCGCCGCCCTCCGGCTGGATGAACCCGTAGCCCTTCTGGGCGTTGAACCATTTGACTGTTCCGGTAGACATAGTTTTCCCTTTTTTCGAGTAGTGTTGCCGTCGCGGTTTTTGCCCGACGGGCCGTGCTTTGAAAGGGATGAGTTCGGACCGGCTCTACGAAAGAAGCGGGGGACGAGGTCAACCCCTATCGAGCCGACAGGCTGTATATGGACCTTCGCCGCCTTATTTGCAATGGGGCGGCCTCAGCGAAGCGGACCGGCTTCCGCCGCCCTTGGCCGCAATCGCCTCGGTTTCGGCGGCGGCGCGTCCGGCAGATTCAAGGTGCTTCGCCCGTGGCCGTCGGCCGAGTGCGGCGCAAAGGCGGCGTAAGTAGGCGGTCCGTTCAGTTTTCGAAATAATGCGCCTGGTCGAGGTCGGGGATCAGCCCGGGCTGCTTCGGCCGCCAACCCAGTAGCTCCCGAGTTCGCTCGCTCGAGGCCGACATGTCGAGCGCCGCGAAGAGCGCGAACCAGCCAAAGTGGTTGGCGGCTTCCTCTGGGGCTTTGGGGACGACCGGCAGGTTCAGGCGTCGGCCTATCACGCCGGCGATGTCCCGAATCGGGACGCCCTCCTCGGCGACCCCGTGATACTGGGCTCCCGCCTGACTCTTCTCGAGCACGAGCCTGTAGAGATGGGCGGCATCGAGCCGGTGCACCCCGGGCCAGCGGTTGAGCCCGTCGCCCACATAGGCGGATACCCCCTTCTCGCGCGCAAAGGCGATGAGGCGCGGAACGAAGCCGTGATCGCCATGGCCGTGGACCGATGGCGCAAGGCGGACCACCGACGCGTGCACCCCACGAGCCGCCAGCGAGATGGCCGTGGCTTCCGAAGAACGGGGATAGGTGGCGGAAACGGGAGGGGCCGCATCGTTCTCGGTCGCGACGCGGCCCGGCGCCAGGAGTGCAAGCCCGGAGGTGACGAGGAGGGGCCGGTCGGAGCCCTCGAGCACGCCGCCGAGCGCCTCGAAGGCGCGCCTGTCTATCTCGCAGTTGGCCTCCATTTTCGAGAAGTCGTGGATGAAGGCGGTGTGAATCACGCCGTCGGACAGGGCCGCTCCACGGCGCAGACTTTCCAGGTCTTCAAGATCGCCTCGATGCGCCTCAGCTCCGGAAGCGACAAGAGACTTGGCGGTCGCCTCTGAGCGGGCAAGACCGACCACCTGATGGCCCGCGCTGATCAGCTCCTGAACAATGGCTGAACCGACAAAGCCCGTAGCGCCCGTGACGAAGACACGCATCGCGACTTCTCCTCTGCCCGGTTTCATGGCCGCATCCGCTGGCCCGATGACGATCTAAATGGGTGGTGGGAGTGGTACAATCTATGCCGTAAAATCCGTATTATCTTCGCAATCGTCCAGGATGGCCGATGGATCCGCTCTCTGATGTGCTGTCGCTGCTGAAGCCGCGCAGCTATGTGTCCGGTGGCTTGGACGTGGGCGGAAAATGGTCAATCCAGTTTCGCCGGCATGAAGGAATTAAATGCTACGCCGTGGTTTCCGGCCAGTGCTGGCTGTCCGTGGAGGGCGTCCCCGATGCCGCGCGCCTGCAGACGGGGGACTGCTTCCTGCTGCCCAGCGGCCGGCCTTTCCGCCTTGCCAGCGACCTGTCTTTGACGCCTATCGACGCCGCCACGATCTATTCGACTGCGCGGGATGGCAGCATCGTCTCGCACAATGGCGGCGGGGATTTCTTTCTTGCCGGCAGCCATTTCGTCCTTGGCGGCAATCATGCCGGAATCCTGCTGGGGGTCCTGCCGCCCATTGTCCATATCCGGAAAGAATCCGACCGGGCGGCGCTGCGCTGGTCCATGGAGCGCATGCGCCAAGAGCTGCGCGAGCGGCAGCCGGGCGGCCTTCTGGTCGGTCAGCACCTCGCCCACATGATGCTGATTCAGGCCCTGCGGCTGCATCTGGCGGAAGGGCCGAAGGGTGGCGCCGGTTGGCTCTTCGCCCTGGCCGATAAACAGATGGGCGCTGCGATCGGCGCCATGCACGACGATCCCGCGCATCTTTGGACATTGCAGATGCTGGCGGAGCGCGCCGGCATGTCGCGATCGACCTTTGCCCTGAAATTCAAGAGGGCGGTCGGGGTGTCGCCCATGGAATACCTGACGCGCTGGCGAATGCTGCGGGCCGGGGACAGGCTGTCGAATTCCGGCGATCCCATTTCCGTCATCGCCCTGTCGCTCGGCTACGAATCCGAAAGCGCCTTCAGCACGGCCTTCAAGAGGGTCATGGGCCTTTCGCCGCGCCAATACGGCCGTGGCCCGATTCCGGCTTCCCCTTCCCACAGCGAGGGGGACGCAGCCGCAAGCGTCGGCCCGAACTGACCGGCTCGTTATTGCGCAGCATCGGCCGCCTCTTGCAATTCGAAGGTTGGCAGCTACCCTGCCTCTCGGCGCGAAGATTTCCGGACGCGCCCGCTCTATCCCGCCACGCCTGGGCCGCAAGGCCGGTTACGACAGCAGTGGAGAGACAATGCCAGATCAACCCCTTGACGAGGCGCCCGGCGCGCCGGGCATTCCGCCGACATGGACGAGCAGTGCCAAGGACATGGTCGGATGCGCCCTGGGCGAATCGCGGCTGTGGTTCACGCTGGGCTTCGGCATCGTCAACGAGGTCTATTACCCGCGGGTCGACATCCCGCAGATCCGGGACCTTGGATTTATCGTTGCCGACGGCGCGGGCTTCTGGGCCGAGGTCAAGCGGGTCGAGAACTACGCCATAGCCTGCATCGCGCCGGGTGTGCCCGCTCTCGAAGTCATCCATAAGCACGAGCGCTATTCGCTCCGCTTGCGCATCGCTGCGGATTCGAAACGCGACGTGTTGGCGATCGAGTGTGAGCTCGAGGGAGATCAGGATCTCAAGCTCTACGTACTCCTGGCGCCGCATCTGGGTGCCACAGGCTACGACAATCGAGCAACTGTCCTCGACCATCGGGGCCGGCGGCTTCTTTGCGCGGAGCAGGGTCCGTTTGCCGTCGCTCTAGGCGCGGTGGACAAGGACCAGCGCGACGCCTTCCTCAGGCTTGGCGCGGGGTATGTGGGCGTGAACGACGGCTGGCAGGACTTTGCGCTGCATGGTGCGATGACCTGGGAGTACCGGACGGCGGGCCCGGGCAACGTCGCGTTGATGGGCGAGCTG
>DATNJA010000332.1:0-7130 GCA_035604155.1 Candidatus Udaeobacter sp. | reverse complement strand
AACATGCTCCGATTCAATCGAACCGGAGCATGTTCTAGACTTGTTAGTTTGGTCGCATTTTCTGCGCCGAACCGTTGCCCACTTCGGCGAAAAATGCTCTACAGGCCGTGATGGGGATGGCGCTTGTCGCCCCGCTGATTGCGCTTGCGCACATAGGTGATCATGGCCTCGGGATACTGGGCCTTGGCCTTCAACGCGGCGATGAGGGCGTCCTCGGCCTTGATGGAGAGGGTGTCCGAGCGTCCCTCGCGGCGAAGCCCCACGGTGTATTCGGTCGCCATCTGGCCCTCTCCCGGAGCGAACGCTCCCTTAACGGATAAGTCTTACCAGGCCCCCGTGCTCGCCATGCTCTTCCACGGCTCCTTGGGCTCCTGCGCCTTGCCCTTCTGGAGCAGCTCGATGGAGATGCCGTCGGGCGAGCGCACGAAGGCCATCTGGCCGTCCCGGGGCGGCCGGTTGATGGTGACGCCGGCGTCGGCGAGGCGCTTGCAGACGGCATAGATGTCGTCCACGGCGAAAGCCAGATGGCCGAAATTGCGTCCACCCGGATAGGGTGCTGGATCCCAGTTGTGGGTGAGTTCGATGAGCGGCGCCCGGTCGCTCTTGGCGCTGGCGAGGTCGTCCGGGGCGGCGAGGAAGATCAGGGTGTAGCGGCCTGCTTCGCTGGTATAGCGCTCGACTTCCTTCAGGCCGAGCTTGTTGCAGAAGAAGTCGAGGGACTGATCCACGTCGGTGATGCGGATCATGGAATGGAGAAATTTCACCTTGGGATCCTCCTGGCGAGCCTGAGCCGACTGTCGCGCAGTAAGACACCAACGGGCCATCGCCCGTCAAGATCGCACAAGCTTGCTGGAAAGAGACGACGGAGAGCTGGTTAGGGCAGCGGCATGAAGCTCGCGATGGCGGCGCCGACGCCGATGACCGCCAAGCCGATGACGAAATAGGCTGCGAAGCGGAATTGCCCTTCCTGCACCTGGTTTGAAGGGACCGCACGAGCGCGCTCGGCCAGGGCCCCGTCTCTTGCGCTACCGCGCAAATCCGTCGACATGAAAGCGCTCCCCACCGCCGCGCCGCCTGCGGCCCTTGCTATTTTTGACCTGACGGCGACCGAAAGCATGACTCCGCTCCCGGGCCGCCAGGCATGGCATTTTTGTGGACCGGCTATGCGTTCCGACTCAGGCTCTCACTTCCTGGCGCTGGAAGATCACGTAGGTGATCACGAACAACAGGATGGCGCCGGCCACCAGGCCGGTCACCTGGGGCCAGATGAGCAGCAGGCTCTGGATGAAGGGGAGAGGCGCCCCCAGGATCGCGTTCTGCAGCTGATCCAGGAACACGGGTCCCAGCGCCCGGGTGGCGGGATGAAGGATCCCCTGCAAGGCCTCGCCGAACAAGGTGTCTGGCGAGAGCCGTGCCAAGCCCTGCTGGACCTCGATTTGCTCCAGGCTCTGTCCGCCCATCAGGGCTGCGGATTGAGAGGCGAAGAGGGCCTCGGTCAGGAACCGGGTCAACATCGGCCAGAGCACGCTCATCAGCAGCCAAAGGCCGAGCCCCGAAAGTGCCGATGTCGCCGGCGATCGGAACACCACCGAGAACAGGAGCGACGCGGCCAGCCAGACCCCCCCATAGGCGATGGCGACGATGAGGAAGGCAAGTCCGCGCAGCACCTCCTCCCCCGTGGGCGGCACCCCCAGCGTCACCAGCCCCAGCCCCATGACCAGCAGCCAGAGGGCGAGGAGTGCGACCGCGAGGGTCGAAAGCCCGGCCAGGAACTTGCCGAGCAGCAAGGCGTCGCGATAGATCGGCTGGGCCAGAATGCGGCTCATGGTCCGCCGGTTGAACTCGCCGTTGATGCTGTCGAAGGCGAGCCCGATGGCGACCAGCGGGATGAGGAACCCCAGGATTCCCGTGAAGGAGGGAAGCGACTCTTGGCTATCTCCGAAGACATGGCTTTGGGTGAAAAGGCGAAGGAACAGGAACGGATCCTGGCTGGTGGTCTGGCGCAGGTCCTGGATCGCCGTATAGACCGCGCCGACGCCGGTCAGCAGCATCAGCCATTCCAGGATCATCATCCTGGCTCCGCCCAGATGGTCGGCGAATTCCTTCAGGAAGATGGCGCTGAGCCCCGTCCAGGGCGAACCCCTACGCCTCGCCATGCTGGCCCTCACCATCCTGGCGTTCGAAATAGTCGCGGTAGATGGAATCGAGGCTGGGCTCGAGCGCGTCGAATTTCAGCAGGGTGGCACCGCCGGCGATGAGCGAGCGGGCGACGGCGGCGCGCACGTCCCGGTCGGCGACGACGCGGTAATCGCCGTCGCCGTCGTCGATCACCCGCGTCAGACCGGGGATGCCGTTGAGGAGCCGCGCGGGATCAGCATTGCGGATCTTGATCGCCAGGTTGAATCCCGCCCCCAGCACGGCGGCCGACAGCTCCAGCACGGTCCCCTGAAGCGCGATCTTGCCCTTATGGAACAAGGCGACCCGGTCGCAGACGGCCTGGACGCGATCCAGCAGATGGGAGGACAGCAACACGGTCAATCCCTGAGCCTTGAGGCCGCGGATCAATTCCAGGAACTCGAAGGTCGCCTGAGGATCGAGGCCGGAAGTCGGCTCATCCAGGATGGCGATCTCCGCCTTTTTCATCAGCACCTCGGCCAGGCCCAGGCGCTGGCGCATGCCGCGGGAGTAGGCGCCGGTCTTCTGCTTCGCCACGGCGTCGAGGCCGACCTGGGAAAGGGCCTCCTCGATGCGCTCGCCGATTTCATCCCGGGGAATGCCGGCGAGACGGGCCGTGTAGCGCAGGTTCTGCTCGGCCGTGAGATAGTCATAGAAGCCGACGGAATCCGGCAAGTACCCGACGTGGCGCTTCACCTCGAGGGGCTCGCGCACGGGATCGAAGCCGTGGACCTTGAGCCGGCCCGCGGTCACTTCTGTCAGGCCCATGAGCATCAGGATCGTCGTCGTCTTGCCGGCGCCGTTTGGACCCAGGAGGCCGAAGATCTCACCCCGCCGGACGGAAAGGTCGATCCCGTCCACGGCGGCGAACTCCCCGTAGCGCTTCTTCAGGCGACTGGCCTCGATGACGACTTCGTTCATCGGATTCCTGGTATCGATGGACGCCTTGTTCATCGCCGGCCAAAGCGGGCGACGGCACCCACGGCGATCAGCAGCGCGATCGCGATGATGCCGATGCCGACGATGCCCCAGAGGGTCGAGGTGGCGACCGTGACCCGGTAGTCGGTGGAGGCGGAATCGGCGTTGTCCGAGGCGGTGAAGGTCAGCATGTAGTCGCCGGCCAGCGCCTTGGACGAAGGCGTCAGGGTCGCCAGCACGGTCTTCTTTTCGCCGGGACTGAGCTGGCCGATCTTCTTCTCGTCGAAGGTGACCGTCCAGTCCGTGGGCGGCGCGGCGGATATGTCGATATCCTGGGCGGGGGCGCTGCCGTCATTGCTGACGGAGAGGCTGACCTGCGTCGGCTTGCCGGCCTCTGCCTGGACGCTGATCCGGCCCTCGTCAGCGCCGGTGAGGGATAGCTTCGGCTGGCCGGTGATTTCGACCGTCATGGATGTATTGGCGGCGACGCCGGTGGACGAGGCTTCCACGGTCACTGGGTAATCGGCCGCCGGCGCCTGGCTCGGGGGTTGGACCTTCAGCTTCAGGTCCTTGCTTTGACCCGCCTCGATGGGGATCGAGCTGATTTCCTGGGAGCCGTATTCCTCGGTGAAGCTGGTCTCGAATCCCTGGGGCGCTTCGGCTGCCAGGCGGACCAGCTGATCCTTGTCGCCTTCATTCTTGACCGTGAAGGCGTATTCGAAGCTGCTGCGGCTGGTACCGCGGAGCGACGGCAGACTCGCCTTGATGGTGAGCTTTGCCGGTTGCACCTCGCCGACGGTCACGTCGAGGGGCAGGTCCGCCGTGAGATCGCTGCCTTGAGCGTGGATGATCAGCCTGTGGCTGCCGGTGGGCGCGCCATCGGGAATGTCCAGGCGTAACTGCAGGGTCACGCTCTCGTTGGTCGCTGCCATTGCGGCGCCGACGGGCGAGCCACCGCCCAGCAACACGGCCCTCCAGCCCGGCGGCACGTCGGATACCGAAAGCGCGACGCTCTCCGGCGCCAGGCCGGTGTTCTGCAGCTGCAGCTTGACCGAGGTGCTTTCCCCGGCGCGCGCGGTGATGGCCGGATAGTCGGTCACCAGCCAAAGCCCTTTGAGGTCGCTCGCATCGGCCGCCAAGCTGGGCGAGGCCAGGAGCAGGGCGAAGGAAGTAAGCATCCAAAATGCCAGTCGCATGTTGGTCATTTCCTCAATCTCGTTCCGAAGAGCCGTGCCGGAAGGGATACCGGCGCGGCAATGTCTCACAGTCCGGCAGCGGTTGTCAGCGGAGAGTATAGAACGCCGAGTTTGCCATTGAAATTAAAGCAAATTAATGATTTTTCATGGCCGGTCGCGGTGCGTTTCACCCTCGACAGCGACCCCGAGCCTGTGGTTCCTCATCGGAACTCGGTTTAGGGCAAAGCGGCGGAAATCCGTCCATGGCAGACTTCGATTACATCGTCATCGGCGCCGGCATGGCGGGCGCTTCGGCGGCCTATGAGCTGGCCGCCTTCGGCTCGGCCCTGGTGCTGGAGCAGGAGGAAAGGCCCGGCTATCACTCGACCGGCCGGTCGGCGGCACTCTATACCGAGACCTATGGCAACCGGACAGTCAGGGCGCTCACGACCGCCGGCAAGGGTTTCTATCTCCGGCCCCCGACGGGCTTCGCCGAGCACCCATTGCTTGCGCCGCGCGGCGTGCTGCTCATCGCACGGGCCGACCAGAAGGCCGCCATGGACGGCTTCATGACCGAGATGAAGAGCCTCGCCGGCCGGGTCAGCCGGCTCGACGGCGCCGCGGCCCGAGCCAGGGTTCCCGTGCTGCGCGCCGACTACGTAGCCGAGGCTGCATTCGACCCGGATGCCATGGACATCGATGTGCACGCACTCCACGGCGGGTATCTGCGCGGCCTGAAAGCCCGCGGCGGCCAGGTGATCGTCGATGCCGGCGTCGGCGCGCTCGCGCGCGTGAGCGGCGGCTGGCAGGTGGAAAGCAAAGCCGGCCAATTCCGCGGTCGGGTGATCGTCGATGCCGCCGGCGCCTGGGCCGATGAGGTCGCAGGTCTTGCTGGCGCACAGCCGGTCGGACTCGTGCCCAAGCGGCGTACGGCGATTCTTTTCCAACCTCCCGCGGCAGTCGATGTGCGCGGCTGGCCCTCGGTCATCGATGTGGATGAGCATTTCTACTTCCGGCCCGACGCCGGGCGTCTGATGGCCTCGCCCGCCGACGAGACGCCCGTGCCGCCTTGCGACGTGCAGCCTGAGGAGCTCGATATCGCAATCCTGATCGACCGCATGGAGAAGGCCGCCGACCTTCCGGTGAAACGGGTCGAGCACCGGTGGGCCGGATTGCGCACCTTTGCCAAGGACAAGACGCCGGTCATCGGGTACGACCCCAGGGTCGAGAATTTCTTCTGGCTGGCGGGGCAGGGCGGTTATGGCATCCAGACCGCACCCGGCATCTCCCGCCTGGTCGCGGCCCTCGCCAGGCATCAGCCGATGCCGGCCGATCTCGCGGCTCTCGGCGTGACCGAGGCCGATCTATCGCCTAAGCGTTTTGCATAAAGCCTAGGCGCTTTGCATAAGGAAGGACCGTCGCAATGTCCGATTCGATCGACGCCATCGACGACATGCTGCTGGACGGGTTGGTGAAGGGATTCCCAGGCGGACATGCGCCGGTACGGGTAGGCGATGTCGGCAAGCAGGGCTGGAACCTGCTGCGCGAGGACATGCCGCTGCCGATCGCCGTGCTGAAGCGCGACACCCTCGATGCCAATGGCCGTTGGATGGCGCGATTCCTGAAGGCGACGGGCAGCGTCATCGCCCCGCACGGCAAGACGACCATGAGCCCGCAGCTCTTCAAGCGACAGCTCGCCGACGGCGCCTGGGCCATCACGGTTGCAACGGTGGGGCAGCTGCAGGTCTGTCGGCACTTCGGAATCAGGCGGCTGCTCCTCGCCAATCAGCTCGTCGGCAAGCAGGCCATACGGGAGGTGGTGAGAGAGCTCCTTCGCGACCCCACATTCGAGTTTTATGCGCTTGCCGATTCCATCGAGGGCATCGCCATGCTGGCCGCCGAGGCGAAGCGCCAGGGTTTGGGGCGGCCGATCAATCTGCTGCTGGAAGGCGGCATCGAGGGGGCCAGGGCCGGCTGCCGCAATCGGGAACAAGCTCTCGCCGTGGCCCGGGCCATCAAGGCCGCAAGCCCCCATCTTGCCCTCGTCGGCGTTGAAGGCTTCGAGGGCTTGATCCATGGCGCCACCGAGGCCGACAGCGAGGCCCAGGTCACGATCTTTCTGGATTTTCTCGCGGCGATTGCCGCCGATTGCCGGCGCGAGGACTTGTTCGCGCCCGGCCGCGTGATCCTGTCGGCCGGCGGCTCGGCGTACTACGACCTGGCGGCCGAGCGGTTAGCCGCCGCTGGGATCTCCGATGCCATCGTGGTCCTGCGCAGCGGCTGCTACCTGACCCAGGATTCGACTGCCTATCGCAAGGCCTTCGCGCGTTTGCGGGCCCGCTCAGCGGTCGTCGCCGGGCTCGAGGGCGGGCTCGAGCCCGCTTTGGAACTATGGACTTATGTCCAGTCGCGCCCCGAGCCGGGTCGCCTCATCCTTACCGCTGGGAAGCGCGACGTCTCCTACGATCTCGATCTGCCGGTTCCACTCGCCTGGTACCGGCCCGGTACCGACCAGGCGCCATCGCCGCTCGCACCCGGCCACGAGGTGGTGCAGCTCAACGACCAGCATGCTCATGTGAAGGTGCCGCAGGAAAGCCCGCTCAGGCCCGGCGACATGGTGTCGCTCGGCATCTCCCACCCCTGCACGACCTTCGACAAGTGGCAGGCGCTGTTCCTCGTCGACGACGCCTACGACATCGTCGGGGCGATAAGGACGTTCTTCTAGAGCAGAATCCGTTCAAGTTGGCGCATATCCCGCGGCGGCGAAGTAATTTGCGCATTCGATCGGCTTGAAGGTGAGCAGCACCTCGGCGATGGCGCTCCAGAGCTCGTCGATCGTTCTGGCGGCGGCCTTTCGCAGGG
>DATNJA010000331.1:0-11407 GCA_035604155.1 Candidatus Udaeobacter sp. | reverse complement strand
CCCTGCGAAAGGCCGCCGCCAGAACGATCGACGAGCTCTGGAGCGCCATCGCCGAGGTGCTGCTCACCTTCAAGCCGATCGAATGCGCAAATTACTTCGCCGCCGCGGGATATGCGCCAACTTGAACGGATTCTGCTCTAGCTGGCAGACGGCGGGCGATCAATCTGCGCCGCAGCATTGTCGTGCTGCGTTGCGGAAATTCGAGTGCACAAGATTCCCGGCGAAGCGAATTGAATCCTGACGATCCGCTTACCGTTTATGTCGGTGGGAGAGAAATGCCTCTGGCGCAGCCGGCATGAGGGGCGCTTGGCCGACAACACAATCCTGCAGCAAGGCCGGTTGAACGGCGACACCGGGCTGCTCCAGAAACCCTACCGGCGTCATGATCTCGCGCGTAAGGTCCGCGCCATCCTGGATGGACCGAACCGGCCCAATTGAGCGCGCGTCTCGCGCCGGCATGGCCGGCCATGATTCATCGCCACCCCTCCGCCCCCAGCAGTTCCCAGTACCGGATCCACGCCTTGAGCCCATCATCCAGCCGCTGGAGACGGAAGAACTCATTGGGTGCGTGATAGTCCTCGTCGGCGGTGGAGAAGGAGAAGAAGACCGTTTCGGCGCCGATGGCGTCGCGGAAGATGAGGCCGATGGGGATCGTCGCGCCCATGCGGACCCTGAGGGATCGCTTGTCATAGACTTCCGCCAGCACCCGCTCGGCCAGTGCCAGCCCCGGGTGGTCGTCGGGGATCGCATACGCACGAGAGCCATGGTCGCCCGGCGTGACCTGCAGCGTGACGCCGGACGGGCAATGCTCGCGAAGATGCCTTGAGATCGCGGCGACGACGGCGTCGGGATCCTGGTCCGGCACCAGCCGGCAGGTGATCTTGGCCTTGGCCTGGCTTGGGATGACCGTCTTGGTCCCGGGCCCCTGATAGCCGCCGCCGAGCCCGTTCAGCTCCAGGGTCGGGCGCAGCCATTGGCGCTCCAGCAGGCTGTAGCCGGCCTCGCCCGGGCTCGCCGGCGCGCCGATGGCGTCCAGGTATTTCTGCTCGCTGAAGGGCAGTTCGGCGATCATTTGGCGGGCCGCATTGCTGGGCGGCCGCACGCCGTCATAGAAGCCGGCGACCGCGACGCGCCCGCTGTCGTCATGCAGGGAGGCGACGAGGCGGGCGATCGCCGACAGCGGGTTGGCGACGCTGCCGCCGTGACGCCCGGAATGGAGATCCTTGGCCGCGCCGGTGACCGTGAACTCCAGCGCCGCAATGCCGCGGCTGGCGACCGTGATGGAAGGCTCGTCCGGCCGCCACATGGCGCCGTCGGCCGACAGCACGAAATCGGCCGCCAGCTCTGCGGCATGTTCGGTCACGAAGGCGCCCAGATGGGCGCTGCCGCGTTCCTCCTCGCCTTCGATCACCAGCTTCACGTTGATGGGCAGCCGCCCGCGCGTCTTGAGATAGGCCTCCGCCGTCTTGATGGGGATCAGCATCGGGCCCTTGTCGTCCGAAACGCCGCGAGCGTAGAGCCGGTTGTCGCGCACCTCAGGCTTGAACGGCGCGCTGTTCCATTTCTCCAGCGGGTCCGGCGGCTGCACGTCGTAATGGCCATAGATCAGGATCGTCGGCGCGCCGGTGGCATGGAGCCAATTGCAGGTCACGATCGGATGGCCCGCCGTCGGCCGGATCTTGATGTTCTCGAGGCCGGCAAGGCGCATGCGTTCGGCGACCCATGCCGCCGCCTCGCCGATATGGACGGCATAAGCGGGATCGGTGCTGACGCTGGGGATGCTGGCAAACGCGATCAGGTCGTCAAGGATTGCCTGGCGATGAGTCGCGACGTAGTCCAACGGACCGCCGGTCGGTTCCTTCATGCTATTTGCCCCCGTCCACGCTCAGCACCTGTCCGGTGATCCAGCCCGCATGGTCCGAAGCGAAGAACAGCACTGCGTGAGCGATGTCTTCCGGCTGGCCCAATCGCTTGAGGGCGATGGACTGGACCAGCTTCTTCTGGCCCTCCTCGCCGTAGGATTGCCATTGCTTCTCGGTGGTGGGATTCGAGCGCACGAAACCCGGCGCCACGTTGTTGACAGTGATGCCCCAAGGCCCAAGCTCGTGGGCCAACTGGCGGGTGAGCCCGATCTGGGCCGCCTTGGCCGAGGCATAGGCCTGGATGCCCGTCAGGCTGATGCCGAGCCCGGCACCGCTTGAGATATTCACGATCCGGCCGCGCATCGCCTGTTTCATGCCGGGTGCCACGGCCTGGGCGCAATAGAAGGCGCCTGTCACATTGACCTCGAAGATATCCTGCCATTCGGCAGGCGTGATCTGTTCGAGGGGTCGCCCGACTTGGCCGCGCACGCCGCCGGCATTGTTCACCAGGATGTCGACGGCGGCGCCACCCGCCGACTCGGCGACGAAAGCGGCCACCGCCTTGGGATCGGTCACGTCCACCTTGCGGGTTTCGCAATTCCCGCCGATGAGTTCGCGCGTCGCCTTCAGGCCTTCGGCGTTCACATCGCACGCCCACACCGCGGCGCCCGCTTCCGCGAAGGCCTTGGCGATGGCGCGTCCGAAGCCGTGGCCGGCGCCGGTGACGACGGCGCGCCTGCCTTCGAAGGAAATGTTCATGCCGCGGAGCCCTGCGCCGGTAGGGCGCCGGCAAGCGCATCGAGGGTCGCCCAGTCGAGCGGCCGGCGGCCTTCCTCGATATCGTGGATCAAGGCGATCAGGCGCAGCGTGAGCGGCGTCGGCATTCCCTTGGCCGCGCCCGCCTTGGCAACGGGACCGAGCTGCGCCTCGACTTCGGTCTTGCGCTTGCGCACCGCCAGATCGCGCCAGATGCCGCTGTGGGTCTTGGCGGAGCGCCTGTTGAAGGCGACCAGCGCATCGAGCGACGCGGCGGCCGCGTCCTGGCTCGCCTGCGGCAGGAATGCGGCAGGATCGAAGCCGTCGAAGGCTTCCAGCCGCACGCCCGAAGCGACGGCCACGCCCTCGACCTCCCGCGCCAATGCGATCAGCAACCCGCGATGGCGCGGCGAGGCCAGGCAGTCGGCGATGGAATCGTTGGTGAGCGCCGTGGCGAAAAGCAATGCGCCATAGGCGAGCTTGCTCCAGAGATAGCCCCAGATATTCGCCGTCACCACGGCCCGGTCGTCGAATTTCAACAACAGCTTGTGCAGGCGCTCAATGCGCGCCGTGTTGCGGCCATCGAGCTCACCCAGCACGACGGCGCCGCGGCCCGAGTACTGCACCACGCCCGGCGAAAGATAATCGGCACCGAAATTGATGAAGGCGCCGATGGTGCGCTTCTCGCCGAGCTTCGCCGCGATCACCTGCTCATTGAGGCCGTTCTGCAGAGAAACCACGCAACCGTCGTCGGCGACGAAGGGCGCCAGGGCCTCGACGGCCGCCGCCGTGTCCGGCGCCTTGGTGCACAGGAAGACGGTGTCGAACTTGCCCTTAAGATCGGCGGGCAGCACGGCCGGCGCTTTGATCCGGAAGGTTTCGATCGGCCCGACGATCTGCAAGCCGTCCCCGGCGATCGCGCTCACGTGGTCGCCGGCGCGATCGACGAAAAGGATGTCCTCGCCGGCTCGCGCCAGATAGGCCCCAACCGTGCCGCCGATGGCGCCGGCTCCCCAGACTAGGATAGGCCCGCTCATGATTGTTTCAACGTCATCACCAGCCGGTCTCGATCATCTCGCGTGTTTCGCTCACGGCGACATTCCATAGCGCCATGAGCTCGGAATCCGGACGCTCGTAATAGCCGCCGAAATTTCCGTCACCGATCTTGCGGCGCATGTCCTGGGCATTGTCGCCGCCCACCCTATTCAGCTGCACCATCGGCTTTTGCTGGCTGGGCTGCGTCACGCCTTCCAGCCGCGTCCAGGGGAAGTTTTCCATCCAGGAGGCGTGCGAGGCGACGGGATCGATTTCCATCACCTTGGCCCAGGTCTTCGGCGCATTGTACCAGTTGTGGAATTTCACCCGCGTGCCCGGGTGATCGACCATCCATTCCTGGGTCAGGGTCTGCGAGGGCGTGTTTCCACCGTGACCGTTGACGATCAGGATGTTGCGGAAGCCCTGTTCGTAAAGACTGTTCAGGATGTCATCGACCACCTTGACGAAGGTCTGCAGGCGCAAGGTGACGGTACCGGGAAAGGCGCGGAAATAGGGCGTGATTCCATAATTGACCGTCGGGAATACCGGCACGCCCGTGGGCTCGGCCGCGTCTGTGGAAACCCGCTCCGACAGGATGCAATCGACCATCAGGCTGAGATAGCCATGCTGTTCGGTGCTGCCCACCGGGAGGACCGCGCGGTTGTCGCGTTTCAGGTATTCCTCCACCTGCATCCAGTTCATGTCCTTAATTCTCATGGGACCTCCTCTGAAGGCTGGCGGGGCCGGCGGCGGGTTCGCTCGTCAGCCGGCCGCGGATTTCTTCCAGCATGGGCAATAGAACCTGATCGATCTCGCGGGGATCGGGCGTATGGCGGTATTCGAAGGACGGCGTTTCGGGCGGCAGCATGCTCGTCACCCGCTCGGAGCCCGAGGCGCGGACCACGACCTCCGCCTGCCGCAGCACCTCGGCCAAGTCGGGACTTTCCAGCACCGTTGCACGGATGTCGTGGACGTGAGGGGCGAAGCGCTGCACGCCCGCTTTCATGATCGGCAGGAATTCCGGGAAGGTCGAGACGATGGCGACGCGCGCCAGCGGGTCGATCTGGGCGAGCAATGTGCGCGTGGTTTCCGAGGGAATGTAGCTGACACCCATCACGCGCTTCTTGGGTCCGAGGACTTCCAGCACGTCGGCCTTGCGATTGGCGAGCGTCAGGACGAGGTCGGCGTTAAGCGCGCGCTTGCGTGCCAGCTCATTGGCGGAAATCGCGCTGATCGTGGTGGTCTGAATGGCGTCGCCATCGGGCAGCCGGGCCTGAATGTCCACGCCATAGGCGCGCGTCGCCTCCTCGAAGATGCCAACGAACACCAGGCGCAGCCCGCGCATGGCATGGGTTCGCCGGTTGATCCGCGCATTGACGAGCGCCACCAGGTCGCCGGCGCTGAGCCCGGCCGCATCCGCCTCGTCCAGCAGCGCGTCGATGCGGGGCTGCAGCTCGAGCAGTTTGGGTCTCACCTGGGCCAGCACCGAAGTGCTGACGAACGTGCCGTGTCCGGGCTTGGTTTCCAGAAGGCCGACGGCTTTCAGTTCCTTGTAGACCTGGCTCACCGTCATCGGCGCGATGCCGAGATTGCTCGCCATGGCGCGCACCGGGGGCAGGCGCAGACCCGGCGCGAGCTGGCCGCAGACGATTCCGTATTCGATTACGCCGCGCAGCTGCACGCCGAGGGGCACGGGCAGGTCGGGATCGATATTGAAGAGCATCGATGATGCCTTGGGCGGTTGCGTTATCGTAGACTATAACACCACTCGGACGGCTTCAAGACAACCCCGGCCCCGCGGCATCTCTATGCGCTATCTCCGTGACAGCGGTGGCCCATGCAGCAGATGGATTCCCGCTTTCATGGAGAAAGGTGGAAGAGAGCGCAGCGACCGAGCCCTGTTAGGACAGGCGCTCGGACAAGGCCGGCTTCGAAGAAAGCGAAGCGTCTTCAGGCCAAGTTGACAGGGGTTCGGGTCCATGGTGTCATAGATCATTATAACAATAACGATGCGTCGATCAGGGTCTTTTCGCAGGGAGAATCTCCGATGAACCGAAGGATACAAGCGCTGCTCGTGGCCGTGCTCCTGCTCGGCCTTACCACTGCCGCGGATGCCGTGACCCGCGGCGGCAAGATGGTCTATGCCCGCTATGCCGATTCGCTGTTCCTCGATCCGGTGCTGAACGACGCCAATGTCGACATCTGGATCCTGACCAATCTCTACGACACGCTGTTGCAGCCGACGGCGGACGGCAAGGGCGTCAATCCCGTCCTCGCCACCGCCTATACGGTGTCGGACGACGGCCTGACCTTCACGCTCACGCTCCGCCAGGGAACGAAGTTCTCCGATGGCTCGGCCATCACCGCCGACGACGTGAAATGGAATCTGGACCGGGCCCGGAATCCCAAGGAAGGCATCTTGAATTTCATCCTCGAGAGCATCGATTCCGTCGAGATCAAGGATCCGCAGACAATCGTGCTGCATCTGAAGCATCCCGATCCGACCCTGGCGGCAGGGCTTGCCACGTTCAACACCGCGATCCTGCCCATGAAGCTCTTCGAAGCGACGCCCGGTGCTACCGAGGACGACAAGGCCAAGGCCTTCGCCGAGCATCCCGTCGGTTCCGGCCCCTTCATGTTCGACAGCTGGCAGCGCGGCACCCAGTTGGTGATCAAGCGCAATCCGTACTATTGGCAGATGGGCGAAGACGGCAAGCCGCTGCCCTACCTCGACGAGGTCGATTTCCCGATCATTCCCGACGATGCCACCCGCATCCTGAAGCTGCAGGCGGGCGAGGTCGACGGGGCCGAGCTCATCCCCTATGCCCGGGTCCATGAGCTGCAGGCCGATCCGAACCTGAATATGGTGCTCTTTCCCTCGACCAAGATCGAGTTCATCACCATGAACGTGCGGCCGACCCTGAAGGATGGCTCGCCCAATCCGCTCGCCGACGCGCGGGTGCGCCAGGCGCTGAACTACGCCGTCGACAAGCCGGCGCTGATCAAAGTCGTCACCTTCGACGTGGGCAAGCCGACTGTCTCATTCATGTCCTCGGCCACGCCGCTCGTTTATGACAACGGCCCGGCCTATCCTTACGATCCTGCCAAGGCGAAAGATCTGCTGAAAGCAGCCGGCGTTCCGGACGGTGCTGAAATCCACAGCTTGGCGCTGGCCGGCAGCGCGGATGAGACCGCGATCCTCTCCACCCTGCAGCAGATGTGGGGCGCGGTCGGCATCAAGCTGGTGATCGACCAGGTGGACAACGCCACCCGCACGGCGAAATATCGGGCCGGCGATTTCCAGATGCGCTGCTCGCTCTGGACCGATGACATCGCCGACCCCAGCGAGATTACCTCCTACGCCGCCGATTTCCGGAACATCCAGTCGCTGCACAGCGGGTACGAGAACAAGGACATCGAGGGTTGGTACGACGCCGGGCAGAAGGAGCCCGATCCGGCCAAGCGCGGCGACCTCTACAAGCAAATCCAGCAGGCCTACATGGCCGATGCGCCGATCATCTTCCTCTATCAGTCGCCTTATCCCGTGGCCCTGAGGAAGTCGGTGAAGGGGTTCAATCAGATCCCGCTCGGCAACAACATCTTCTCGGGTGCCTATATCGAGAAGTAAGCTGATCGGCCGAAAGGGACGGCACGCCGGGACCGGCGGATAACCGGTCCCGGCGGCGCCATCCAGGATGGACCGCGGGGGGCGCGGCAGGCCGGCAGCATGAGGGTTCCGTGAGCCTCAACTATCTCGTCGTCAGGTTGGCGCAGATCGTACCGACCTTCCTGTTGATTATGGTCGTGGCCTTCTTGCTGGTACGCCTGTTGCCGGGCGACCCCGCCAGCGCCATCCTGGGGCTGAAGGCAACCGACGCCGACGTCGTGCGACTCAACGCCGAATACGGCCTCGACAAACCGATCCCCGTGCAGTTCCTGTTTTTCCTGCGCAACCTCTTCCAGGGCAATCTCGGCGATTCCATCATCCTGAAGGTGCCGGTGATAAGCCTGATCCTGCAGCGCCTGCCGGTCACCCTGTTCCTCACCGGCTTCGCCGCCAGTCTCGCCGTGGCGCTGGCGGTGCCCCTGGCACTGCTCAGCGCCATCGAGCGGGATAGTCCGGTCGACACCGCCATCCGCACCGGATTCCAGATCGGCCTCTCCATGCCGGTCTTTTATATCGGCATCCTGCTGCTGACCTTTTTTGCCGCGCGTCTTCACTGGTTTCCCGTGGGCGGCTTCGGCATCACCTTCGGCGAGAAGCTCTACCATCTGCTCCTGCCGGCCCTCACCCTGGCTTTCAGCCTGTCGGCCGTCCTCATGCGCAACCTGCGCAACAGCATCATCGAGGTGCTGAACGCGGACTATGTCGATTTCGCCCGGGCCAAGGGCCTGCGCAGCCGGCTCGTGCTCGGCCGCCATGTGCTTCGCAACGCGCTCATCTCGACCGTCGCGCTCTTCGGCCTCAACATCGGGACGCTTCTGGGCGGCGCGGTCATCACCGAGTCCGTCTTCGCCATTCCCGGCGTCGGCCGGTTGATGATCGATTCGATTTATGGCCGCGACTACCCCGTCATCCAGGGACTGACCCTGGCGCTTGCCATCCTCGTCTCCCTGGTCTTCCTCGCCACCGACATGCTCCAGGCGAGCCTCGATCCCAGGATCGCCCGTCGATGAGCCTGACGCTGACATCGGGGATTGCCGCGGCCTTCGGCAACGGACGGCGCCGGCACATGCCCTTGCTGGTCGGCGGCGCCATCATGGCGCTCTTCCTGCTGTTCTCGCTTATCCCCGGCACCTTCGCGCCTTACGACCCGCTTGCCTTCAACTACATGCATCTCTCCGAGGCGCCGTCGCTGGCCCACCCCTTCGGCACCGACAATTTCGGCCGGGACATGCTCTCCCGCGTGATCTGGGCCAGCCGGATCGATATCCAGATCGCCATTTTCTGCACCATATTTCCCCTGGTCTTCGGCACGATCGTGGGTGCGCTGACGGGGTTCTATGGCGGCTGGCTCGATGCCGTGTTCGGGCGGCTGGTGGATCTCGTCGTCACGTTCCCTTTCCTGGTCATCGTGATCGCCATCGTGGCGGTGCTGGGCCCTGGGCTTTTCAACATGTACATCGCCGTCAGCTCGGTCGGCTGGGTCTTCTACGCCCAACTCATGCGGTCCGGCGTGCAGGTCCAAAAGCAGAGCGACTACGCCGCCGCCGCCCATGTGCTGGGCTATGGCGAGGCCCGCATCATCTTCCGCCACCTCCTGCCCAACGCCATCACGCCGATCATCGTCTATTGGATGACCGACATGGCGTTGGCGATCCTGCTCGGGTCCAGCCTCGGCTATCTCGGCCTCGGCGCCCAGCCGCCGACGGCGGAATGGGGCGTCATCATCGCCGACGGCAAGAATTTCATGAGCACGGCCTGGTGGATCTCGGTCTTTCCCGGCATCGCCATCATCCTCGCCGGCGTCGGCTTCAGCCTGGTCGGCGACGGCATCGCCGACATCTTCCGCCGCCGCCATTGACCGACATGTCCGGCGAGGCGGGCGAGGCTCTGTTGTCCGTGCGCAACCTGCGCGTCGCCTTCGGCTCGCCGCAGCATCCGCTGCTTGCCGTGGACGGGGTCGATTTCGACGTCGGCCCCGGCGAGGTGCTGGGCATCGCCGGAGAATCCGGCTCGGGCAAGAGCGTCACCCTCAGGTCCATCCTGCGGCTGATCCATGCGCCGGGCCGGGTCAGCGGACAGGTGCTCTGGCGCGGGCGCGATCTGCTCGCCTTGCCGGAAGAGGAGCTCCGGCGCGTGCGCGGCGGAGAGATCGGCGTCATTTTCCAGGAGCCGATGACGGCGCTCAATCCCGTCCTCAGCGTCGGGCTGCAGATTCGCGAGAACCTGAAGGAGCATACCAGGCTCGATGCCGCCGGCCGGCGCAAGCGGGCCATCGAGCTCATGGACCATGTGGGCATCCCGGCGGCGCAATCGCGCCTGGAGGATTACCCGCACCAGTTCTCGGGCGGCATGCGCCAGCGCGCCATGATCTCCATCGCGCTCGCCTCGAACCCCCAGCTCCTGCTGGCCGACGAGCCGACCACCGCCCTCGACGTCACCATCCAGGACCAGATCCTGAAGCTGATCCTGCGCCTGCGCAGCGAGATGAACATGAGCGTCATCCTTGTGACGCACGATCTGGGCGTCATCGCTCAGACCTGCGACCGGTTGGCGGTGATGTATGCCGGGCGCCTGGCGGAGACCGGGCCGGTGGCTGCCCTGTTCCGGCAGCCGCGCCACGCCTATACCCTCGGCCTGCTCAATTCCGTGCCGCGCGCAGGCCAACTTCGTCAACCGCTCGCCTCGATACCCGGCCAACCGCCGCTTCTCTCCAGGCTGCCGAGAGGATGCGCCTTCGCACCGCGCTGCGGCTTCGTCCTCTCCGCCTGCCGCGAGGCACCGCCGCCGCTGGTCGAAGTGGCGCCGGACCATCGCTCTGCCTGCCTCGCCCATCAAGCCGTGGCGAAAGCCTGACCGTCATGGATGACGCCGCCCCGCTGATCGCCGTCACCGATCTGGCCATGAGATTCTACAGGCCGCGGTCGGTCGTCGATCGGCTGACGGGCCGGCCGGGGCGGATCGTCCATGCGCTCAACGGCGTCAGCTTCACGGTCACGCGCGGCGAGACCCTGGGCGTCGTCGGCGAATCCGGCTGCGGCAAATCCACCCTCGCTCGCTGTCTGGTGCGCCTGCACCGGCCCGAGGCAGGCCATATCGCCTATGGCGGCATCGACGTGCTGCGCCTCGCGGGTACCGAACGCCGCGCCTACCACCGCCGGGTCCAGATGGTGTTCCAGGATCCTTACAGCTCCCTCAACCCGCGCATGACCGTGCGCCAGACGCTCGCTGAGGCGATCGCCTTCCACGATCTGCGCGCGGGAGCCGAGATCGGCAAGCGCGTCGAGGAGCTGCTCGAGTTGGTCCGCCTGCCCAGCGACGCCGCCGGACGCTATCCCCATGAATTCAGCGGCGGCCAACGTCAGCGCATCGGCATCGCCCGCGCGCTTGCGGTCGAGCCGGAATGCCTGATCGCCGATGAGCTCGTCTCCGCCCTCGATGTTTCCGTTCAGGCCCAAATCGTGAACCTTCTGTTGGAGCTGCAAGGCCGGCTCGGCCTGACCGTCCTCTTCATCGCCCATGACCTTCGTCTGGTCCGCCACATCTCCCACCGGGTCGCGGTCATGTACCTCGGCGCGATCGTGGAGCTGGCCGAGACCGAGATGCTGTTCACGCGGCCGGCCCACCCCTATACGGCTGCGTTACTCAAGGCCGCGCCGGAAATGGATCCCGGACGGCGCTCGGTCATCGACGCCGTTCGCGGCGAATTGCCGAGCCCGTTGGCGATTCCCGCCGGCTGCCCGTTCCATCCGCGCTGTCCCTATGTCATGGCCCGCTGCCGGGTCGAGCGCCCGCCGCTCACCGATCGGGAGCCGGGGCATATCGCGGCCTGTCATCTGGAGCCGGGGCGCAAGCTTTAGCCTCCGCCAGAGCCTGATCGTCTCAAGCCTGTTCGGCTTGAGACGTGAATCAGGCTCTAATCCTAACATGTAGAGCAAGATCGGGTCAGCTTCTATCAAGCTGATGGGGTGGATGGCCCCCTGACGGCATCTGAGTGCCAAGATGGTGTTCGTCGAAGATCACCATGAAGGGGAGCCATCCATGAGCAAGATTACAACGATTGGACTGGATTTGGCCAAGAACGTCTTTC
>DATNJA010000330.1:0-10786 GCA_035604155.1 Candidatus Udaeobacter sp. | reverse complement strand
GCCGCCATCGACAACGTGACCCGCAAGCTGATGCAGGATGGAAAGCGGCCGGTCGCGGTCGGCTTCTTCTTCTCCCTCGGCCATTCGTCCGTCGTCGTCCTTGCTTCGGCGGTTGTCGCCGCGACGGCGCTCGCCTTCAAGCAGGAGTTCGATTCCCTCCATCAAGTCGGCGGTGTCATCGGTACGCTGGTCTCGGCATTCTTCCTGCTGGCGATCGCTCTTATGAACATCGTCATTCTATCCGGCGTCTATCGCACGTTTCAGCGGGTCAAGGCCGGCGGGCGCTACGTCGAGGAGGATCTGAACGCGTTGCTGGCCGGTCGGGGCTTCCTCTCGCGCCTGTTTCGGCCGCTGTTCGCCATGATCCGCAGCAGCTGGCAGATGTATCCGCTCGGTCTTCTCTTCGGGCTCGGATTCGACACCGCCACCGAGATCGGCCTGCTGGGGATCTCGGCGGCAGAAGCCTCGAGGGGGCTGTCGGTCTGGTCGATCCTGGTCTTTCCCGCGCTGTTCACCGCCGGCATGTCGCTGGTGGACACCACCGACAGCATCCTGATGCTGGGCGCTTATGGCTGGGCCTTCGTCAAGCCGATCCGCAAGCTATTCTACAACATGACCATCACCGCGGTGTCGGTCGTGGTGGCGCTGCTTGTCGGTGGCATCGAGGCGTTGGGCCTGCTTTCCGACAAGCTCAACCTTCAGGGCGGATTCTGGGGCTTCATCGGCGAGCTGAACGACAATTTCGGCGCTATCGGCTATCTCATCATCGGCGTGTTCGCCGCGAGCTGGCTGATCTCGACAATCATCTACCGGCTCAAGCGCTATGACGAGATTGAAGTGCAGTCTGGTTGACATGGACCGGGCGGCGCGCGGGGTTCTGAAATTCCGCGGACTGGGCGCCCGCCAGAATGGAGAATGCACGATAGGACAGAAAGTTCCAGCCGGCGAATCGCGGGCGTCCACCTTGGTCGTATATCAAGCCTGTTGTTACGCCAACCCGGGCTGCGCAATCAGGGTAGATGGATATCGACCGGCCGCACTCACAACGCAGCCGATTCGGGAGCAACACTCGTCCGCTTAGGGTCGGAAGCGCTTGCGTATCCCTCCGGCCCGGCGTGTTCGTTATGCACCCACGCGAAGCCCCGTCAGCAAGTGGAATCCCTCGCGATTGCGCCTGCGTCCAAATGGGCCTATCTCGCGACGATCCGTGGCCTTCAGCCACATCAGGTGATCCGGCTCACCAAAGTGTCCGGTGACATGTAGCCAATTGGTTCGCTTGAGCGTCGCGGGGGCCCTTTCGATCCGCATGCAAACGTGGTGCCCATTTTTGTTCAGCACCTACTCAGCCAAGCCCTTGATGCAAAGCCGACTTTTGAATTGGCGCGCCCGTAGGGATTCGAACCCCAAACCTTCTGATCCGTAGTCAGATGCTCTATCCAGTTGAGCTACGGGCGCCCAGAGCCTGGTCATCTGAAGCCAACGCGGCTTCAGACGTGAGTCAGGCTCCGATCTTAACCTGCAGAGCAATATTCGAGGGATCAGCGCGATGAAAGCTGGCTCGATCCTGATCCAAGGCGAGGGAAGCTACAGAAAGGTGACTTGGAAGGCAAGCCGCGCCGCCGAAAAGTCGCTTGAGGCTTAAGTCACGTTTCGACTAAGATTTTTGCTGACTTGACGGGGGCGCGTCGGCAAGCGCGGCGAATTCGCCGAAAGGCAATCTCCGCGCTGTTTGGCGCATTGGAAGTCTCGGGGCAAAGGGCGATCGATGGACAGAAACCGGTTTTCAGCCGTCCTTCTGGGAACGGCCCTCTTGCTCGGCGGCTGCGATTTCTTCGACAGTGCCCTGTTGCCCTCTCTGGGCGGGGAGTCCAGCAGTTCCAGCGCCCAGCCGGCCAGCAACTCGCCGAACACAACCCAGGTCAACGGAGTCCGCACCCAGGTCTTTCTGCCGCCGGCGAACACGCCTGGGGCAGCGCCCCAGCTCGGCACCGGCAATTTCGAACCCCAAGGAGTGACGCCCGGCCAGCCCACGGGTACCGCCGTCGGCCAGAAGGTCGAAGGTCTGCGCGGAGAGCTGGCCAAGCTCCAGACCTCGATTGCGAGCGAGAACCAGACTCTGCAAAGCCTGCGCGCGCAGGCGATCCAGAACGCGCTTGCCTATCACCAGTCGGTCGGGGCCATCAATGCAAAGCTGGAGGTCGGTACGACGCCTGGCAACCCGATCCTGGTCAAGCAATGGAACGACGCGCAAGCCCAGCTTAATCAGGTCAACGGATCGCTGAACCAGATGAACCAGCTGGCCGCCAACGTCTCGTCCAGCGCCGCCATGTCGAACTACCTGCTTCAGGCGACTCGGGCGACCTACAACATTTCCGGCGCCGTCGATGAGGATCACCGGCAGCTCACGGTGCTCGAGGACGACGTCAACAAGACGACCATCCTGATCGACCGGCTGTTGAGCGAACTGACCGAGGACATCGCCCGCCAGACCAATTACCTGGCGGAGGAGCGCGGCAACCTCAATACGCTGGCCATCGCCGTCAACAATGGCGAGGCCTTCGGCAGCAGCCTGGCGAGTCGCGCCTACGCGCCGCCCATGATCCCGACTTCCGCTCCCGGCGCCGGGGTTGCCACCGGCCGGCCGCTCGTGGTCATCCGTTTCGATCGGCCCGACGTCCAGTACCAGCAGCCGCTCTATCAGGCGGTGAGCCAGGCGCTGGCCCGCCGGCCCAATGCGGCCTTCGATCTGGTGGCCGTGGCGCCGTCGGGCGGCGGCACGGCCCAGGTGGCCCTCAACAGCAACATGGCTCAGCGCGACGCCGACCAGGTTCTTCGCTCCCTCATCAGCATGGGCCTCTCGCCCGACCGGGTCAGCATGTCCTCTGCCACCAGCCCCAACGCCCAGGTCAACGAAGTACACCTCTACGTCCGCTGACAACCTCAAACCCGTGTCGTCCTCCGGCGCCGGAACCGATCCCGGCGCCGGAAGCGTTTTGGCTTCATCCAAGATTTTTCCAGGGAGGGACTGGTCGCCGGCCGCCGGCCGTACCATCATGTCATGAAGGCAACATGGCAGCGCCGGAGGCCCCCATGCTCGCGCGCATCGCTTCCCAGTTCGTGTTTGCTCTCCTCCTCGTCTTGCCGGCCATGGCTAAGGCCGACAGTCCCGCCGTCAGCGCCCCGGTCGGTCGGGCCGACAGGGCGGCGATCGAGGCCGTCATCTCCCATCAGCTGGGCGCCTTCCACCGGGACGACGGCGAGGCCGCCTTTTCCGATGCCTCGCCCAGCATCCAACAGATGTTCCACGATCCCGGCACCTTCATGGAGATGGTCAAGACCGGCTATCTGCCGGTCTATCGCTCAAGCCATGTTGAGTTCCGCGATCTCGGCACGATCGACGGCAATCTGATCCAGCAGGTCTACATGGTCGGCCCCGACGGCGTGGCGGTTCTGGCCCTTTATGAGATGCAGCGCCAGCCCGACGGAAGCTGGCGCATCAACGGCTGCGCCATCGCGCGGGCGCCCGATCAGGGCGTATAGCGCGCAGGCCCGATGGCCGCGCGGCGTTGCCGCGGCTGCCGGCGCCGCGCTACAAACCGGCGGTATCCAGCAGCCTAGAGCAAGATCGGGTCAGCTTCTATCAAGCTGACCCGTGAATCTTGCTCTACATGTTAGGAGTAGAGCCTGATTCACGTCTCAAGCCGAGCAGGCCTAAGACGATCAGGCTCTTGGGGGAGCGATCGGATGCAGACCACGCCGCAGAAGAATTTTCCTGTCACCTGGGAAGAGCTGCACCGCACGGCCAAGGCGCTCGCCTGGCGGCTCATCGAGGCTGGCCCCTTCAAGGGCATCGTGGCGGTCACCCGCGGCGGGCTGGTGCCGGCGGCGGTTGTGGCTCGCGAGCTCGAGATCCGATTGATCGACACCCTCTGCGTCGCCAGCTATGACGAACGCAAGCGGGGCGCGCTCACGGTGATAAAAGGCGCTGCGGCGGCCGAGGACGGCAAGGGCTGGCTCATCATCGACGACCTCGTCGACACCGGGCGCACCGCCCAGGCGGTGCGCCAGCATCTGCCCCATGCCCATTTCGCCACGGTCTACGCCAAGCCGGCCGGCCGGCCCATGGTCGATACCTTCATCACCGAGGTGAGCCAGGACACCTGGATCCTGTTTCCCTGGGACATCGAGCCCCAGTTCATCCAGCCCATTGCCCAGCGCCGGTAGCCCTACATCACCGGCCAGTTGTCGATGAGCCGGGTCCGGCCGAGCCAGGCAGCGGCAAAGACTCGCGAGCCCGCCTCAGCCCGGGCGAGCGGCTGAAGCTCCGCTTCGTCGGCCAGGGTTACATAGTCGATCCTGGCGAAGCCGGCCTTGGCGAGGTCTTGGCGAACCTCGTTCAAGGTCACCTCGGCATCCCCGCCATCGGCCAGGCGCTTCGCCGCCTCGCGCAGCAGGCGGGGAAGGGCAGCGGCCTTCGCCCGCTCATCGGCGGTGAGGTACCGATTGCGGGAAGATAGGGCGAGGCCGTCGGCATCGCGGGTCGTCGCCCCGCCACGGATCGTGACCGGCAAGTCGAGATCCCTGGCAAGACGGCGGATCACCTGGAGCTGCTGGAAATCCTTCTCGCCGAAATAGGCGCGATCGGGCAGGGCCTGGACCAGAAGCTTGGTCACCACCGTCGCCACGCCGGCGAAATGACCTGGCCGGTGAGGGCCGCAAAGATGTTCGGTCAATCGCGCGACCGAGACTGTGGTGGCGAAGCCGGGCGGATAGATCTCCTCGACCGAGGGGACGAAGAGAAGATCGGCCTCGACGCCGTCGAGGAGTTTCCGGTCGGCCGCTTCGCCGCGCGGATAGGCCGAGAGATCTTCGTTGGCGCCGAACTGGCTGGGATTGACGAATATCGTCGCGACCGCTCGCCGGCACTCGGCCTTGGCCAGGCGGACGAGGGAGAGGTGGCCTTCGTGAAGCGCACCCATGGTGGGGACGAGGCCGATGCTCTCGCCGGCTCGACGCCA
Organism: Candidatus Udaeobacter sp.; assembly: GCA_035604155.1. GTDB lineage: Bacteria > Pseudomonadota > Alphaproteobacteria > Dongiales > Dongiaceae > DASXQK01. The sequence continues at coordinate 5,768 of DATNJA010000330.1, read as the reverse complement.
TGGCGCCAAGGCCGCGCGCAGATCGGCGATCGAGCGCAGGACCGGCGCCCGCATTCAGGTCTTCGCGTTGGTGCCGAGCCCGAACAAATGCTCCGGTGCCGGAAAGCGCCGGGCTCTGACCTCGGCGGCGTAGGCGGCGGCGGCCTTGCCGACCTCGGCCCCCAGTTCGGCGAAGCGCTTGACGAATTTGGGCTTGAACTCGCCGAACAGCCCCGTCATGTCGTCCACCACCAGAACCTGGCCATCGCAGGCGGGCGAGGCGCCGATGCCGATGATGGGCGTGGAGACCGAGGCGACGATCTCGCGGGCGAGCGGCTCGACCACGCCTTCCAGCACAATATTGAAGGCGCCTGCTTCCGCCACGGCTGCGGCATCGGCCTTGATCGCCTTGGCTTCGAGGGGATCGCGGCCGCGGGCGCGATAGCCGCGCAAGCCATTGACCGCCTGTGGCGTCAGGCCGACATGGCCCATGACCGGAATGCCGCGCCGGGTGAGAAAGGCGATGGTCTCGGCCATTTCCACCCCGCCTTCCAGCTTGACTGCCGAGCTGCCCGTCTCGGCCATGACCCGGGCCGCGCTGCGGAAGGCGATCGCCGGGGATTCCTGGTAGCTGGCAAAAGGCAGGTCGACCACCAGGCAGGCCCGCCGGCTGCCCCGCTGCACGGCGGCGCCGTGGGCGATCATCATCTCCAGGGTCACCTGAAGCGTACTCTCGAACCCGTACAGCACCATGCCCAGGGAATCGCCCACCAGGAGCAGGTCGACATGGGGATCCAGCAAGCGGGCGATGGGCGTGGTGTAGGCGGTCAGGCAGACGATCGGCTCGCCCCCCTTGCGCTGGGCGAGATCCGGCACGGCAATCCGGTCGATCCTGGCTTCCGCGCTCATGTCTTGGGCGCTCCTGCCCTAGATTTCGGCGGCATTCTGCCCCTTTATGGTGCACTGCACAATGGCATATGGGCCGACCAGCCGCCGCCGGCGATAGGGCTTGCGATGGCCACCAACGCTCTATAAGGGGAACCGGCCATGCGCAGCGTCACCCTTCGCCCCGAGGCCCACCGACGCCTTCTTGCTGGCCATCCCTGGGTCTATTCCAACGAAATCGTCATGGATCCGGCGGCCAAGGCCATAGAGCCGGGTAGCCTGGTCCGGCTGCTCCAGGCCGATGGCAGGCCTTTGGCACAGGCGTTCTTCAATCCCCAGACCCTGATCGCGGCCAGGCTGCTCACCCGCGATCTCGATGCGCCGATCGATGCCGGATTCTTCGCCGCCCGTCTCGAGCGGGCCCTTCGCCTTCGCGACCGCCTGTTCCAAGCGCCCTACTACCGTCTCGTCCACGCCGAGGCCGACGGCATCCCCGGCACAGTGGTCGATCGCTTCGGCTCCCTTTGCGTGGTTCAGATCAACACCGCCGGCATGGGGAGCCTGCAGACCGTGTTCCTGGCCGCCTTGGAGCAGGTGCTGGCGCCGGAAGCGATCTTGATGCGCTCGGACTCGACGGCGCGGACTCAAGAGGGTCTGGCCGCCGAGGTGACATGGGCCAAGGGCAAGCTCGATCCGCCGGTCGAGCTGCGGGAGAACGGGCTCAGATTCCTGTGCGATCCCGTGGGCGGCCAGAAGACCGGCTGGTTTTACGATCAGCGCGAAAGCCGGGCAGCCGTGGCCAGGCTCGCCGCGGGCGCGCGGGTGCTCGATCTGTACAGCTATGCCGGCGGATTCGCCCTCGCCGCCGCCGGCGCCGGCGCAAGGGTCGTCCTGGCCATCGATCGGTCGGAGGCGGCCCTGGCCCTGGCGGAAAAGGCGGCCGGGTTGAATGGCCTCGCCGAGCGCTGCCGCTTCAGGCGGGCCGAAGCCTTCGAAGCGCTGGAGGGGCTGGCTCCAGGCGATCGCTTCGACATCGTGGTGGCCGATCCGCCGGCTTTCGTCAAATCCAAGAAGGACCTGAAGCAGGGCGCCCGCGGCTATCGCAAGCTCGCCCGCCTCGCGGCGAGCGCGACGGCGTGGGAGGGATTCCTATTCATTGCCTCATGTTCCCACAACATGCCCGCAGAGGAGTTCAGCCATCAGGTGGCTCGCGGGCTCATCGACGCCGGCCGCGAGGGGCGCATCCTGCGCGCCGCCGGCGCGGCGGCCGACCATCCCCAGCATCCCTGGCTTCCCGAAAGCGCCTATCTGAAATCGTTGCTGCTGCAGCTCGACTAAGGCGGTGTCTATTCAGCCCTGACGGCAATCCGATCGAGGGCGGCCAGGACGGCGAAGACGACCACGCCGGCGACGACCGCCGCCAGCATCGCCTTGTCGGGAATCGCGGCGGCGGCGAAGCCCTGGACCAGATAACCGACAGCGGCCGCGGCGGCGAAGCGCACGAATAGCGGCAGCCCACCGCCTGCGATGCCCTCGGCCTTGTCATAGGCGTGCTTGATCAGCAGGAAGACGAAGAGCACGGCGAACACGAAGAAGGTGGCGCCGCCGTAGTAAGGCGCGCCATGGCCGGCTCGGGCGGCGACAAAGAGACCGACCAGCCCCATCAGGCCGGTGACGCCGGCATAGATGAAGCTGCCGGGAAAGGCGGAACTCTCGTGGCTGTTCTGGTTCATGGTGTCCTCACTGCCTCGTCGGTCCTTCAAGTCTCGTCCGGGGCGCGAAGGTAAAATGCCAGGGCCATATGTGCAACTGCCGGAAACTCGCCGAATCCCGCTTGCCGCCGGGATTCGAGGCGGCCAAGCTTGGCGCTGTCCTGTCACCGCCGCCAAGCCGAGGCGCCGGCCGCAACTTTCCCCATCTTCGGAGATCCGGGAGTGGAGCATCCCATAGCCGTGCTGGTGAGCCGCGAGGGGTTGGGCGATGCGCTGTTGAAGTTGCCGCTGTTGCGGGCGATCGCGCGTGGGTTCCCGGGGCGGCCCATCTGGTGGCTTGCCGCCTATCAGACCGCCATGGCGGGAGTGTTGCGCGAATTCCTGCCGGCGGAGGTCGCGGAGGTGCGGGAATATCTGGGCTTCGACAAGCCCAGGGCCCAGGCGGCGCGCCGGCTCGGCGAACTGCGACCGTTTTCCCTGGTGTTCGATACGCGCTCGGGCGCAGCCGGCGTGTGGAGCGCCTGGCGGCATTTGTCCTATGACGCATTCTACTGCTCGCTCCCGGGCTACCTGTTATCGAGCCGCCGGCCTCGAGGCCGCCTCTTGCGCCCGCGGCATATCGGGCAACGCGCCTTCAGCCTCGCAGAATCGGCGTTCGGCGCTGCTGCGGATGGCGGCGGGAGGCTCGAATGCTCCAGCGAGGCAGCGGAGCTGGCGCATGCGCTGCTGCCAAGCGAACCGGCTTCAGGGCCGGTCTATATCGGGCTCGCGCCCGGAAGTCGGGAGACCCACAAGAACTGGCCGGCCGAGCGGTTCCTGGAACTAGCCAGCGACCTTCGCCTCGCCGGCCTCGTCCCGGTCTTCCTGATCGGACCGAAGGAACAGCAGCGCGCGGCGGAGCTGCGCCAATCGGATTCGGAAGTGATTCTGGTGGAGTTCATGCGGCTTGGCGCGGGGATCGGCAGCCTCGACGCCGCCATCGCCGTGCTCAGGCGCCTCTCGGTCGTCGTCGCCAACGACAGTGGCCTCGGCCATCTCGCCGGTGCGGCCGGCCGTCCCGTCGTAAGCCTGTTCGGCCCAACCGATCCGCGTCGCTGGGCACCCTTTGCGCCGCGCCATCGCTGGGTCCGCGCCCAGCGGTTCGGCGGCGAGGCCATGGCCCTCATCGAGCCGGCGGCCGTGCTGGCGGCGGTGCGGGAACTCCTCGCGGAGCCGTCTACCGATCTCGAGGCGCCACGATGAGGCTGGCGCGCTGGAGCGTCGTCTTGAGGACATAGTCGACAATGGCGCCGGGCGTGTGATTCGCCTCGACATGGGCCTTGGCCGCAAGCGCCATGGCGGCCAGGCGCGGCCGGTCGGCCAGGGCCGTGAGCACCGCCCGGGTGAGGCCGCCAGGCTCGACGTCATAGTAGACCGCATGCTCGCCATCGCGCAGCGGGCGATAGCGCTCGATGGCCGGATTGCTGATCAGCGGCACGCTGCCGCAGATCGCGGCCTCATAATGTCGGAAACAATCCCAGCCGAACCCCTCGGGCGACCAGACGAGCCAGGCCGCCGCCGCGCGGCGGTAGAACTCCGCCGTCGGCAGGGTCGCCTCGGGAATATCCAGCGTGACGCCACGCTCCTTCAGGGCCTGCAATTCCTCCAGGCCGCGCCGGCGCAGGCTGGCGGAATCATCGACGCGCCCGGCGAAAAAGATATCGACCGACTTCTCCTGCGGCTTCGGCAGGTTGGCCAGCGCCTCGTTCGGCAGGCCGAGGGAGATGGGCAGGAGTTTGTCGATCCGGACGCGGTTGCGTTTGACCCGCCGGTAGCGCGGCGTGGGCACGCCATGATGGCCGGTCTTGAGGAAGACCCTCCAATGGTCCGTGGGCAGCTCGCGCTTGAAATAGACCAGCGACCGGTCGAGGAGAAAGAGATTGCAACGATTGATGACGGGAAGGTCTTCCAGGTCGACTACCGCGATGGGTGCCGCGACTTGTCCGCGCAGGAACTGAGGTCCCCAACTCGACGCGATAGGCAGGCCGTGGCGCAAGAAGCGCCGGTTGAAAAAGGAACGGGCGAACCAGCGCCAGTCCCAGGGTGCGAACATGGTCGGATGGCAGATCACGGCGGCGATGTCGGGACGCCGTAGAGCGGCGCGCAATCCGCCAAAGGGCTCGAAGCTCGCCACCAGCGCGCGCGATGTCTCATCGCTTCCGCCGGTATGAAGCCGGGACGAGAAGCACAGGGTCTGCTCCGGGTAGATCCGCTTCACCACGGGCAGACCGATCTCGATGAAGGTGAACTTGGCCAGGTCCGGCGATGGTTCGGAGTCTTGGTTCACGTGGGGCTCCGGGGCGGCAGAGATCGCCCATTCTGGCCGAGCGCGCGCCAGGCCGCATCGTCCTTTCGCCCTGCCGCCTCGATCAGATCGGCCGCCCGCGGCAGGCCGGCGTAAAGCCCCGGCGAGCGACCGTAGGCGAAGGCATTGACCGACCATCGGGACCGGCGGCCGGCATCGGCGGCGGCGAGCGCTAGGTCGAAAGCGTGCTGGTCGAAAGCCCCGGCCAGAACGATCCCGGCGTCGGATGCTTCGACATGAGGGCTGTAGCCGCAATTGCCCGTCGTGATCACCGGCAGGCCATTGACGATCGCCTCAAGGATCACGGCGCCGGTGACGTCGAGCCGCGCCGGATGGACCAGGAGATCGGCGCCGGCATAAACGCCGGTCAAGCTGCGGCTGTCTGTCATCATGCCGAGAATGCGAATTCTGCCGGCAAGGCCCGCGTTCTCCGCGCGGCCGAGAAGCCTGTTCAGCTGCCGGTTCTCGCGGTCCGCGCCGCAGATGACGAGGACGGCTTCGTTGCGCTTGGCGAGCGCGGCAAGGACGCGACCGAGGCCCTTGACCAAAGGCTGGAGCCCGACCCAGAGCCAGACGACGGCGCCGTCGTCGATCCGGTGACTGGCCTTGAATGCGGACTTGCGTTCGGCAGTCGGCAGCGCCTCGGCCCGGATGCCCGGAGCGATGGTGGGCGGGATGAGGGCCGTGCGCTCGACCGGGGTCGCGTAGGCCCGCCTGTAGGCATCGAGCTGGGGTGCGGCAAGGGCGATGATGCGGGTCGCGGACCGGCGTCCGAAGCAGGCCTGTTCGAGGGCCAGCATGGTGCGATAGCGGGGCAACCACCGTTGCCAGAGCGGCCGCTCCCGGCC
>DATNJA010000329.1:0-4917 GCA_035604155.1 Candidatus Udaeobacter sp. | reverse complement strand
CTCGGCTTGCGTCGCCCTTCTGGTCCTCGGCCTTTTCAAGCTCGAACGGACGCTGAAATGCTCCCTCATCCTGGCATGCGCGTTCGGGAATGTGACCTATCTCGGCATGCCGCTGCTGCGCGGGTTGTTTCCGAATCAGCTTTTGGATGTGACGCAGGTCGCCGTGCTTTCCGAAGTCACCGTGACCAGTGCCGACCTCATCGCCGGTTCTCTCTTGGCGATCTATTACCTCAGGGCAAGCGAGCATGTCTCATTGATGCCCGCTCTTCGGCAGTTGACTCGATTTCCCGTCTTGTGGTCGGTGGCGATCGCGGGGTTCCTGCGCGCCTTCGGCATTCATCTGCCGAGCTTCCTGGTGGACGCGCTGCGCCTGCTGGGCGAAGCGACGCCGGGATTGATGTTGCTTGTTCTCGGCATGGCGATCAAACCGGCCGCCTTGCTGCAGTCCCTCGGCAAGTTCGGAACCTGGTGGCCGCCCTTGGTGATCAAGCTCTGCCTGTCGCCCCTGGTAGTGGCGCTGGTCGGCCTGTCCATCGGCCTATCGGGTCTCCATCTCCGCGCCACCATCATGGAAGCCGGGATGCCGCCGCAGCTGTTCATCTTCATCGTCGCCGACAGATTCGGCTTCGACACGGAGGAGCTGCCGGCCATCGTGGCTGTCCTGACCGTCATCAGCTTCATCACCCTGCCCATATTGAACGAAGTCGCAGGCCTCTACTGGTCGGGCTGAAGCCGCGACGGCAGAGCGATGAAATTGCCGGGCTCGGCGGTAGCCGCGAAGGCCGCCTCAGCTTCCGCCCCCTATTCCGAACACTGCGAGACCTGTATCGCGCAGTTATTGCCGCCGCCGCTCTGGCATTTGCTCTGGGCGTCTGCCCGCGCCTCGCTGTCCGAATTGCCCAGGCCCCAAAAGCCGGCCGTGCCATCGCCCGCCGCCACGGCGCCGCACTTATGCTCGAACCAGACCATCACTTCGCAATCGGCGCCGTGTTCCGCGCAGTTCTCCATGGCAACGCTCTCCGCCTTGCCCTCGTTGTCCCAGCCATAGGAGTAACCCCAGGCCCGGCTCGTGGAACCATAGGCGATGGCCCCGTAGCTGAGTGTCGGCGGCTCAGGTGTGCTCGTGCAGGTTTCGGCGGTCTGAACGCACTCGCCCGACTCATACATCACGCAGGAACTCGTGCAATCCGCCCTTGCCGGCGACGCCAGCGTAAGCAAGCCGCCGGCAATAATTGCCGCAAATCCCTTCGACTGTTTCATCGTTCGCCCCCTAGCAGTCGACCAATAATATCAGGTTTTGGGCGGTCGTGTCTTGGCGAGGAGGGCAAGGCGCGGCGGATCGCCGAGGCGACCGCGCGCCGCATGGAAACTATACCTGCCTTTAACCAAACACGGCCACGTGTTATGGATTGCAGAAGCTCTTCGGGAGGATCCCATGTCCACGGTCACTTCGTTGCGCCCGCCCAAGCATGTCAATGCCGACGAATGGCAACTCCGGGTCGATCTCGCCGCAGCCTTCCGTCTCGCGGTCGAGATGAACTGGCATGAGGCGGTCGCCAATCATTTCAGCCTCGCGGTCTCGGCCGACGGCAAGAAGTTCCTGATGAATCCGCGCTGGGTGCATTTCGCCCGGGTCCGGGCGAGCGACCTGTTGCTGCTGGATGCCGACGACGAGGAGACGATGAGCCGGCCCGACGCGCCCGATCCCTCCGCCTGGTGCATCCACGGCACGATGCACGCCAAGCTGCCTCAGGCGCGTTGCCTGCTGCATCTCCATCCGCCCTATGCCACGGCGATCGCCGCACTGGCCGATCCGGAGATCAAGCCCATCGAACAGAACACGGCGCGCTACTACAACCGGGTCGCCATCGACGACGCATTCGGAGGCATCGCCGACGACCGAGCCGAGGGCGAGCGGCTGGCGCGGGTCATGGGCAACAAGAGCCGGATGATGATGGGCAATCACGGCGTGCTCATCGCCGCCGATACGGTCGCCCAGGCCTTCGACGATCTCTATTACTTCGAGCGCGCCTGCCAGACCCTGGTGCTGGCCTATTCCACCGGCCAGAAGCTGAACGTCATGGCGCCGGATCTGGCCGAACGCACGGCCGCCGGCTGGGACAATTACCGCGACAGCGCCTTCTCCCATTTCGCCGAACTGAAGCGGCTGCTCGACAAGAAGGATCCATCCTACGCGGAGTGAGGGCGTCGCGCTTGGCCCGATGATCCCTGCCGTCCTGGCCCTGGCCTCGCCTCCCGACCGCCGGCAGACTGCACGCCATGCATTGGCTTGCCATTGCCTACGCCGTGGCCTGCATCTTCGGCGCCGCGATCGTCAGGGGATATAGCGGCTTCGGCTTTTCGCTGTTGGCCATAGTCTCGATTTCCCTGCTTCTGCCGCCGGCCGAGATCGTGCCATCGATCTTCATGATGGAGGTGGCGGCGAGCCTGCATCTCCTCCCAGGCGTGTGGCGCGACGTCCATTGGCGGGCGCTCGGTTGGCTGGCGCTGGGATGTCTTCTCGGCACGCCCTTCGGTGTCTACGCGCTCGCCAAGGTTCCGGCAGCTCCCCTGACCATAGCGCTTGCCATCTTCGTGTTCGGCGCGGCGCTTCTGCTGGCCAAGGGCTATTCGCTGCACCGCATGCCGGGCCGCGTCTTCACCTTCGCCGTCGGCGCAGCGTCGGGGCTTTTCAACGGCGCCTTCGGCGTCGGCGGCCCGCCCGTGATCCTGTTCTTCTTCAGCTCGCCCGCCGGCGCGGCGGCTGGCCGCGCCAGCCTGATCGCGTTCTTCCTACTGACCGACGTCACGGGGCTCGCCTGGCAGGGCTGGAACGGCTTGTTGAGCTGGGGAACCGTCGAGCGCGCGGCCATTTTTCTGCCGCCTCTGGCCGCCGGCGTCTGGCTCGGCAATCGCGGATTCAAGGGCGCCGACCCGGCGGCCTTTCGCCGCTGGACGCTCCGCCTGCTCATGGTGCTGGCGGTCCTGACCGGCACGCGCGCCGCGCTGGCGCTGATCTAAGGTTCCGAAAGTACCCCACCACCCGGCTTCGGCACATCGAGGCGGCGATGTCGGGCGTCCGGCGATCATGCCAACAGCAGTGGCGTGCTAGGATTGGATTCGAGCCGCTTGGTCAGTTGGCCGGCGGTCTAACGGCCAGCCGTAGTATTTGGCTACAAGCCCCTGATCCGGCAGGAAAATCCTTATGCGGGAGCAGCTGTTCCATCTCGACCCTCTGGCGGGCGTAACCCTGCAGACCCAGCTCCGCCAGATGCTGGTGGCCGCCATCCGCGAAGGCCAGCTCCCGCCCGGCGGTCCGCTACCTTCCTGCCGGCGCCTGGCCGAGACACTGTCGGTCGCGCGCAATACCGTGGCGTTGGCCTATCAGGACCTGGTCGAAGAAGGGTTCTTGGTTTCTCGTCAGCGCAGCGGCTACTTCGTCAGCCGCGATCTCGACCCCGCCCGGCTCGCCCCGCCCGATTCTCCGGGAACCCAGCACTCGGCGCCGGCCCCGGCGCCCGATTGGCTGCCGCGCCTGCGTCGCCGGCCTTCGACCCAACGCAACATCGTCAAGCCGCGCAACTGGCAGGACTACAAGTACCCCTTCATTTATGGCCAGTTCGACCCGGCGCTGTTTCCCATTGCCGCCTGGCGGGAATGTTCGCGCCAGGCGCTCGGTATCGCGGCGGTCCGCGATTGGGCCGCGGACCGCTTCACCGAGGACGACCCAGAGCTCATCGAGCAGATCCGCACCCTGCTGCTGCCGCGCCGGGGCGTCTTCGTCACGCCGGAAGAGATCCTGATCACGGTGGGCGCACAGAACGCGATCTACCTGCTCTCAAGCCTGCTGGTGGACGACCGCACCACCGTCGGCCTGGAGGACCCGGGCTACGCCGACGCGCGCAACATCTTTGCGCTGCGCAGCAGCCGCCTCGTCGGCCTGCCGGTGGACGACGAGGGGTTGATGGATTCGGCCAACCTTGAGCGCTGCAACTACGTCCACGTGACGCCAAGCCACCAGTTTCCCAGCACGGTCACCATGTCGTTGGCGCGGCGGCGCGTCCTTCTCGAGCGGGCCCGGCACGAGGATTTCATCCTGATCGAGGACGACTACGAGGCTGAGATCAACCACGTCGGCCGGTCGACTCCTGCCCTCAAGTCCCTCGACCGGAACGGACGCGTGATTTTCGTCGGCAGCCTTTCCAAGACCCTGGCACCAGGGTTGCGCATCGGCTACATGGTCGCGGCCAAGGAAGTGATCGCCGAAGCGCGCGCGCTCAGGCGCCTGATGCTGCGCCACCCGCCGGCCAATAACCAGCGCACCGCCGCCCTCTTCCTCTCCCGCGGCCACTACGACAGCCTGCTGCGCCAGGAAGGCCGGAGCCTTAAGCAGCGCTGGGCCGCCATGCATGCGGCCCTCGCCCGCCACCTGCCCGATTGCCGGTTCCGGCAGACCAGCGGCGGCACCGCCTTGTGGATCGAAGGACCGCCGAAGCTGGACGCACGGGAGCTCGAGAAGGCCGCTGCCAAGTTCGGCATCCTCATCGAGCCCGGCGATGTCCATTTCCTGTCGGACATGGGCCCGAGGAACTTCTTCCGCCTCGGCTTCTCCTCCATCGCGCTGGAGCGGATTGAGCCCGGGATCAAGCTTCTGGGCGAGGTCATCCGTCGGCAGCTGGGACTCATTGACGCGAAGCCATAGGCGTACCGACGCAAGATGGACGGACGCGAGGTAGCTCACAGCAAGTTTGTCGTAGCGAGTCGCGACCCGCCGGACTCTGCATCAGCCGTCACTCGAGGCTCGGCGAAAGCCCAGGCGCCAATCCGACTCCCGCGGCGATCCCAATCGGAATCCACAGGTAGACCCAGAACCAATCGGGGTTGTCCATCGGCGGCGCCGTCTCGAAGAAGCCGTGA
>DATNJA010000328.1:0-14367 GCA_035604155.1 Candidatus Udaeobacter sp. | reverse complement strand
TGGACCTGAAAGACGTTCTTGGCCAAATCCAGTCCAATCGTTGTAATCTTGCTCATGGATGGCTCCCCTTCATGGTGATCTTCGACGAACACCATCTTGGCACTCAGATGCCGTCACGGGGCCATCCACCCCATCAGCTTGGTTCAAGCTGACCCGTGAATCTTGCTCTAGGCCGGCAGAGGGCTCGCCCTTCAGGCCACGCCGTGCTGGGCGAACCAGGCCAGCATCTTCTGCCAGGCATCCTTGGCATCGACCGGGCGATAGCTCGGCCGATAGTCGGCGTTGAAGCCGTGGCCCGCGTCCGGATAGACCACGATCTCGGACGGCTTGTTGGCGGCCTTGAGGGCGGCCTGCATGGCCCCGATCTGGTCCATGGGAATGCCGGCATCCGAGCCGCCATAGAGGCCCAGCACCGGCACGTCCAGCTGCGGGACCAGGTCGATGGGATCGACCGGGCTGTTGGGACCCCTCGGCCATTGCAGCAGGCCGTACCAGGCGACCGCCGCCTTCAGTTTGGGATTATGGGCGGCGTAGAGCCAGACCTGGCGCCCGCCCCAGCAGAAGCCGGTGATGCCGAGCCGGCCGAGGTCGGCCTTGCCCGTGCTGCCCGCCCAGGCGGCGGTCGAATCCAGGTCGGTCGCGACCTGGGGCTCGGGTACCTTGAGCACGACCTTGGCGATGATCTCCTGGCCGCTGGTCATTTGCGACACGTCGCCCTCCCGGGCGTAGAGCGCCGGCGCGACGGCGAAATAGCCGAGCTTGGCCAGCCGCCGGCAGATGTCCTTGATGTGCTCGTGAACGCCGAAGATCTCCTGCACCACCAGGACGGTCGCGAAGAGTCCGCCTTCGGCCGGCATGGCGCGATAGCCAGGGATGCTGCCGTCGGCGACGGGGATTCTGACTTCGCCCACGGTGAGGCCGCTGCTGTCGGTGGTGATCGTCTGCGCCGACACCGGCAGTGTCGCGAGAGCGAAGCCGGTGGCAAGCCCGCCCGCCATAAAAATGCGGCGCGAGACGTCGCCGACCGGGGGCTCGAGACTGTCGAGATGGCTTTGCACCAGGTTCATGGCTCGATCCTCCAAAGGGCGTGGGTCATTGCCCCGCAAGTCTAACGAGAGAGCGGGGCGCAGAGGTATGTCCTCGGCGAGGCTCACGAGAATTTGTCGAGGGGTGCCCGGCCGTCAACGTCGAGGAAACCATGGCCGGGCAGGACGTGGACGAATTGGCGCTTTGCCGGCGCGTCGGGCTTTCTCGAAGCGGTCCAGGCAACGCTCATGACTTATTTATGAAGGGCATCGGCAGACGCCTCTACCGATCGTATTTGCTAGTCCGATGACTTCACCCCGTTGAAGGAGAGTAGCCATGCTTCGTCCCCTGATGGGCATCGTCGCCGCAGCCGCCCTATCCATGGCCGCCGTCGTTCCGCTGGCATGGGACGCGGGCGCGGCCGAGGGCGGCGTCAAGGCCGGATGGCTCAAATGCGAGGTGGCCGGGAATGTGAGCTTCATCTTCGGCTCCTCGCGCAACATCACCTGCTTCTATCAGCCCGATGCCTCCAAGCGGGCCGACAGATACGTCGGCACGATCAAGAAGTTCGGCATCGACATCGGCTATGAGACGGCGGGGGTCATCATCTGGGGCGTGATCGCGCCTACCAACGACGTGGGGCCCGGCGCGCTCGCCGGCGACTATGGCGGTGCCACCGCCGCTGTCGCCGCCGGCTACGGCGTGGGCGCCAACGCGCTCTTCGGCGGGTCGAGGAATTCCATCGTGCTGCAGCCGCTGAGCGTCGAGGGGATCCAGGGCCTCAACCTCGCCGGTGGAATCGCCCTTCTCAGCCTGACCGCGGCGCCCTGAAGGAGAATGTGGACACGGTCGCTGGAGCATTTTCCGCCGATCCTCCTACGCAGCTGCGCTGCTTCGGAGGACCGACACCAGACCCGCCGAAGCCTTGGCGTAGGCGGGAGTAGGCACCGGTTCGGCGCAGAAAATGCGACCAGACCAAGGAATCTAGACGGCATGGTGGAGCCGAGGGGGATCGAACCCCTGACCTCCTCATTGCGAACGAGGCGCTCTCCCAGCTGAGCTACGGCCCCATGCGTCCGGAATCGGCCGCGACTATGTTGAGGGCTGTTGGGACTGTCAAGCCGGCGACTGCCGAGCACGGACCAGGCGGGGCCCCACTGTCGGGCGACTACGGTCTCGGGACAGGCAGGGTGAAAGTACCTTGCCAGAACTTTCTATGCCGCCAATCCGTTACGTGAGCTCCATGTGCAGTTTCCGCCCGATGGCTTTGGCCGCCCGCTGCACGGTGTCCAGCTGCACCTTGTCGTTGTTCGGGTCGAGGAGCCGATCCAGCTGGGCGCGGCTGGTCTTCATTCGCTTCGCCATTTCGACTTTCGTGATGCCTTCCTTCTTCATCGCCTGCGCGATCTGCCATGCCAATACGCGCTTGACGGCATGGGTGGTGACATCCTCGTAGATTCCTTCTTCCTTCAGGAAGTCGCTGAAGGAGGACCCGATATGCTTGTTCCTTTTCATTGCTCAATCTCCTTCTGCCGCTTGCGTGCCAAATCCAACTCCAGGCGCGGCGTCTTTCCGGTCTTCTTGATGAAGCCATGCAGCAGAACCATGCAATCGCTCGCCACGCAGAAAATGACGCGAGCGATGCGGTTGCCGTCGAGCGAGCTTCTGACTTCCCATAGTCCACCGCCCAGCGGCCAGCACAGCGGCATACCTATCGGCCAACTGAATTCGACCACGCCGATGTCGTATCCGAGGATACGGCGATCAGCGGCGGACAACTCTCGCAACCATTCTCTGACCGGCTCGGCCCCGCTCGCCGAGCGATAAAACGCCGCTGGCAGCCTCTTCAGATCATCCCCCATGCAATCCCCTCTGCGGTTCAATGTATCTTATATGGTACATGGCCGTCATTTACAATCGCGATAGGGCCGTGGACCGGCCCAGCGCTTGCGCCCATGGCCGCCTGCCGATAACCTCCGGCGCGTTCCGGGCCCATTGGCCGGGCCCATTTGCCGGCGGTTTTTTTCGTGGGAGCCATGCTTTCTCTAGCGCGCCTCATCGATCTGGTGATTCAGATCTACACCTGGGTGCTGATCGCCTCGGCCGTGCTGTCCTGGCTGCTCGCGTTCGGCATCATCAACCGGCACAGCCCGGTCGTCAGCCAGGTCGGCCGCTTCCTCTATCAGGTGACCGAGCCGGTGCTGCGACCGATCCGGCGCATCGTGCCGTTGATCGGCGGCGTCGATCTGTCGCCCCTGATCCTGATCCTGCTGCTCTGGCTGTTGCGCAATCTCCTGTTTGAGTACGTCTTCTACTGAGCCCTTTGCGCTCGCGGCCGGAGGATTGCGCTTGCGCATCCATGCCCGGCCGGGCGCGAAACGGGACGCGATCGAGGGCTTCAAGGCCGAGGCGGATGGCGCGACCGCCCTCAAGGTCGCGGTGAGGGCAAAGCCCGAAGCGGGCAAGGCGAATGCGGCCATCGTCAAGCTTCTGGCCGCGACCTGGCGACTGCCGAGAGCGGACTTCACCCTGGTTCTGGGTGCCGGCAGCCGGCTGAAACTGTTTCACCTAGCGGGCGAGCCGACAGCGCTCCTCGCCAAACTCGAGGGATGGCGAAGGCAATGGACGGAGCGGCAGTGAACGGCAGGATCATCGACGGCAAGGCCTTCGCGGAGGGTCTGCGCCGGCGCGTCGCGGCCGGCGTGGCCGAGCTCAAGTCCGCCCATGGCTTCGTGCCGGGCCTGGCCGTGGTCCTGGTGGGCGAGGATCCGGCGAGCCAGGTCTATGTCCGCAACAAGGCCAAGCAGACGGTCGAGACCGGCATGGCCTCCTTCGAGCACAAGCTTGACCGCGAGACGAGCCAGGCCGACCTCCTGGCCCTGGTGACGCGGCTCAACGCCGACCGGCAGGTCAACGGCATCCTGGTCCAGCTTCCGCTCCCCAAGCAGATCGACCCCCAGGCGGTGCTCGACGCCATCGACCCGGCCAAGGACGTGGATGGCTTCCATGTCGTGAACGTCGGACGGCTCGCGACCGGCGGGTCGGCCTTGGTGCCTTGCACGCCGCTCGGTTGCCTCATGCTGCTGAAGGACCGGCTGGGCGATCTCTCGGGCAAGCGCGCCGTCGTGTTGGGCCGCTCGAACATCGTCGGCAAGCCCATGGCCCAGTTGTTGCTGGGCGAGAACTGCACGGTGACCATCGCCCATTCACGCACCCGCGATCTGCCTGGCGAATGCCGGCGGGCGGAGATCCTGGTCGCCGCCGTGGGCAAGCCGGAAATGGTGCGCGGCGACTGGATCCAGCCGGGCGCCACCGTGATCGATGTGGGCATCAACCGGGTCGAGCGCGGCGGCAAGGCCAGGCTGGTGGGCGATGTAGCCTATGACGAGGCGGTCAAGGTGGCGGGCGCCATCACGCCGGTGCCGGGCGGCGTCGGCCCCATGACCATCGCCTGCCTGCTTCAGAACACGCTCACGGCCGCCTGCCGCCAGCGAGGGGTGAAGCTGGCAAGCTGAGCCCGGCGCGGATACCATCTCCGCGGGCATGTGAGGCAGATGGCGAGCGAGTCTGAGGCAGCTGGGGAAACCGCGCGGCCGAGGGGCGGGGGCAAAAGGCTTCGGGACACGGTCCTGGTGGCCTGGATGATGGTCATGCTGTTCGCCGGGGGAATGCTCTACCCCACGGTCATCCTGCCTGCGGTCACGCCGGTGAACGGCGTGCTGAACGCCGCGGGAAAGCCCGTCGGCCTCGACTTCGTGCTGTTCTATGGCGCCGGCAGCCTTGCCCGCGAGGGGCGCGCCATCGCGGCCTATGACGGCCGGGCCATTTCCGAGGCGGAAAGCCGCGCCGCGACCATGAAAGTCACCGGGCTCGCCTGGCCTTACCCGCCCGGCATGCTGCTCGTCGCCCGGGCTGTCGCCAGCCTGCCCTATCTCCAGGCGGCGATGCTTTGGGCGTTGCTGGGAGCCCTCTGCCTCGCGCTCATGGTCTGGCGGGCGTCGCGCATGGCGCTCCTGGTTCTGCCGCTCGCCCTTTGCCCGGCTGCCACATATGCCGGCATGCTGGGCCAGGTGAGCCTCTTCGCCGCGGCGCTTGCCGGCGCCGGCCTTCTCCTCCTACCCCGCCGGCCCGTGCTTGCCGGCGCGCTGCTGGGCGTTCTCACCCTCAAGATCCAGCTCGCGGTCCTCATCCCCGTCTGCCTGCTGGCGGCACGCCAATATCGCGCCTTCTTCGCCTTCCTGGTGGGAGGTGCCGCCTTGCAGCTGCTTGGCGTCGCCTATGCCGGACCCGCGGTTGTCCATGCCTTTCTCGCCAACGCCAACAATGCCCTTGGCCACATCGCCGGCAGTCCTGAACTGCTGATGCGCCATCCCACGGTCTTCAGCGCCGTGGTCCTGGCCGGAGCGTTGCGCGCGGCGCTGCCGCTCCAGATCCTGGCCAGCCTCGCGACCATCGCCGTCGTCTGGGATGTCTGGCGCCGGAGCGAGGATTTCGCCGCTCGAAGCCTGGCCTGGGCGGCAGGGATGCCGCTGGTCGTGCCCTATTTCTTCGATTACGACCTGGCCGTCTTCGTCCTGCCGCTGGCAGCACTGGCGGGCCAGCGCAGGAGTGCCAATATCGGCTGGATCCAGGCTGGGGCCATGTCCCTACTCTGGGCCCTGCCGCCGATGGTCAAGCCGGTTGCCGCTGCCATCGGCGTTCAGCTTGGACCGCTGGCGGCCGCGGCCCTTCTCGCCTACGCCGCCTGGCTCGCGCGGCGCGGCGCGCCGGCAAGCATCGCCGCTGTCGAGGCGCCTTGAGCGGGCGCACCGCCATCGTCATCGGCGCTGGGCCGGCCGGGCTCACCGCCGCCGTCGAGCTGCTGCGCCGGACCGACATCCGTCCCATCGTCCTTGAGGCGTCCGAGGACGTCGGCGGGCTTTCGCGCACCGTCGAGTTCAAGGGCAATCGCATCGACATCGGCGGCCACCGCTTCTTTTCCAAGTCGGACCGGGTCATGGGCTGGTGGCTCGACATGATGCCCATGGAAGCGGGCAAGGCCGAAGCGGAGATCCTGCTGCGCTACCAGAACCGCGAGCATCGCCTGACGGTGCCGGCTGCGGACGGCGATCCCAGGACCGGCGATGCGGTCATGCTGCTGCGCCGGCGCGTCTCGCGCATCCTCTATCGGGGCAGGCTGTTCGACTATCCGCTCAGCCTCTCGGCCGACACATTGCTGAAGCTGGGGCTCGGCCGCACGGCGAAAATCGGCGCCAGCTACCTAGCCGCCATGGCGCGGCCGATCCGGCCGGAGAAGAACCTGGAGGATTTCCTGGTCAACCGGTTCGGAGGCGTCCTCTACGAACAGTTCTTCAAGGAATACACCGAGAAGGTCTGGGGCGTCCCTTGCACGGAGATTTCGCCCGAATGGGGCGCCCAGCGGATCAAGGGCGTCTCGATCCGCAAGGTGCTGGGTCATGCGCTCGGCCGCCTGCTGCCCGCCAAGGCCGATCTAAGTCAAAAGGGGACCGAGACCAGCCTGATCGAACGCTTTCTCTATCCCAAGCTGGGCCCGGGCCAGATGTGGCGCCTCGCCGCCGCCGAAGTCGCGCGGCGCGGCGGCGAGGTTCGCTTCGGTCAGAGCGTGGAGCGGCTGCATCTGGCGGATGGCCGCGTCGCGGAAGTGGAGGTGCGCAATCACGACACCGGCGATCGCCATCGCCTCCCCGGCGACTGGGTGGTCTCCACCATGCCGGTGCAGCAGCTCGCGGCCGGCCTCGTGCCGGCGCCGCCCGCCGAGATCGCAGCCATCGCCCAGGGACTGCGCTACCGGGATTTCATCACCGTCGGCATGCTGGTCGACCGGCTGGAGCTGGGCGGCGGGGCCACGGGCCGGGACCTGGCCGAGCGCGTGCCGGACAATTGGATCTATGTCCAGGAACCGGGCGTCAAGGTCGGGCGGATGCAGATCTTCAACAACTGGAGCCCTTACATGGTGGCCGATCCGGCCCGGATCTGGCTCGGGCTGGAGTACTTCTGCCGCGAGGGCGACGCGCTGTGGACCGCCAGCGATGAGTCCCTCAAGGCCTTGGCGGCGCGCGAGCTGGAGCAGCTCGCCATCGCCAAGGCCGCCGCGGTTCGCGATGCCGTGGTGGTGCGCATGGCCAAGGCCTATCCGGCCTATTTCGGCAGCTACGGGGAGTTCGGCCGCTTGCGCGACTATCTCGACGGCATCGAGAACCTGTACCTGGTGGGGCGCAACGGCATGCACCGCTACAACAACCAGGACCACTCCATGCTGGCCGCCATGACCATGGTGGACAACATCGCCGCAGGCATTCGGGGCAAGGCCAATATCTGGGACGTCAACACCGAGCAGGACTATCACGAGGAGAGATAGTTAGGCGTTGGCGTCGCCGCCGCCCGCCCCCCTGATGCGCGAGACCTCGCTTGCCGGGACCTGGACCCGGGCCGCTATCGTCGACAGGCGCTGCCAGAGTCCGTCATCCACATTCACGCCCTCCTGCAAGGAGCGGTCGTAGGCGAGCGTCAATTGCGCCTCCGTTGGCCCCGGCTTCAACCCTGGGACAGGCGCTGCCGGCGTCGCGCTTCGATAATACGCAAGCTTGACCGCTAGGGGCCCCGCTTCGCCAAGCGCCATGGGCCAGGGCTGGCCCGATGCGATCTGGATCCGCAAGCCGTCCGCCCTGATGTCCGCCGCGACATCTCCCCAGGCGAGGCGGAGACTTGCTCCTGCGCTCACGACGGCGACCGCGGCCGGCAGGAAGAAGAGCGGCGAGCGGCAATGCTCGATCGCGAGCTGTCCTCGGCCATCGGGCGAGCGAAGGGCGAGCAGCACCAGGAAATCCACCGCGGCGCCCGGAAAGGCGACCGCGGGACGGCCGTCCGCGTCCAGCTCGGCGCTTCCCGTGCCGGACATGCGTGGCGTCAATCCGGCGAAGGCATTCGGGTTTCCCAATCGCTCCAGATCGCCTGCCAGGAGGGCGAGGCCCGGCAGGCCGCGGGCCTCAAGCCAGACGGCGGCGGCGGCTCCGTCGCGGTCGATTCCGTAGGGCGCGCCTAAGCCTTCGAGAGCGCGCTGGCAGATGCGATAGATCTCGAATTGGGAAACCTGCATCGACTTACGGCGGGAAATAGGGAAAGCCCCAATCGTCGGCGTCGGGCTCGCCCAGTTCCTCGAGGGTCGGCGCTCCCTGGAAAAAGGTAATCCGGGTCCAACGGTCGGACTTGGGATCGAATTTGGCCGCGCCGAAGATCGAAAGCTTGCAGCGCAGCAGATCGATGGGCAGGCACCGGTCGCTGAGCGTGTTGTCCCGGATTTCGCTGTAGGGCAGATGAGCCAGGCTTTGAATCCGGCGCAGGATGCCGCGCCACTGGGGATTTTCCAGCAGGAACTCCGCCACGCTTGCCACCAGCGCTGTCTGGGGCAGCCGGGTCAGCGCCCGGTGGAGGCTCGCGGCCATGAAGCCGATGCCCAGAGGCAGCTCCAGCTCCGCGCCAGGCTCGCCGAAGCGCTCGCCCAGGCGAGGCTCGTCCTTTTCCGCCGACCGGTACCAGAAGAAGTGACGCTCCTTGGGATTGTCGTAGTCGGGGGGCAGCGCCCAATCGTAGGCCCGTTCGATCAGGGCCTTGAGTTCAGCAAGCGACATGGCCGGATCGATCCGCTCCTTCTCGTCCGATCCGGTCGAGTATGCGAGATCGTCCACCAGCTCCGGGTGAAGCTCGATGACGAGGCTCGCCAGCAGTTCCACGGCCTCGGGGCTCAACTCCGTCTCGGCCCAGGCGATCAGCGCGTCCCACGGCCTCGGCCGTTCGAGCAGGCTTGGGACTCGTTGCAGTCGGTCGCGAAGCGCCGCCAGCTCCTCGGCGAGAACCGTAATTCGGGCGGCCTGTCGCTCGTCGTCCGTCGTCCATTGGCTGACATGGCCGATGGCCCGATCCAGCAATTGCCCGAACCGCTTCGCCTTGCCAGGCATCGGCTCGGGCACGGCGCGGACCCGGGCGAGCGCCAGCTCCCGCGCCGCGATCCAGTTGTTGAACAGCTTGGGATGGCCGATGAGGAAAGGCGCCATGCCGAGGCCGGTGGCATTGCCGATTCCGAGCGCCCGCTTGGTCTTGACGGAAAGAGGAACGGCGCCGGCGGGATTGCGCCGGCGCGCGATATGCTCGATGAGGGCGAAGCTGAATTCGCGGATCAGGTAGACGCTCAGCATCTCGGCCTCGTAGGGCAGCGAAAAAATGCCGTCGCGCCACAGCCGGGCGAGATCGCCGAGGCCGAATTTGCCGTTGCCGTAAACGGCGGTCGTGCGCATGAGATAACCGACGCGAACGACCTCGGCGAGATCGGGCTGGCGCCCGGCGGCGAGCGCCGCGGCGACGGTCTCGAACAGCCTGACGCTTTTGTTGGCGCGGCTCAGCACCAGCTCATCGGCGGCGTAGCGTCCGGCTTCCTGGCGCGGGGCCGCTTCGGCCAGCCGGGCGAGAGCGGCCTCGCCGAGGCGCCCGGCGGAAAGGGCAAAGGCGGCGTCCCATTTCTCGGCAATGACCCGGTCGGTGCGGTCCTCGTCGGCCAAGTAGTTGGAGAACCCGACGAAACTCAAGCGACCCTTGGGCGTCTCGATCTCATGGACCATGCGCCCGAAGCCGCGGTCGTCGAACTCGACGAGCCGCCGGGTGAAGCGCCAGTTCTCGCGGCCCATCCGCCGGATGAGCGAACGTCCGAAGCTGAGGCGCGTGGCGTGGAAGGCGCCCAGCCGCGCGAAGCGCATCACGACGTCGGGCGGGCGCATCAGCGCCTGCACGGCGGCCGGCTCGGCCGTCGGACCGGGTGAGGCGGCGCCGTCTTGCGTCCTCTTGGTCATCCGCGAAAGGCTAAGCCGCCGAGGCGGCCTGGACGAGGGGATAGTGGCAGGCGACCATCCGGCCCTCGGCAACCTCGCGCAGGACCGGGCGCTCCTTGCGGCAAAGCTCGGTCGCGAAGCGGCAGCGCGGGTTGAAGCGGCAGCCGGCCGGCGGGTCCATCGGGCTCGGCACGTCGCCGGTGAGCACGATGCGCTCGCGCCGGTTCAGCCGGTCCACCTCGGGCACGGGAACGGCCGAGATCAGGGCCTCGGTATAGGGATGGGCTGGCGCCTGGAACATCGCCTCGGTCGGCCCCATCTCGACGATGGCGCCCAGATACATGACGGCAATGCGGCTCGAAACCTGACGCACGACGCTGAGGTCATGGGCGATGAAGATATAGGTGAGGCCCAGGCGCTCCTGGAGATCGGCGAGGAGATTGACGATCTGCGCCTGGATCGAGACGTCGAGGGCCGAGACCGGCTCGTCGGCGACGATCAGGCCGGGGTGGAGGGCAAGCGCGCGGGCGATCCCGATCCGCTGGCGCTGGCCGCCCGAGAATTCGTGGGGAAAGCGGTTCAGGTGTTCGGCCTCGAGGCCGACCAGGGACATGAGCTCCTTCAGCCGGCGTTCGATCTGATCCCGACTGGCCGTGCCGTGAACGTGCAGCGGCTCGGCGATCAGATCCCCCACCCTCCGGCGCGGATTGAGGGAGGCGTAGGGATCCTGGAACACCATCTGCATCTCGCGCCGGATCGGCCTCAGCTCGCGCGGGCTCAGGGCCCCGATCTCGCGGCCCTTCAGCAGGATGCTGCCGGCAGTCAGGTCATAGAGCCGCACCAGGCAGCGCCCAAGGGTCGACTTGCCGCAGCCCGACTCGCCCACCAGCCCCAGGGTCTCGCCCGGGTAGACCTTGAAGGAGACGCCGTCGACCGCATAGACGGTGCGGCGATGGCCGGGCAAGAGGCTGTTGCCGACGATGAAATGCTTCTTGACGTCCACCGCCTCGATGAGGGGCGCGCCGGCGGCCTGGTTCACGACGCCTCCTTGAGCGGCCGGCGCCGGGCGGCGAGCGCTTGGCCGCGCTGCTCGGGCGAGAGGAAGCAGGCGGCCTGGTGACCGCCGGCGCCCACGAGCGTCGGCTTTTCCGTGCACCGCGAGAACCGGTGCGGGCAACGGGGTGAGAAGGCGCAGCCCCGCGGCAGGTCGAGGAGCGAAGGCGGACTGCCCAGGATCGAGGGAAGGCGGCGCGGCCGGGCCCCCTCCATGGGCGGGATCGAATCATGCAGGCCCCAGGTATAGGGATGCCAGGGATCGGTGAAGATCTCCCGGGTCGTGCCGCGTTCGACGATGCGGCCGGCGTACATGACCATCACGCGGTCGGCGACCTCCGCCACCACGCCCAGGTCGTGGGTGATGAGCACGATGGAGGAGCCGAAGTCGCGTCTGAGCCGCTTGATCAATTCCAGGATCTGGGCCTGGACGGTGACGTCCAGCGCCGTGGTCGGCTCGTCGGCGATGAGCAGCGAGGGATTGCAGGACAGCGCCATGGCGATGAAGGCGCGCTGGCGCATGCCGCCCGAGAGCTGGTGCGGGTAACGGTCGAAAGTGACCGAGGGATTGGGGATCCCGACCTCGGCCAGAAGCTCGATGCCCCGCTTGCGGGCGCCCCGGCTGGAGAGCCTGTTATGGGCGCGCAGCTGCTCGGCGATCTGCCAGCCGATGGTATAGACCGGCGTCAGCGCGGTCATCGGATCCTGGAAGATCATGGCGATCTCGTTGCCGCGGACCGAACGCAGCTGGCGCTGGCTGAGGCCGACGAGCTCGCGCCCCTTGTAGAGGATCGAGCCCTCGATCACCGCGTTGGGGTCGTTGACCAGGCCCATCACGGTCATCTGGGACACGGTCTTGCCCGAGCCCGATTCGCCCACCACGCCGACGATCTCGTGGGTGTCGACGCGAAACGAGATGCCGCCCACGGCTTGCAGCAGACCCCGCTCGGTGCGGAAGGAAACCCTGAGGTCCCGCACCTCGAGCAGCGGCGCCTTGGCTTCAGGCGACGCGGACGCGGGGGTCGAGGATGCCATAGAGGATATCCACCAGCGCGTTGGCGAAGACGACGAAGAAGGAGGCGTACATCACGGTCGCCATGATGACGGGCAGGTCGAGATCGAGCAGGGCCTGATAGGTGAGCCGGCCCACGCCGTGGAGGGCGAAGACGACCTCGGTCAGGAGCGCGCTGCCGCCCACCAACGCGCCGAAATCGAGGCCGAACAGCGTCACGAAGGAGATCAGCGACGTGCGCAAGGCGTGGCGAACGAGGATCCGGCTCTCGCTCAAGCCCTTCGAGCGCGCCGTGCGGATATAGTCTTCCTGCCCCGCTTCCACCAGGCTCGCTCTCAGCACCCGGCCGTAAAGGCCGATATAGAGGATGGCGAGCGTAATCCAGGGCAGCAGGAGGGATTTGAACCAGAGCCAGGGATCCTCGGTCAGCGCCGTATAGCCCAGCTGTGGCACCCAGGAGAAAAGCCAGGTGTCGTGCAGGTCCTTCTGGGTGATCAGGTTGACGATCTCGCCCAGCCAATAGACCGGCATGGATATGCCGATGAGGCCCAGCACCATCAGCAGGCGATCGAGGAAGCTGCCCTTGGTCGCCGCTGCGATGAGCCCGATGGCGATGCTGCCGAAAATCCAGAAGACGGCAGCGCCCATGACCAGGGAGAGCGTGACCGGCGCCGCCCCCATGATCTCCGGAACCACGACTTCGCCGCGGTTCACGAAAGAGGTGAGGTCCTGGTCGATGAAGAGCCGCCGCATCATCACCGCGTATTGGATGGGCAGAGGCCTGTCGAGGCCGAAACTCGCCCTTACGGCGGCCAGCACTTCGGGCGAGGCGTTGCGCCCGGCGATGCGCGAGGCGGGATCGGCGCCGGGTGTGGCGAAGAAGATCAGGAAGACCAAGATGCTGATGCCCAGCATGACGAAGATCATCTGGGCGAAGCGCCGGATGAGCAGGCTCACCATCGGGTCAGCGGATTCTGAGCTTGGCGCGAGGGTCGAGCGCGTCGCGCAAGCCGTCGCCCAGGATGTTGAGGGCAAGCACCGTCAGTACGATGGCAATGCCGGGCGCGATCGCGACCCAGGGCCTGGTATAAATCAGATCCTGGCCGTCCTGGATGATCGTGCCCCAGCTCGCGTCCGGCGCCTGAACGCCGATCGAGAGGAACGACAGGGCCGATTCCGTCAGCATGTTGATCGCGACCATGAGCGGCACGAAAACGATGATCGTCGTCATCACATTGGGCAGGATGTCGCGTAAGAGAATCCGCCAGTCGGGCACGCCCAGGCCCTTCGCCGCCAGCACGAATTCGCTCTCTTTCAGCGCCAGGACCTGGCCGCGGATCGGCCGCGCCACATAGGGGACGTAGACGATGGCGATGATCCAGATCGGCAACCAGAGACTCCCCGAGGTGATCTCGAAGGGGCCGATGGTAAATCCATGGCTGATGAGCACGATGGAAAGCGAGATCGCCAGCAGATAGATGGGGAATGCCCAGAGCACGTCGAGCAGGCGCGAGATGAGCATGTCGGTGACGCCGCCGAAGAAGCCGGAGACAAGCCCGGTGAGCGCGGCGAGGAACAAACAGATGGCCGTCGAGGCGCCGCCGATGAGAAGCGAATTGCGCCCGCCGTAAAGCAGGCGCGCGGCGACATCGCGGCCTTGGGCATCGGCGCCGAGGAAATAGGCGTGGTAGTCCCAGGTCGGGCCCAAAGGCACCGAGCCCAGGCCCAATCC
Source organism: Candidatus Udaeobacter sp. (assembly GCA_035604155.1). Taxonomy (GTDB): domain Bacteria; phylum Pseudomonadota; class Alphaproteobacteria; order Dongiales; family Dongiaceae; genus DASXQK01. The sequence goes on along the minus strand of DATNJA010000328.1, from coordinate 704 downwards.
CTCGGTCGATGGTTGGATCAAGTCCACATCCTGGCCGTCGACGGTGATGCTGCCTTCGACGTTGGACGTGAAGGGATCGGTATGGGCGACATAGGTCGCGTAGAGAGGCGCCGCGAGGCAGGCGAGCACGATGAGGATGAACAGCCCCAGAGCTCCCATCGCCGTCCGGTCGGCGACCAGCTTGCGCCCCGCCCGCGCCCAGGGGCCGAGGGCCGGCCGCGGGACCGCGGCCAGCCCTTCCCCCACTTCAGTCGTTGCCGGCAGACTGCTGCTCATCGTGATTCACTTTGGCGATGAAGCCTTTGTCCAACCGGTACTGGTCGCTAACTACTGCACCCAGGCCAGGTTCTGCTGCCAGTAGTACTGGGCGTTGAAGATGTAGTTTCCGACCCGCTTCGACAGGAAGTCGATGTACTTCGGCGTGAACAACACCGCCGCCGGCGCCTGATCCGTCATCGCCCTGTCGACAGCCGTCCACTCCTTGGCCGCCGCCGCCTTGTCCGTCAGGCTCGTGATCATCGCATGCTTCATCGCCGCATCGATGGTCTTGTCGCAGAACCCGGGGATGTTGACCGAAGAGTCGGAGCCCGGGTGGAAGCTATCGCAACCGAACAGCACGTTGAGGAAGTCCGAGGGCGCGGGATAGTCCTGGTACCACTGAGTGATGCTGATCTGGACCTTGTTGTTGGTGTTCTGGATATAGG
>DATNJA010000327.1:0-21447 GCA_035604155.1 Candidatus Udaeobacter sp. | reverse complement strand
CTCCCTGCAGTCTTGTCAGGATTGTTCAAGCGTCGTCCACTCAAGGCACCCGAGCACTCCCCACGCTGGTTTCGCATGTCTCAAAAACACAAGCAAATCAGTGGTTCTCTGAGATGCCGTAAGTATGGCTGACGCTCAGTGAGACGCTGCTCGATCTCATGCGCTACAATCCTGCCATGGACGAAGGAGCCGCCTATCGCCACGCCCCTATCGAGCGTCCGGAGATGCGCCAGCTGCGCCGGCTCTCGGACAGGGCGGGCTTGTTGCATCTCGCCGGCCATTTGGGACTGCTCGCCGCGGCAGGCAGCCTGGTGGCGTTGGCGCCGGGCGGGGTCGCGCGCATCGCGGCTCAGGCTCTGGAAGGGGCGATCCTTGTTTTCCTGTTTGCGCCGCTCCACGAGTCCATTCACCGTACGGCCTTCCGCAATCGGCGCCTCAATGACGGACTGGCTGCAGCGATCGGCTTCCTGTTGCTGCTGCCGGCCGGGTATTTCCGCTATTTCCATTTCTCCCATCACCGCCATACCCAGGACCCGGCCCGGGATCCGGAACTGGCCACGCGCAAGCCGGCGACCCTGGGCCAGTGGCTCTGGGTGGTGACCGGCCTGCCGCTCTGGCGGGATTCGGCGCTGGGCCTCTACCGTCATGCCGCCGGCAGAGTGACCGAGCCCTATCTCTCGGCGATCCCCGCCCGGCATGTCATCCTGGAAGCGCGGATTCACCTGGCTCTTTACGCAACGGTCGCTCTTGTGTCGATCGCCTGGGGCAGCGACGCGGCCCTGCGATATTGGGTCATACCGGCTTTACTCGGCCAACCCTGGCTGCGTCTCTTTCTCATGGCCGAACATACGGGCTGCCCCCTCGTGCCGGACATGCTGGCAAACTCGCGCACGACGCTGACCAATGGAGTAGTGCGATACCTTGCCTGGAACATGCCGTTCCACGCCGAGCATCACAGCTTCCCCGCCGTGCCGTTCCACGCCTTGCCGACGTTGCATCGGCGTTTGGCACCCTCGTTGCGCAAGACTTCACCCGGCTACCTCGCCGCCCAGCGCGAGATCCTGAATTCACTCGGCTGAACCGCCCCGTCAGGCGGTGAAGACTCGTGCGCCGAGTGCGGCCGCCAGCGCCATGGCTTCCTGCGCCAGCACGCGGCTCTTCGTCACCGGCGGCAAGTGCCGGCGCGTTTCATGAACCAGAGGTGCCAAGGCACGCGGCGGATCCCGGTCCGTGGCAAAGAGCGCCTGAGACCCGACGGCGGCCAGCACCGCCAAGGTTGCATCCAGGCACCGGCCAGCCTCGTCCTGAGATCGCCAGGCAGGAAAGCTAGGCGGGGATACGTCGTTCTGGCCGAATCCGCCGCCTTCGCTGCCCGGCAGGAAATTGCGCTGGGCCGCCCGGCGCGCCTGCTCCGCATAGCCCACCTGCACCATGCCGAAACAGCCGAGATAGCCTTCGTCCTTGCGCAGCTGGTCCGGCAGCAGGGAATGAGCCCCGTGCAGCAGCTTGCTCACATGGCGATCGGCCAGCAGGCAGAGGTCGGCCATGGCCGCCGCAAGGTTGTCCATCGCCGGATGGGCCATGGCGTTGTGATAGCCGCCCGTACTGTAGACGCGCCCCATAGGCGCGGCCTCGGTCGGCGCGAGGAAGACGGGATTGTCGGTTACGGCCTTCAGCGAGGTCTCGGCCGCCGTCTCGGCCGCCTCGGTCGCGCGCCGGAATTGGGCCAGCACACGCGGTAGGACGCGGAAGCTCACCGGCGCCTGATAGGGCCGGCGCTGGGCGCTTCCGCCTGCCATGAGCCGGCGCAGGCGCTGCAGCGTCGCGCTCTCCGCCGGATCGCCCCAGAGCCCCTCCAGCTCTTCGCCGAAATGCCCAAGCGGGGCGCGGATGGCTTCGCAGGAAAGGGCGAATACCTCCTCGGCCAGAGCCAGACGCCGCCGGGCCGCCAAAGCGCTATCGGCGATGAGGGCCGAGGCGCAGGGCGAACCATTGATGAGCGACAGGCATTCCTTCTCGCCGAGCTCGAAGCGCTCGGCCAATCCATTGAAGAGCGGCGCCAGCCCCAGGATTTCGCCGGCCCCACCCTGGCCTTCCAAGCTGACCGCGGGGAGCTTGCGCCCGTCCAATAGCTCTGCCACCGCGCTGGCGAGTTCCGGCGAAATCGCGGCGTGGCCCTCGACATAGTTGGCGAGGCGGGCAAAGACGATGCCGCGTGCCACGCGCTCCGGCACTGCGATGCCAAAGGCGACCATGGCGCCGTGGGGTGGCGTGCGTGCATGCTTCTTGCGCTCGGCCGGGGTCAGCCGCTTGCTTGCCATCTGGCCATAGCCGCTGGTGACGCCGTAGATCGTGATCTCGGGATCGGAGTCGAGCAGGGCGAGAAACTGGCGCCGGGTCTGCGCCATTCGCCGCAAGGCCGATTTGGCAAAGACTGCCCCTTCGCCCTCCCAGGCGACCCGCTGGAAGGTGGCAAGGGTAAAATCAGCGCGCGAGGAAAGGCGGAGCGGCATGGCAGTCTCCACGACGGTTTTCGGGCTTTCTATGGGGTTTCCGAGGCACCCGACGCCCCTTCGACCCCCGTTCCGGACCGGGGCAAATACGACCTGTAATGGCCTGAAATTGCAACATAGGACAGCGCAGACCTGAACCCGCAGAAATGCGCGGGGCCACGCTCTGGCGTCCGTCGGCGGGCTTGCTTTTGTCGACCCGGCCCCGCAGACTGAAGGGTGGTAGGCCGTCGGGGGGAACCGAAAGCGTATACTTGGGCGCGGATCTGGCGCCTGGGCCGCCTCGCGGGACGTCCGGCCGGCTCTGCCGATGCCATGATGAAAGCAGAGTGGGCTTGATGAACGAACGTGAAATGGGTGGTGGGCCGTCCTCTGAAATTCGCGGCAAGGTCAAGTGGTTCAATCCGGAGAAGGGCTTCGGGTTCGTATCGCCTGCGGATGGGTCGCCGGACGTTTTTCTGCATGTCTCGGCCTTGAAACAGGCAGGGCTTCAGGATGCGCCGGAGGGTTCGAGCATCATTTGCGAAGTCGGACCGGGCCGTAAGGGCGTACAAGTCCTGCGTGTGATCACGCTGGACACCACGACTGCCGTGCAACGGCCGCCGCGTCGCCCGCCGGGACCGCGGTACTAAATCCGGGCAAATCCGGATGCTCCGTCCACGGGCGGAGCGGGGAGGTGTGTCGTTTGGGGGCCGACGCCGAATTCGCGCGTCGTGGCTAACTTCCTTGTGTTTTTTGGCCGGACGGCGCCACTTCCCCTGATGGATTTCGACTCACATATGTTTCGTCGCGCGCTCGGGACCTTTGCCACGGGCATAACCGTCGTGACCTCCGTGGCGGCGGACGGCGAACTCCTGGGGTTCACCGCCAACTCCTTCAACTCCGTCTCGATGAACCCGCCTCTGGTGCTGTTCAGCCTCAACCGCAACGCGCTCAGCCTGCGGGCCTTCGAGGCAGCAGGCGTGTTCGCCATCAACGTGCTGAGCCAGGACCAGGAAAAGACTTCGGTCGCCTTCGCTCGCGCGCTCGCCAACAAGTGGGAGGGCATCGCGTACGAGACATGGGACACCGGCTGTCCCATCCTCTCCGGCGCTCTGGCGAGCTTCGAATGCGAGACGGTTTCCATGCATGACGGGGGCGACCATGTGATTTTCGTGGGTCGGGTCCTGCGCCTCAAGGCGAGCGAGGACGGCAAGCCCCTGCTCTATTTCCGCGGTTGCTATCGGCAAATCGACCCGTCCGTCTAGCCGACTCCGGCTCGCCCCATCGCAAGCCTGATTGGTACGAAATTGGCGAGCTCTGCGCCGCAATTGGTTGCCTATTCTTGCCTGCCAGCTTGTCCATCATGTAGGCTTCCCGGCGCCGAGAAAGCAGCCAAGCTCGTCCAGCGAGCCGCCGGCATGCGGACGGCGCCGGCAGGGAAGCCAAAACGAGGAGACCAGAAATGAACCAGACGAAAAAATGGGGCGCGGAGGATTTCTGGGGTCTCGGCTTCGAATGGGACCCGCAATGGCTCCTGACCGACAAGCAGAAGGATCTTCAAGCGAAGATCATCGAACTATCCCGCACCACCTTGCGCGACAACGCTGTCGAATCCGACAAGAAGCTCCTTTTCCCCCGCAAGAATTTCGAGGCGCTGGCCAAGCTTGGCCTGCTCGGCCTGATCGTGCCCAAGGAGCTGGGCGGCATGGGGGAGAATCATGTAGCTGCGGCCATGGTGGTCGAGACCATCGCCCGCTACGGCTGCGCCAGCACGGCCATGTGCTACACCATGCATCTGGGCGCCGTCGCGGCCGCCTGCCTGCGCCACCACAACAACGAGACGATCAAGAACGTCCTTCGCCGTCTCGACAAGGACGTCTTCATCGGCACCCTCTCCTATTCCGATCCCGAGACCGGCTCCCACTTCTGGTATCCCGTATCCTCCGGCGCCGAGAAGGTCGACGGCGGCTGGAAGGTGCGCAAGAAGGCCTCCTGGACGACCTCGGGCGGCTTCGCCGACTGGTACATCATCCAGACCACGAGCCCGGACTTCGGCGGCAATTACGCCGATCTGTCCTGCTGGCTGATCATGGGCAATGAGGTGAAGGCCGAACCCTCCAAATGGGACGGCCTCGGCCTGCGCGGCAATCAGTCGGGCACGTTGGAAGTGGACAACGTCGTCGTCCCGCCGGACCGCATGGTCGGGCCCAAGGGCGATGGCGCCAGCTCGAACGACGAATGCGTCGATCCCTTCTTCCTGCTCTGCTCCTCGGCCTGCTGGAACGGCATATCGCTCGGCCTGATGGACATCGCCAAGCGCCACACCACGATGAAGAAGCATGTGGACGTGGGCATGCGGGTGGCCGATTACCCGACCATCCAGGATTACGTGGGCGAGGCGATCTGCGACACCAATGCGGCCCGCGCACTGGTGTACCAGATGGGTCGGGCCATGGACGAAGTGACCAACAACTGCGATTGGTCGCTGCACAAGGATCTGACCAAGCTGCCGCGCGCCCAGTATCTGCACTGGATGTGGCAGGTGAAGTTCAACGCGGCCAAGAACGTCGCCCATGTCGCCGACAAGATGCTCCATGCCTGCGGCGGCACTGGCTACAAGCCGGGCCTCGGCATCGAGCGTTACCTGCGCGACGGCAAGGCCGGCTGGGTTATGGGCCCCACCAACGAGGTGCTGCGCCAGTTCGTGGGCAAGGCCTCACTGCTCGGCTTCCCGTCTCTCGACTATTGGAACCAGGCGGTCAACGAGCGCGTGCTCCAGAACGAGATCAAGAAGCTCGATCCCGCCGGCAAGAAGGCGCTAGCGGAGAAGCTTCTGCAGGAAGCCGGCAAGTCCAAGGCGGCGGAGTAGCGGCGAAGACGGCGCGGGGCGTCCCCGCGCCGTCTTGCCTGGCCGTCAGTTCGGCAGGCCGTTCTCGAAGCAGTAGTAAAGCTTCTGGTAGCCTGAGCGCAGATCGAGCGTCTTGCGGCGCACCGCCTCGGGCTCCTGGCCCCGCACCACGACATCGGCGATGAGTTCGGCGATGGCTTCCATCTCAGGCTCCTTCATGCCGAGGCGCGTCACTTCGATGGTGCCGATGCGAAGCCCGCTGGGATAGTCCCAGTCCTCCGGCTTGTCCCGCGGCAGCAGGTTCTTGTTGACGATGAGGTTGGCCCGTTCGAGCTTCTGGGCGGCGGCAAGACCGCGGCCATAAACGCCGACATCGGCGATCGTCTGATGGGTACGGGTGTAGCCCTTGGCAGCACCCAGCATCGGGATGCCGCGCGCCTGGAGTGCTGCCGCCAGCGCCTGGGCGTTGCGCACGATCTGGGCCATGTAGGCGGGACCGAAGGCGAGTGCCTCCGCCGTGGCAAGCGCCAGAGCGGCGACGCGATTCACCTGATGGGTCGCGGCCCAGACCGGGAAGACCGCCGTCGTTACCGCCTCGGTGATGGCAGGATCGTCCCAGACGATGATGCCCGATTGCGGCCCGCTGAAGGTCTTGCCGGCCGAGCCGGTCATGATGTCCGCCCCTTCGCGCAAGGGATCCTGGAACTGGCCGCCGCCGATGAGGCCGATCTGGTGAGCGCCGTCGAAGAAGAGCCGACCGCCCCACGGAGCGATGGTCTCCTTGATCTCAGCGACCGGCAAAGGGAACAAGGTCATGGAGAGGCCGAGGCTGACCAGCTTCGGCCTCACCAGAGGTGCGAAGCGCCGGAAGGCGTCGATGTCCACCGTCAGCTCGTCGGGATCGAAGGGGATATCGACGATCTTCAGGCCTCTGGCGCCGGCCGGGCCGACGGGCCGGTTGGAGCTGTGTCCGCCGAAGGGCTGGGCCACGCTCATGATCACATCGCCCGGATCGGTCAGTGCCGAATAGACCACGGCATTGCCCACCATGCTGGCGCACATGCGATGGTCGGCGTAACGGCAGCGGAAATACTTCTTCAGCAGCTCGACCGCCAGGGCCTCGACCTCGTCGATATGGCGGGTGCCGGCGAACCAGCGATTGACCGGTCCGATATGGCCCTCCGCTGCCCGGGTGCCGATCTCTGCCGAGAGCAGCGCACGCACGCCGGGACTGGTCGGCGCTTCCGGCGCCAGCAGGTTGATGCATTGCTCGCCGCGCCAGCGAGCATTGCGCTCGACGGCGGCGAGAATCTCCCGGCCGATGGCGGCGGGCTCCTCGGCCTTGTCGATGAGCGCCCGGGCCGCGGCCAGGACGCCGCGGTCATGCACCTCGATTGCATTGTCATGAATGCCAGGGTTCGCGGGCTGCATCGTCGTATTCCTCTCTTGTCAGGCCATGCCGGTGAACGCTGAAAGCCTAACGCCAAGAGGCGCCGGCCGGATTTCCTTTTGGCTGCCATATCTTTCCAGATAAGCTGAAAACTCTGGCAATTTTTGGAATCCGTGAGAAGAATATGGCTGACCGAAGAAAGATTATTCCGCAAGCGCCCGAGCCGGCCAAAGCGGAACTCGACGCCATCGATCGCAAGATCCTGGCTGCGCTCCAGGAGGACAACCAGATCACCAACCAGGATCTGGCGGCGCGGGTGGGCATCTCTCCCCCGCCCTGCCACCGGCGGGTCAAGCGTCTGCGCGAGGAAGGCATCATCGTGCGTGACGTCTCTCTCGTAGACCCGGTAAAGGTGGGCCGTTCGCTTGTCGTCTTCACAAGCATTACGCTGGAACGCCAGCGCGAAGACCTGCTGGAGAACTTCGAGCGCAAGATGACCGGCTGCCCGGAAGTGATGCAGTGCTATTTTGTCTCCGGCGACGCCGACTATCTGGTCGTGGTCAGCGTCAGCGATATGGATCACTACAACGAGTTCGCCCGGCGCGTTTTCGCCAACGAGCCGAACATCCGCATGTTCCGTTCCAGCTTCTGCCTGGCGCGGGTGAAATACGACACCAAGATACCAGTGGAGTGATCGCCGGCTGCCGATCAGGACCGCGGCTTCAGCTTTTCCGGATCGTAGAACGGAAAGCGCACCACCATCGCGGGGATGCGCTTCTGCTGGCCGTCGAGCTTGCCGACTTCGACTTCGGTGCCGAGATCGGCGTAAGCGACGTCCATGCGGCAAAGCGCGATGTTCTTCTTGAGGATCGGCGAACGTGTGCCGCTGGTGACGGTGCCGACCCGGGCGCGGCCGACATGGACGCAATCGCCCCTGCCCGCCGTCTCGTTGCCGGCAAGCACGAGGCCTACCAGTTTCGTCCGCGGACTGGCCTGACGGCGGAGTAGCGCCTCGCGGCCGATGAACTCCTCGTTTCCCTTGAGGGCGACGGTGAAGCCGATGCCGGCCTCGAAGGGATCGACCTGGTCGGTGAACTCATAGCCGGCGAATATCAGCCCCGCCTCAATCCGCAGCATGTCGAGAGCTTCCAGGCCGAGCGGCGCCAGGTCATGAGGCTTGCCCGCTTCCCATACTGCGTCCCAGACGGCGCCGGCATCCTTCGGATGGCAGAATATCTCATAGCCGAGCTCGCCAGTGTAGCCGGTGCGCGAGACGATGACGGGAATCCCGTTGTGGTCGCCGAGGCGACCTATCGTGAAATGGAACCATTGAATCTCCGAAAGGCTCGGCCGGGCCGGTGGCGTCCAGACGATACCCGTCAGGATCTCCCGGCTCTTGGGTCCTTGCACGGCGATATTGCAAAGCTGGTCGGTCGCCGACTTGACCCAGACCTTGAGGCCGCGCTTGGCCGCCTGGTCGCGCAGCCATTTGCCGCTGTATTCGTCGCCGGTGACGAGGCGATAGCGGTCCGCGCCCATGCGAAACGCCACGGCGTCGTCCAGCATGCCGCCCGTCTCGTAGCAGAGCGCCGTGTAGGCCGCCTGGCCTTCGGCGAGGCGGCGCATGTTGCGGGTGCAGGTAAGCTGCATAAGCGTCTCGGCATCCGGACCCAGCACTTCGAATTTCCGCAACGGCGACAAGTCGATCACCACCGCCCGTTCGCGGCAGGCGTAGTACTCATCGACGGCGCCGTGGTTGTTGAACCGGGTCGGCAGCCAATAGCCGCGGTATTCGGCGAAGTTGCGGGTCAGCGCCGACGTGCGCGGATGGAAGGGCGTTTCGCGGGTGAGCCGCGGCTCTGAGTCTGGCGTCATGCGATAAGCGATCGCTCGCGAAAAATTATGGCGGGCCGGATAGACGCGGACATGGATGTCGGTTGGGTTCCAGGCATTGGTGGCATCGATGTCGTCGGGACAGGCGGTGGAGGCACAGACGAGATCCGTCGCGGCACGGAACAACACATAGTCCCCAGGGCGCGACCAGGGATCGTCGAGGAAGATGGCGTTCTGGGCTCCGATCCCGGTGTTGTAGAACAGATTGAGGCAGGGCCAGCCGCGCCGCGCCTGGATTCCGAAGGGCGCCAGTGCATTGCTGAAATTGTCGGAGCAGTTGGCGTGGCCGGGATAGCCCTGGTCCTCGTAGAACTTGGCGGTGCAGGCAAGCCCGAACGCATCATGCCGCCCGACGGTGTCGCGCACGAGTTCCAGCAGCGGCTGGAGATCGTAGTCGAAGAATTTCGAATACAGTCCGGGGCCCGGATAAATGTAGCCGGTCATCGAGCGGGTCGCCGTCATGTCGAAGCTGCGCTCCCGGCCCTTCTCCAGTTGCCGCGCATCGAAGGCGAGGAAGTCGGAACACTGCCGGCCAGCGACATCGATGATCTGGATGTATTCGCCGGCGCGCACCTCGTAGGCCTGGCCGGTCGCCCGCTCGATATGGCGCTCGAATTTCGGCTCGGCCAAGGGCTCGGGCAGCGGCGGGACATCCTGCGAAGTCGGATGAGCGCGCTGGACAATGGCCAAGATGTCCGTCGGTGGCAGATCGCCGCTGACCTCCATGGGACCGCCAACGCAATGGACCAAGACGATGCAATCGCGCGCGGCCTTGAGATCGACCTGCTCTCCGGCGCGGGAATCGCTTTGGAACAAGTCAGCTGCCCGGGCGATGCCCCGCGGCAAGCCCCGGGCGCGGAGGACTGCGCTGACATTGCGCGCGCCTTCGTCCCTCCCGGCCAGCAGGCGGCTTATGCCCTCGGCAGGGCCTTTGGCCGACAACCCGAGGGCGGCTGGATCCTCGGCTCCGGCTGGGCTGAAAACCGCGACTTCGGCGCGCTGGCGGCCCTCTAGGTCTATCAGGGTCAAGCGGTCGCCGGCCGATAAGGCGACCACGACCGCGCCGCCGCCGGCTATGCGGTAGCGTTCCGTGCCGGGCTCGAAACGCGGCAAGCCGGGTTCCAGCAATCGCGGGCGCTCAGCCAGGGTGACAGCCATCGCCTGCTTTCCAATCCGTTCCAGGCCAGTTTGGAGGATAGGCGGTGGCCCAGCAAGGCCGCCGGGCCTTGACCGCCGGGCCTTGACCGGTCGCGAGCCGTCAGGCGGCCGGCCGGCTAAAAGACCAGCTTGCCGGCGACGACGATCAGCACGGAAGCCAGTACATAGCGCAGACCCGTGTCGGGCAGACGAATGGACAGCCTGCTGCCCAAAAGGACACCCGGCAGCGAGCCCACGAGCAGCGAGGGCAGAATATGCCAGTCGAGGGTGCCGAGCATCCAATGCCCGATCCCGCCAACGAGCGTCAAAGGCACCGCGTGGGCAATATCGGAACCGACGATGCGGCGGATCGGCAGCTTCGGATAGAGCAGAATCAGAGCGGTCACGCCGATGGCGCCCGCGCCGACCGAGGATATCGAGACCAGGACGCCCAGCACCGCGCCAGTGATCACGGTGACGGTCCTGGTGCGCTCCGGGCTTAATTCGCCGATATGGGAAGCATAGTACGCCTGGATCGCGCGGCGGAAGACGAGCACGCAGGCGGTTATCACGAGCCCTGCGCTCAGCACCGAATTGATGACGATCCGGGCCGAATCGCCTCCCAGGTTCGCTTGCGACATGAGTGCGATCGTCAAGGCTGCGGCCGGGATGCTCCCCATCGCCAATCGCCCGACGATTGTCCAGTCCACGGTCCGGAAGAATCCATGAACCAGGGATCCGCCCGTCTTGGTAATGGCCGCATACAGCAGATCGGTCCCGACCGCGGTGGTCGGATGAATGCCGAACAGCAGGATCAAGAGCGGCGTCATCAACGAACCGCCGCCCACGCCGGTCATTCCTACGAGGAAACCGACGCAGAGCCCTGAGAGGCCATAGAGGGGGCTGAACCAATGAAGCATGCTTGCGCTCATATCCTACTCCAAGCTCCCTTCCCGATCCCGATATCTGTTACTGGGCACATTTGCAGCTCCCTCGAGGAAGATCTCGCTCGCCCGGTGACGGCTGGCTCGCGGGCAGCCGATGGCGAAGGTCATTCGCCGTCGACCTGCCATCCGCCGCCGGCTGATAGACGACGCTGAAGCTCGCGATCGCCGCCGCAAGAATCTCCGGCGTGATCTCCACCCCGACTTCGTAGGCATCGAAGCCGGAGCGATGCATGAACAACAGCTGGTCGCGCAGCACACGGCCCGTGGCCCGGATCTCGCCTTTGTAGCCATAGCGCTGGCGCAGCAGGCGGGCCTGGGAGAAAGCGCGGCCGTCGTTGAACTTGGGGAATTCTAGCACCACCAGAGCCAGGCGATCGAGGTCGCCGACGAGCTGGTCGACGGCCTCGGCAGGCTTGAGGCGCACGCCGATCGCGGTGTTGCGCGGTTCGATCAGGCCGCGCTCTTCCTGCCAGCGGGCGAGCCCGATCAGGATCGGACCCTCGCCCGGCAGCGCCGCCCCGTCGGCCACGGGCTGGAACGGGTCGGCGGCAATCCGCCCGTGCTTAATGAGTGGCATAGAGCTTTTCCTTGAAAGGGGCGATGCCGACCCGGCGATAGGTATCGATGAATCTTTCGCTGTCCTGGCGGATGCCGAGATAGGTCTCGACCACTTGCTCGACGGCATCCACGACCCGGTCGGCCGCGAAGGCCGGGCCCACGATGTCGCCAAGGCTGGCATTCTCGTCGGCGCTGCCGCCGAGGGTTACTTGGTAAAATTCCTCGCCCTTCTTGTCGACGCCGAGGATTCCGATATGGCCCACATGGTGATGGCCGCAGGCGTTGATGCAGCCTGAAATCTTGATCGCAAGCTCGCCGATCCGCTGCTGGCGCTCGGGATCGGCGAAGCGGGCGCTGAGCTGCTGAGCGAGCGGGATCGAACGGGCATTGGCGAGGCTGCAATAGTCGAGACCGGGACAGGCGATGATGTCCCCGATGAGGCCGATGTTGGGCGTGGCGAGATCGAGGGCTTGCAGCGCTTCCCAGAGCTGCGGCAGGTCGCTGCGCTTCACATGGGGCAGCACCAGGTTCTGGACATGGGACACCCGAATTTCGCCCAGGCTGTGGGCATCGGCCAAATCCGCGATTGCCTCCATCTGCCCGGCCGTCGCGTCTCCCGGCGTTCCGCCGGCGGGCTTCAACGACAGGGTCACGATGGCATAGCCCGGCTGACGATGGGCAGCGACGTTGCTGCGCATCCAGCGGGCGAAGTCCTTCGATTGCGCACGCTTGGCGATCACCTCCGGCGGGAACGGATCGGCGGGCTCATAGGCCGGCGGGGCGAAGGCCGCTTCGATGCGGGCGACCTCGGCGGCCGGCAAGGTGAGCTCGCCGTCTTTCAGGTCCGCCCATTGCGCTTCCACCATCTCGGCGAACTTGCCCGCGCCGACGGCGGCGACCAGGATCTTGATCCGCGATTTGTAGAGATTGTCCCGGCGCCCCAGCAGGTTGTACACCCTGAGGATCGCCTCCAAATACGAGAGCAGGTGCTGCTTCGGCAGGAAATCGCGGATGGTGACGCCGACGATGGGCGTGCGCCCTTGCCCGCCGCCCACGATGACCTCGAAACCGGTGTCGCCGGCGGCATTGCGGTGCATGCGCAGGCCGATGTCATGCACCTTCACCGCCGCCCGGTCATGGGGCGCGCCGGTCACCGCGATCTTGAACTTGCGCGGCAGGAAGGAGAATTCCGGATGGAAGGTCGACCACTGCCGGATGATCTCGCACCAGATTCGCGGGTCTTCGATCTCATCGGCGGCCACCCCGGCGAAGTGATCGGCGGTGACATTGCGAATGCAGTTGCCGCTGGTCTGGATGGCATGCATCTCGACCTCGGCCAGCTCCGCCAGGATGTCCGGCGCGTCGGAGAGCTTGATCCAGTTGAATTGGATGTTCTGACGGGTGGTGAAATGGCCGTAGCCGCGGTCATAGCGCCTTGCGATATGGGCGAGCTTGCGCAGCTGCGCCGTATTGAGCGTGCCGTAGGGAATGGCGATGCGCAGCATGTAGGCGTGAAGCTGGAGGTATAACCCGTTCATCAGGCGCAGGGGCTTGAAGTCCTCTTCGCCGATCTGGCCCGCGAGCCGGCGCGTCACCTGCTCCCGGAATTGCTCGACCCGCTCCATGACCAAGGTCCGGTCGTAGCTGTCATAGGCATACATCGCTAGCTTGCCTCCGCCCCGCTATCCGCCAGCCAGGGAACGCTCGGTCCGCCGGCACGAATGCGCTCCCGGTAGCGCAAGGCTGTGATGCCGCCGTCGGCGCCGGGGCCGACATCGATCAGATAGGGAGCCACGACCTCGTTTCGCGTGGCGGCCTCGGCCCGCTTCAGCTGCGCTGCCGCCGCCTCGCCTTCCGGGACCGGCTGGCCCGCCGCGAGACGTTCCACCCAACTCCCGTCCGCGGCCAGGAACACCACGGCCCCGTCGGTCAGCCGGTTGGCGGTCACCATTTGATCGGCCATCGCCTGCCTCACCCGCCTTGCTTCAGCCGACCTGGGCCAGCTGGCGAGGAGCCTCCGAGCCGACGCTGGCTTCAGCGGCCGCATCGCCGACGAAGACTATGGCCGGTCCCTCGATACCGGTCGCGCGGATCAGGGACTTCAGCGCCGCCAGCCGGCCGAGGGCGCCGCGCTGGTCCGGCAGGGTTCCGTTTTCAACTACCGCGACCGGCGTATTGGCCGGCAATCCGCCCTCGATCAGCCGGCGAGAAATCAGTCCAGCGCTGCTCACGCCCATGTAGATCGCCAGGGTCTGGCGCGGCCTGGCTAGGGCGGTCCAATCGATCTCCGCTTCGCCGTCCGGGGTTTCGCCGGCCACCAGGCTCACGACCTGGGCGCGATCGCGATGGGTGAGCGAAAGGCCGACGGCTGCGGCACATCCGAGCGCCGCGGTGATTCCGGGCACCACCTCGACCGTCACCCCGCGCCGGCGCAGATAGGCCAACTCCTCGCCGCCCCGGGCGAAGACCAGCGGGTCGCCGCTCTTCAGCCGGACCACGCATTTGCCCTCGCCGGCCAGCCGGGCCAGCAGGGCGTTGATCTCCGCCTGCGGCAAGCTAGGGCGACTAGCGCCGCCGCCGACATGGATCCGCTCGGCATCCCGGCGGACCAGGTCGAGCAGTTGCGGCCCGACCAAACGATCGAGAACCACTACGTCGGCGCGCTGCATCACCTGAAGCGCGCGCAAGGTCAGAAGATCCGGGCTGCCAGGCCCGGCTCCCACGAGATGCACGATTCCTGCCGTGGTTTGCGGCACCCCCGGGCCGTTGACCAGAGTCAGCATGTTCTCCCGCGCCCTGCGATCATGGCCTGCCAGCACGGCCTCGGCGACGGCGCTGTCGAAGAAGCGCTCCCAGAACCGGCGCCGGCTGCCGCCGTCGGGGAGCAGACCTTTGACCGCGCCGCGGAAGCTGTCGGCAAAACGGGCGAGCTGGCCGAGGCGCGCCGGCAGCAGGCGCTCGATCCTCTCGCGCAGGCGCCGGACCAGCGCCGGCGCTGCGCCGCCGCTGGAAATGGCGATCACGACCGGGTCACGTTCGACAATGGCGGGGAGGATGAAACCGGAAGCTTCCGCACGGTCGGTCACGTTCCACGGCAGTCCCTTGTCCCTCGCAGCCTCGGCGACGCGATCGTCGACTTCGGCAATCCCTGTCGTGGCGAAGACGATGGCCTGACCGGAGACGTCGCCTGCGACGAAGCCGCGTTGGCGTAGCCGAACGCCCGACTGCGCGATCTCGGGCAATACCTTGGGTGCGACCACCGTTACTGCCGCGCCCGCCTTCTGCAGCAAGCGAAGTTTGCGCGCCGCTGCCTCTCCTCCACCGACGATCAGCGCCGGGCGGCCCTTCAGGTTGAGAAAAATCGGAAAATGTTCCATGGCAGTCGCTCCGTTCTCCCGGCCACAGAGTGCCGGTATGGGTTTGACGGATGGGGAGCCATGGAGGGCGCTCCTCACCCATCGACTTCGGGCCCACGGAGCAACCCCCGTGACGCTTTAGCGAGGCATGACGCGGCCGCAAGCTGCCCTTCAAATTCCCGCGGGTCCGAAGCCGGCCGGACCAGTCCATAGACACGCTCAGACGAACGAAAAACTCCGCTGCGGCAGGGCGCCGAGCGGAGCTCGAATCGCTTTAGCCGCATTTATAACGCGCCCGCAAGCTGGTGCTCAAATCGGCGCGGCGGCAAATACACATCAGTTGCGCTTGGCTGTCAATCCAAGAATCCGATACTGTCCGCACAATGGCTTTGCCCGGCTCTTCCGACGCAAGGAGCCGCCGGCCGTATCCCGAACTCAAGGCAAAGGAACTCTCCCGATGGCGCTTGGTCTGAAGGGTTGGCAGCCGCCCCTTGCCTTCCTGGCCCTGCTGCCGTTCGCTTTGCTCGGCGTGGCACCCGCCATTGCCGGTCGGCCCGACCCGATGGGATTCTGGATGACCGAGGATGGCAGCGCCATGGTCGATATCGAGCCTTGCGGGGCCATGCTCTGCGGCGGCATCGCCTGGTCGGCGAAACCCGTCGATGTCAAGGGCCGGCCGCTCTGCCATCGGGCGATCCTGGGCGACTTGATGAAGACGGGTCCCTATGCCTGGGGCAAGGGCTGGATCTATGTTCCCAAGACCGACGAGAAATACCCGGTATCCTTCACCCTCACCCCCGATGGATCGCTCGCGATCCATGTCGCTGTCGGACTCATGGGCCGAGACCAGACCTGGAAGCGGCCGCCTCAGGCGCCGGCACTCTGCTCCCAGTAACACCGGGCTTCATTGACAGACGGGCGAAGCGCTGCCTTTCATCCCGCCTCATGGAGAATCGCGCCATAGGTAAAACAAGGGCGGGACGGCGTTGAGGCCACTGGGATTCCCAATCGCGGCGGTCCTGCGCCACCGGCTTGTACAGACAGGCCTTGGATTAGCGGTAGGCGGCGCCCTGCTTTGGTTTGCTTTCGCGCGGATCGACACTGGCGATTTGCTGCGGCGCCTGGCTCAGGTGCAGATCGCCTGGCTCTTGCTTGCCTTAGCTTGCTATTGGGTGGCGCTGGCCATCCGCAGCTGGCGCTGGCGGATCATTCTTTCGCCCGTGAGCCGGCTGACCTTCTTCCAAGTTTACCACGGCCTGGTCGTGGGCTACGCAGCCAATAATGTCCTGCCGGCCCGACTGGGGGAACTCGTGCGGGCCGACTATCTCGGCCGACGCAACGGCATCTCGCGACTCTCGGTCGTCGGCACGATCGTCGTCGAACGGCTCTTCGACGTGGTCGTCTTCATCGGGTTCATTGTCGCCGGAATCGCCGGTCTTCACGGTCGGCCGAACAGCAAAATTCCGGAGATCCTCCACGCAGTCGAGTTGGTCGCGTTGGCTTGCGTGTTGCTGGGGCTGGTGCTCTTTGGCTTGCTCCGCTTTCGCCACAAGAAGCTCCCTGCCTCGCTTTCATTCCTCGAGAATCCGATCAGGTCTCTCACGGCTGGCCTGCACCTGATCTCCGGCTTGCAAGAAGTTGTCATGCTCATCGCCGCCACGGCAGTGGTCTGGACGGCCGACAGCACCTCGACCTGGCTTCTTTGCCGCGCCATGGACGTGAATCCCAGCTTCATGGACCTCCTGCTCATCATGGGAATGTCGTGCGGTGCCGCTTTGATCCCGGCTGCCCCCGCGAATGCAGGCGCTCTGCAAGCGGCGTTGCAGCTTGCCTTTATATTGCTTGGCTTTGGAGAAGCCGCCGGCAATCAGCTGGGTTTCGAGCTTGCCTTGCTCGTGCAAGGTTGCTTTGTCGGAACTTGCACCGTTGCGGGGGCCCTGCTGTATTTCGTCTCCAGCGTTGGCCAGACCACCCGGCGGGCTAGTAGTCGATCTTCGTGATCTCCAGGGTCTTGTCCCCGGCCGGACGCTTCCAGGTCACGCTGTCCCCCACCGACGCGCCGGCAAGCGATCGCGCGAGAGGCGACACCCAGCTGATCTTGCCCTTGGCCGGATCGGCCTCATCCTCGCCCACGATGGCGAAGCGTCGCCTTTCGCCCTCGTCGTCCACGGTGCTGACCAGGGCCCCGAAGCTTACCCTGTCCTGCGGCTGGCCCGCCGGGTCGATGACGATGGCCCGCTCGATTCGCTCCTGGAAGTAGCGGATATCACGTTCCACCGGCTTCAAATGTTCTTCGGAGAGGATGGCGTCGGTATGGGCCATCAGCTGATGGCGTTGCTCCTGCAATTCCGCCAGCTGGGCCTGGAGCGCCGCCAGCCCGGCCGCCGTCACGTAGTTGGGGTGCGGGCTCTGCGGCCGCTCGGGCAGCTCTTCGCCCGAGGTGTTCGCGTCGTCTTCCTTGATGAATGCGCGGCTCATGGGAAAAGCATGGGTCCACTGGAGCCGCCCGGCAAGTGGATTGTTGCCTGAGGCAATATGGGATTAGATCGGGCGCCATTCGGCGCAGGGGGAGAACAAGATGGCGGACGTGGAATGCGTGCTCAAAATCCGCAGCATTTTGGGCGAAGGCGCGCTGTGGGATGAGGAGCAAAATCGGCTCTGTTGGCTCGATCTGAAGCGCCCGGGCATCTATCAGTTCGATCCGGCCACCGGGCGCAACAGCAAGGTCAAGGCGAAGCTGAAGGGCTATATCGGTGCCATGGTGCTGCGCCGGTCCGGGGGAATGATCGTCCTCGACCATCGCGGCATCTTTGGCCTTGATCCGGAGGCCGGCATCATGCGGATTTTTGCCAAGCCGATCAAAGACATGCGCCAACTCATGTTCAATGACGCCAAATGCGACCGGCAGGGCAACCTGTGGTCCGGAGTCGGCGACCGGAAGGAACTCCGGCCCCTCGGCGTTTTCTACCGCTTCGGTCCCAAGGGCAAGGCGACCCGGATCGACAGCAACTTCGTCTGCCCCAATGGGCCGGCCTTCAGCCCCGATGGCCAGACCTGCTATTTTTCCGACAGCGTCGCCAACAAAATCTATCGTTATGACATTGACCCGCATGGTGGACGCGTGGGACAGCGGCGACTGTTCGCCGCGATCCCCAATGGGGACGGCTTGCCCGACGGCCTTACCGTGGATGCCGAGGGCGGCGTCTGGTGCGCCCAATGGGACGGCTGGCGCGTCAGCCGATTCCTCCCTGACGGCAAGCTCGACCGGGTCCTGGAAATGCCGGTGCCGCGCCCGACATCCGTCGCCTTCGGCGGTGCCGACTTGCGCACCCTTTACATCACCAGCGCCTCTCTCGACCTTCCCCGGGCCCGGCTGAAGGAGGCCCCGCTGTCGGGCAGCCTCTTCGCCTGCCGGCCGGGCCAGCGCGGATTGGTCGAACCCCGCTTCGCGGGCTGAGCTTTCGTCTCATGAGCGAAATCTGCGATGTCGCCATTGTCGGCGGCGGCGTGATGGGCAGCGCGATTGCCTATTTCCTTCTCGGGCCCTGCGCCTATCGAGGACGGGTCGTCGTGGTGGAAAAGGACCCCACTTATGCGACGGCGGCTACCCCCCGCTCCGCCGGCGGCATTCGTCAGCAGTTCTCGACGCCCGAGAATATCGCCATGTCCAGCTTCGGTGCAGCCTTCGTCAAACGGGCCGGCGCCGAGCTGGAAGTGGATGGTGACCGGCCCGCCCTGCCTTTCACCGAATGGGGCTATCTCTTCTTGGCCACGCCCGCTGGGATGGATGTCTTGAAGGCCAACCATGCGATCCAGCGCCCGCTGGGTGCGGAGGTCGTGCTGTTGAACCCGGCCGAGCTCAAGGCTCGTTTTGCCTGGCTCAACGTCGACGATCTGGCGGGCGGCAGCCTCGGCCTCGCGAATGAAGGCTGGACCGATCCCTATGGCCTGCTTCAGGCCTTCCGGCACAAGGCGCGCGCGCTTGGAGCCGTCTACATCGCCGACGAGGCGGTCGGGCTCGCTCGGGCGGGCGGGCGGATCGAAGCCGTCAAGCTCGCCAAGGCCGGCAACCTCACCTGCGGCGCGCTGGTGGATTCGGCCGGCTACCATGCGCGCGACATCGCGGCCATGGCCGGGATCGACTTGCCGGTGCGCCCGCGCAAGCGCCTGGTCTTCGTCTTCGATTGCCGCGAACCGATCGAGCGGGCGCCGCTCCTGGTCGATCCCTCGGGCGTGTGGTGCAGACCAGAAGGGGCCTCTTACATCGGCGGCGTTTCGCCGCCAGAGGAGCAGGATCCCGACTGTCTCGATTTCGAGATCGACTACGGGATGTTCGAGGACGTCATCTGGCCCACCCTGGCCCACCGCGTCCCGGCCTTCGAATCCATCAAGCTCGCGCGGGCCTGGGCGGGACACTACGACTACAACACCCTCGATCAGAACGCGATCCTGGGCGCCCATCCGGAAATCGAGAATTTCTATATAGCTTGCGGGTTCAGCGGTCATGGCCTGCAGCAGTCGCCGGCCGTCGGCCGGGCGATCGCCGAACTGATCGTCCATGGTGCCTACCGCAGCATCGACCTTACCCGCTTCGGTTTCGAGCGCGTCAGGCGAGGCCTGCCGATCGTCGAGTTGAACGTCGTCTAGCTTCCGTGAGACAGTAAGCTATGACCATGAGCGCCCTCGTTTCCGTGCTTTGCGAAGATCACCCCGGCTTGATCGCCGCCATCGCCGGGCGGCTTTACGACATCGGCGCCAACCTGGGGGACACGACTTTCGCCGTGCTGGGCGGGGCAGCCGAATTCAACTCGGTCTGCGAGCTACCGGACGGCGTGTCGTTGGCTTCGGTGGAGAGCGAGCTGATGCGGCTCTCCGCCCTCAAAGGAGCCAAGGTGTCGGTCACTCCCTTCGGCTATCGGCCGGTTCATGCCGAGCAGGCCCATATCACCCACCGGATCGAGATCACCGGCAAGGACAGTCCCGGGCTGATCGCCAGGCTGTCCGAAGTCTTCCTTCAGTTCGGCGCCAACATCGTGCGCCTCAATTCCGAGCGCCTGCCCGGTGCCGGCGAGACGCACTACATGCTGCGCATGGCCGTCTACATTCCGGCGGGCAAGGCCAGCAGCTGTCTCGCCACCGTCGCCAACACGGCGGCCCAACTCGCGCTTACCTGTTGGTGGGAAGAGTCCTGAGCCCGCAACGGCTGGAGGGACGTGCTCGATCCGGTCGTGATGTGCTATCGGGGCAAGGTTTCGCTGCTCTATTTCCGCGCCGACGCTGCCTTGGCCGGCCCTGAAGTTTACAAGTTCCTGGAGGACGACGGCTTCAAGTACGCGATCCCGCTCCCGGCCAACAGCGTGCTGCAGGAGAGTATCGGCTACTTGCACAAGCGCCCCGTCGGCCGTCCGCCCATCGAGGTTTGGCGCTACCATGCCAGCTCAGCTACCAGGCGCAACGCTAGAAGATAGGGCGCCGCGTCTTGGCCAAGGTCGAGTGGCGCTTTGGCGAGCCTTATCTTCGCATCGGCCTCGTGACCAACAGGAAGCGCGCGGCTAAGCGGATCATCACCCTCTACAGCAAGAACCATGGGAGACGTTTGTCTTGATGAAGGCAAACTCGCAGCTTCCCTCACGCAGCGTGCCGATCTCACTGGCGGTTGGAGCTTCCTGGCATTCCGAGCGAGGGCTCGCTCGAGCGAGGGCTCGCTCTTGCGAATACCAGCGTCCGGCAGCAATCTTGCGTCAGAAAGCTGGTCATCCGGTGGATCTCGGCTGAGGACGGGCGGACGCCTCGAATGCCCTCCGGAAGTGGGGACATGAGCGTTCAAGGGAGAATGAGGGATGCTGGACACGCTTGGGCAAGTTCTGCCCCATGCGGCGCGCCGTTTCGGCGCCAAGACGGCGCTGGTGGCGGGCGACCGGCGCTTCTCCTTTGCCGAGCTCGACAGCCTCACCGGCTCGCTGGCGTCGGGGCTTGTGAAACTCGGCGTCCGGCCCGGCGACCGCGTGACCCTTTATGCGGGCAATTGCTGGGAATGGATCGTCAGCTATTACGGCACATTGAAGACCGGCGCCGTAATCAACCCGGTCAACGTCATGCTGACACCGGCGGAGGTCGCCTATGTGACCAGGGATTGCGGTGCTAGGGCGCTGATCGGCAGCCCAGACAAGATCGGACCGGCGCTGGAGGCGGGCGTCTCCGGTCTCACCACGGTAGTGTTCGGCCGGGAGACGATTCCGGGCACGACCCCGTTCGACGAGCTTACAGCCGGGCCGGCCGCCTTCGAGCCGGTCGCCGTCAGGCCCGAGGCGACCTCGACCATCGGCTACACCTCGGGCACGACGGGACATCCCAAGGGCGCCATGCAATCCCACCGCGCCGTAATGTTGAACGGCACGATGACCGCCCAGATGCACCTGAAGACGGCCGCCGACACGGTCGTGTCGGCCCTGCCCTGCCCCCATGTCTACGGCAACATCGTTTTTAACGGCGCCATGCTGTGCGGGCAGACCCTGGTCATGCACCCGCGGTTCGATGCGGCCGAGATTCTCTCCAGTATCGAGTCCCATAAGGCGACCATCTTCGAGGGCGTACCGACCATGTACATGTACATGCTGGCCCATCCCGAGCTCGCCCGGTACGACCTCGCCTCCCTCACCCGGTGCACGGTGGGCGGACAGACCATGCCGAAGGCGAAAATGGAGGAGGTCGAGCGCCGCTTCGGCTGCCCGCTCATTGAACTCTGGGGAATGACGGAGCTTGCCGGCCTCGGCACGACCTTCCCCTCCTACGGACCGCGCAAGCTCGGCTCGATCGGCATTGCCTT
>DATNJA010000326.1:0-9434 GCA_035604155.1 Candidatus Udaeobacter sp. | reverse complement strand
GCTCCTGGCCGGCCGCCTCGGGGCGAAGCCCGCTGCAGCGAATCGCCGGCGGCACGGGATCGAAGATCAAAATACACCCCTATTAATATCAAATACTACAAATCATGTCGGCAGCAGCGGCTTCAAAGGCACAGCCGTTTTGACTGGAGCGCGATCGGTGTTTCATGGTATTTTCATTCAGGGGAATGGCCCGGTCGCGCGCCGATTGTCGTGCGATCGCCTTCCAATAATCGAGACAATTCCATTCTCAGGAAGGCTTATGACAGTCCGGAATGACGCGGCAGCTTCGCTCGGAGGCCCAAAACCCGCCATGGACGATGCGGTCCTGCGCCGAACCCTCGGCGACGACCCTGAGTTGATCAGCGAGGTCGTGGCCGAATTCATCCCGGCAGCCCATTTGGGGATTGCGGAGATCCGCGCGGCGGTTGCCAGCGCCGTTCCCGAACAGGTTCGCCAAGCCAGCCATAAGCTGAAAGGCTCGGGTTCGGTCGTCGGCGCCCATCATCTGGTCGAGGTTTGCAGCCTGCTGGAAACGGCCGGCCGGTCGGGGAACTGGGCCGCCATCGAAGCCCTCGTCCCTCGGCTGGACGGCTTGATGAGCGAGATCGAACTGGCCGCCCAGCCCTTCCTGCGCCCAATTGTCCCCGATCGCGGGCCCGATCGATACCCGTAGGTGCGGCTGGCCCTAAGACCATGATAAGGTGAGGGTCAGACGCCGGCTGCGCGAGGGATGGGCGTATTGCGCTGCAGCAGCCGCACCCAACCGGACTTCCCCGGCTGGCGGATGTTCCATCCGGGAGAGGCAGGGGCCGTGGCCCTCATACTCGTGATCGACGACGACGGGTTCTATCGGGGTGTCATTCGCCGCATCCTCGAGGATGGCGGTCACCAGGTGCTGGAGACCGAAGATGGACGCGAAGCGGTGGACCTTTATCGCCAGTTCCGTCCGGACGTGGTCGTTACCGATATCTTCATGCCGGGCATGGACGGCGGCGAGGTGATCCGCGCCCTCAGGGCCGTCGACAATCACGTCAAGATCGTCGCGGTCTCCGGCGGCGGCGCGTTCTATGACGTCGACGTCCTCGACATGGCGCGCAAGCTGGGCGCGGCCGTCATCCTGCGCAAGCTCGACCCCAAGGAGCGGATCCTGGGCGAGGTCGATCGCATCCTGAAGGCCCCCAGCGCGCCATAGAGCCTGATCGTCTCAAGCCTGTTCGGCTTGAGACGTGAATCAGGCTCTAAACCCAACATGTAGAGCAAGATTCACGGGTCAGCCTGATAGAAGCTGACCCGATCTTGCTCTAGGACCGTTCGGCGATCCCTCGCGCGAGGGCCGCGAGCCCCGCCATGGTCAGGCAGTCCGCGGGTTCGTCCGCCGCCTCCGGCTGGGACGAGAGCTTGGCCAGCACCACCTCGGCCGTGGGATCGATATAGAGCCACTGGCCATGGATGCCGATGGCGCAGAAGCTGCCGCGCCCGTCGCCGAGGCTGTACCATTTGCTGCGATAGCGATCGAGGGGCAGCTGGGCTGCCATGGCGCCCCGGCGCCAGGCTTGCGGATCGCCGTTTTCCCGAATGTCGTCGATCCACCAGGCGGGCGCGATCTGCCGGCCGCCGGCCATGCCTCTCAGGCGCATCATCTCGCCGAAGCGCGCCAGGTCGCGCAAGGTCACGCAGATTCCGCCGGCGCTACGCGGCGCGCCCAGGCGGTCGACCGTGATGTAGGCGTCGAACTCGGCGCCGAGCGGTCGCCAAACCAGGTCGCTCATCAGCTCGGCGAATGGCCGGCCGGCGGCCCGCTCGAGAATCCAACCGAGAAGATCGGAGTTGGGCGACACGTAGTGGAAGACCTCGCCATGGGGTCCGGCGCCGCGATGGATGCTGGGGAGGAACCCGCGAAGGTCGCCCACATTGCTGGGATCGGCGACCGGGTTCCAGCCCGTAGCCATGCGATAGCGGGCGAAATCGCCGGTCGTGTCGAGGTAGTCCTCGACGAAGTCGGTGGAGACGGTCATGTCCAGCACATGGCGCACGGAGCAGTCGCCATAGGCCGAGCCGGCGACTTCGGGAATGTAGCGCAGCACCGGCGCGTCGGGATCGAGGCGACCCTGGCCCACCACGATCCCGGCCAGCAGCGCCGTCAGCGACTTGCTGACCGAAAAGACGATATGGGGCGTTTCAGGCAGGAACCCGCTGTCATACCGCTCGACGAGGAGCCGACCCCGGCGGAGCGCCAGCAACCCGTCGGTGAAGGTCGCGGCAAGCATCCGTCCGACGGTCCATTCCTGGCCGTCGGGGCCCTGGAAGGCGATGGCCTCGATCGCGCGTTCCGAACGATGGAAGGCTTCCCCCGCCGTCTCGCCGCGGGGGATCGCCGCCGTGGGCAGGATCTGGCGCACATTGCGAAAGGCCCAGCGGTTGAAGGGCGGCAGGCGCCAATTGGCGAGTGTGACTTGCTCCGACGGCGGCGAGGGAAATCCGATCATTATCCCGTTTGCGCTCATGCGTTCCCCCTCCACCGACCACTGGGCTGATTTGGTCGCCCCTTTATGAGGCCCGGCAAATTAGCCGGCCTTCGCGGCGCCGGGCAATGCGTTCCGCACTTGGCGGCCATGTCCCTTCGAGGTGCAGGGCCGGCTTCCGAAACCGCGAACAGCCGCTATGCTGCATTCACGTCTGTACTTGCAGCCAGCCTCGCCATGTCGGCGCCCCAGCACCGCCACCTTCGGCCCGCCTCGCTCTTCAGCCCGCTCGCCAATCCGATCTACCGGCGCCTCTGGACCGCGACTTTGCTTTCCAACGTCGGAGTCTGGATCCAGTCGGTGGCCGCCGCCTGGCTTATGACCTCCATCGCCCCCACGGTCGATTTCGTCGCCTGGGTCCAGGCGGCGACCTCCCTGCCGCCTTTGATATTCAGCCTGCTCGGCGGCGTGCTCGCCGACCGGTTCGACCAGCGGCTGGTTTTCCTCGCGGCCCAGGTGATCGTCTTGACCGTCGCCCTCCTGCTGTCGCTGCTGGACGGCATCGGGCTGATGACGCCCTGGCTGCTGCTCGGCTTGACCTTCGCCCTCGACAGCGGCTCGGCGCTGCGCTACCCGGCCTATCAGGCGACCTTGGGCGAATTGCTTCCCCGAGAACAGATTCCGAGCGCCCTTGTCCTCAGCAGCGTCGGCTGGAACATCGCGCGGGCCGCCGGGCCCGGCATCGGCGGGCTCATCATCGCCCTCTTCGGCGTGCCGGCCGCCTTTGCCGTCAACGCGCTCTGCAACGTCTACATCATCGCCGTGCTGTTCCACTGGCGCCGCAAGGCCGGGCTCTCCAAGGCCAAGCCCGCGGGCAGCATCCTGGAAGGGTTGATCGCCGGCTTCGCCCACGCCCGCGGCGCGCCCGCGATCCGAAGCGCCATGCTCCATTGCTTCGTATTCACCGGTTTCTCCAGCGCCCTCTGGTCGCTCCTGCCGCTCGTCGCCAAGCGCCTCCAGGGCGGCGGACCCTCGGTCTATGGCCTGATGCTGGGAGCGCTCGGCGTCGGCGCGCTTGCCGGCGCTGGCGTGATTACCTGGATCCGCCTGCGGCTGGGCTTGAAGCGCCTGTTTGCCGGCTCGACCGTCTGTTTCGCGCTCGCCACCCTGGCGCTTGCGGTGCTGCCGTCCGAGCTGGCGCTCTTGCCCATGCTGGTGATCGGCGGGTTCGGCTGGATGGTCGCCATGTCCACCTACAATGTCGTGGTGCAGTTGGCGGCGGCCGAGCAGTTCAAGGGCCGGGCGATCGGCGTCTATTACCTCGCCCTTTTCGGCGGCCTGGCGTTCGGGAGCTGGATCTGGGGCCATGTCGCCCATCTCGCCAGCGTCAATGCCGGGCTTTATGCCGCCACGGCCGGGCTGGTCGCGAGCCTGGCCTTCTATCGGCCGAGGGCCCGGATCGCCGACCCCTTCAAGGAAGGATCGGGTCCATGACCCCTTCCTGCATGGCCGGAAGCTGGGAGGCATCCCAGCCGCCGCCCAGCGCCTGGATCAGGCCGACGCTGGCCGCCGCGCGCTGATTGAGGATGCCGAGGCTGGTTTCCTCGCTGCCCAGCGCAGTGGCCTGGGCGGTGATGACCGTCGTGTAGTCCACCGTCCCCGCCTCGTACTGGTTGAGGGCGAGGCTGGCCGCCTCTTCCGACGCCCGCACGGCGGCAGCCTGCACCGCGGCTTCCTGTTCCAGGATTCGCAACGCCGCCAGCTGGTCCTCGACCTGCTGGAAAGCGGTCAGCACGGTCTGCCGATAGAGGGCGACCTGCTCGTCATAGGTGCCATGGGCGGCCTCCAGCTCGGCCGAGCGCAAGCCCCCTTCGAACAGCGTTTCGGACAAGGCAGGGCCGACCGCCCAGACCAGGTTGGAGGCGTTGAACAGGCTGGAAAGAGCCGTGGCCGCGAAGCTGGCCGTGGCGGAGAGGGAGATGTCGGGATAGAAGGCGGCGACGGCCACGCCGATCTCGGCGTTGGCCGCGGCCATCTGGCGCTCGGCCGCGGCGATATCGGGCCGGCGCTCCAGCAAGGCGGACGGCAGGCCCGCGGGCACGGCAGGCGTCTTCAGCGCGAGCGGCACCGGCACGACGGCGAAGTCGGCGGGCGCCTTGCCGATGAGCACGGCGATGGCATGCTCCAATTGCTGGCGCTGGATGCCGACGTTGATCGCTAGGGCCTGGGTCGATTCGAGCTGGGCCTCGGCGGATGCCACATCGGTCATGGCCGCGGTCCCCGCCTCGTACTTGTTGCGCGTGATGTCGAGCGAATGCTGGAACAGGGCCGCCGTCGCCTGGAGCAGGCGCTGGGTCTCGTCCTGGATCCTGAGGGCGAAGTAGTCGGCCGCGACTTCGCCCTGGATCGAGAGCCGGGCGGCGGCGAGATCGGCGGCACTCGCTTGCGCGCTCGCGGCGCTGGCCTCCACGCTGCGCCGGATGCGGCCCCAGACGTCCAGATCCCAGCTCGCCGTGCCCGAGGCGGTGAATGCATTGTCGGTAACGGACCTGCCCGCGTTGCCCACGCGGGCGCGCTCGGCCGAGGCGCCGAGGCCGATGGTCGGGAACAGGCCGGCCCTGGCCTCAACGACCAGGGCACGAGCGACCTGAAGGGCGGCCTCGCCAGCCTTGAGGGTCTGGTTCGAGACATCGACCTGGCTTTCCAGCTGGTCGAGAACCGCGTCGTCGTAGACCGACCACCAGGCGGTGCCGCTGGCCGCCTCCCCAGGCTCGGCCGGCTTCCAGCCTTGAGATTCCTTGTAAGCGGCAGGGGCCGGGGCGTCGGGCTTCCGGTAGTCCGGCCCGACCTCGCAGGCGGCCAGCGCCAGCAGGGCCGCGGCAAGGGTCGAAATACGTGCCAGCGCGCCGGCCATCAGTGGCCCTCCGCCGACTGCAGGCCGGCTTCCGATCTTGGCGGGCGGCGAAGCCGCTGACACCACAGCCGGAAGCGGTCGAGATAGAGATAGACGATAGGCGTCGTATAGAGCGTCAGCAGCTGGCTGACGATCAACCCGCCGACGATGGCGATGCCAAGGGGCTGGCGCAGTTCCCCGCCCTGGCCCAGGCCAAGCGCCAGAGGAAGGGCGCCCAGAAGTGCCGCCATGGTGGTCATCATGATCGGGCGGAAGCGGAGAAGACAGGCCTCGTAGATCGCATCGCGCGGCGAGAGGTTGCGGCTGCGCTCGGCATCGAGCGCGAAATCGATCATCATGATGGCGTTCTTCTTGACGATGCCGATCAGCAGGATGACGCCGATGAGGGCGATGATGCTGAATTCGACATTGACCGCCATCAGGGCCAGCACTGCGCCCACCCCGGCCGAGGGCAAGGTGGAGAGGATGGTGAGGGGATGCACGTAGCTCTCGTAGAGCACGCCAAGCACGATATAGACGGCGACCAGCGCCGCCAGGATCAGCATCGGCTCGCTCGCGACCGAATCCTGGAATACGCGCGCCGTGCCTTGAAACGAGCCGTGGATCGAGTCGGGCATGGCGATGGCGGTTTCCACCTTGGCGATGGCGACGACCGCATCGCTGAGCGATTTCCCGGCCGTTAGGTTGAAGGAAATGGTGCCGGCCGGAAACAGGCCCTGATGGTTGACGGCCAGGGGGGTTTGGCCAGGACCATAGGTGGCGAACGCGGCCAGAGGCACCATGCGCTCGGCCCCGGTGCTGACAGCACTGCCGGTCGAGGCGCTGCTGCCTTTGGTCGCCGTCAGGGCGTTGGTGCTGAGATTGCGCGCTTCGTCGCTGGCCGCCGACGTCGTCGGGCTGCCGGTCGTGCCGGCAACCGCGTTCGATCCCTGGACGCCGCCGACCGACCCGCCGCTGGTGCTGATATACATGTCCCGCAGCACTTGGGGGCTCTGCCAGTACTGCGGCGCCACCTCCATGATGACGTGATACTGGTTCAACGGGTTGTAGATCGTCGAGACCTGGCGCTGGCCGAAGGCGTCATAGAGGTTGTTGTCGATCTGGCTCACGCTCACGCCGAGGCGCGATGCGGTGGCACGGTCGATGACGAGATCGGTCTCGAGTCCGCCCTGCTGGAGGTCTGAGTTCACGTCGGAAATCTCCGGCAGATGCTGCAGGGCCGTGGCGACTTTCGGCGTCCAGTCATAGAGCTCCTGCAGGTTGTCGTCCTGGAGCGTGTACTGGTATTGGGCGTTGCTTTGCCGGCCGCCGACGCGGATGTCCTGAACCGATTGCAGGAACAGGCTTGCCCCCGGCACCACGGCAAGCGCCTTGCGCAGCCGGGCGATCACTGCATCGGCCGAAAGCTTGCGCTGGGCCACGGGCTTCAGGGCGACGAAGACGAAGCCGGAATTCGTCTGTCCGCCGCCGGTGAAGCCCACCACGCTGGCAATCGCCGGATCGGCCTGGAGGATCGTCATGAATTGCCCGAATTTCTGGCGCATGGCCTGGAAGGAGATGCTCTGGTCCGCCTGGATGCCGCCGATCAACCGGCCGGTATCCTCCTGGGGGAAGAATCCCTTCGGGATCGAGACGTAAAGAAAAACATTGAGGGCGAGCGTCGAGAAAAAAATCAGAATGACCAGGAACGGATGAGCGAGCGCTATGGCAAGACTGCGCTCGTAGCCGCGGAGCGCGCCCCGGAACAGGCCTTCGCTCGCCCGGGCGAGCCGCCCCGGAGGCCTCCGGCCCCGCCGGCCGACGAGCCGCGCGCACATCATCGGCGTCGTCGTGAGCGAGAGGATCAAGGATACGAGCACGGCGATGGAGAGCGTCACGGCGAACTCGCGGAAGAGCCGCCCGACGATGCCGCCCATGAGCAGGATGGGGATGAAAACGGCCACCAGCGACAAGCTCATGGAAAGCACCGTAAAGCCGACTTCGCCGGCGCCCTGGAGTGCCGCCTGGAAGCGCGGCATGCCGGCCTCCACATGACGGGCCACATTCTCCAGCACCACGATCGCGTCGTCGACGACGAAGCCGGTGGCAATGGTGAGCGCCATGAGCGACAGGTTGTCCAGGCTGTAGCCCAGGAGATACATGACGCCGAAGGTGCCGATCAAGGAAACCGGCACCGCGACGCTGGGCACCAGGGCCGCACGCGCATCGCCCAGGAAGGCGAACACCACCAGGACGACGAGGACGGTCGAGGCGATCAGCGTAAGCTCGACGTCCCGGAGCGAGCCTCGAATGCTCGTCGATCTGTCATTGGCGACGGATATATCGATGTCGCTGGGGATCGATGCCTTCATCTCCGGCACCAGGGCCAGCACCCTGTCCACCGCATCGATGATATTGGCGCCTGGCTGGCGATAGAGGATGACCAGCACCGAGGGCTTGCCGTTGGCAAGCCCCGCATTGCGCAGGTTCTCGACCGAATCATCGACCTCGGCCACATCGGAAAGACGGACCGCGGCGCCGGATCGATAGGCGACGATGAGCGAGCGGTATTGGTCGGCGAGACGCGCCTGGTCGTTGGCATAGAGCTGATAGCGCTGGCCGCCGACCTCGATGGCGCCCTTCGGGCTGTGGGCGTTGGCGGCGGCGAGCGCGGCACGCACGTCCTCGAGACCGATGCCGTATTTGAACAAGGCCCGTGGATTGAGCTCGACCCTGACCGCCGGCAGCGACGCGCCGCCGAGCGCCACCTGGCCGATGCCCTGAACCTGGGAAAGCTTCTGCCCGAGCACCGACGCCGCGGCATCATAGACCTGGCCCGGCGTCAGCGTGTCCGACGTGAGGGCCAGGATCAGGATCGGCGCATCGGCCGGGTTCGTCTTGCGATAGGTGGGGTTGCTGCGCAGGCTGGCCGGCAGATCGGCGCGCGCCGCATTGATTGCCGCCTGGACGTCGCGGGCGGCCCCGTCGATATCCCGGTCGAGGCCGAACTGCAGGGTGATTCGCGCCGAGCCGACGGTGCTGGAGGAGGTCATCTCGCTGACGTCGGCGATCTGGCCCAGATGGCGCTCGAGCGGCGTGGCGACGCTGGTGGCCACGACCTCGGGGCTGGCGCCCGGAAGCTGGGCCTGGACCGAGATGGTGGGAAAATCCACCTGCGGCAGCGGCGCCACGGGCAGCTGGGAGAAGCCGATGGCGCCGGCTAGCGCGATGCCCAGCGTCAGCAAGGTCGTCGCCACCGGCCGGCGGATGAAGGGCGCCGAGACGTTCATGACGTGCCCGTGGGCGTGCCCTGGGGCGCGCCCTCGGGCGGACCCTCGTGCAGCCGCCGCGCCAGCCGGTCGAAAGCGAGATAAATCACCGGTGTGGTGAACAGGGTCAGCATCTGACTGACGATGAGCCCGCCGACAATCGCCAACCCGAGAGGCTGGCGCAGCTCCGAACCGGTTCCGGTGCCGAGCATGAGAGGCAGCGCGCTCAGCAGAGCGGCCATGGTCGTCATCAGGATCGGGCGCAGGCGGAGCAGGCAGGCCTGGTGGATCGCCTCGCGCGGCGCCTTGCCTTCCCGGCGCTCGGCGTCGAGGGCGAAGTCGATCATCATGATCGCGTTCTTCTTGACGATGCCGATCAGCAGCACGATGCCGATGACGCCGATAATGTCGAGGCCGGCGCCGGCCCATTCGAGCGCCAGCAGCGCGCCGATGCCGGCCGACGGCAGAGTCGAGAGAATCGTGATCGGGTGGATGAAGCTCTCGTAGAGGACGCCGAGCACGATATACATCGTCAGGACCGCCGCCAGCAGCAGGAACGCCTCATTCGACAGCGACGCCTGGAACGCCTGCGCCGCCCCCTGGAAGTTGACGCCGAAGCTCGCCGGCAGACCGATGTCGACGAGCGCGGCGTTGATGGCGTCGACGGCAGCGCCGAGCGAGGCGCCGGGCGCCAGGTTGAACGAGATCGTCGTCACCGGAAACTGCTTGAGATGCGAAACCTGCAGCGGCGACTGTCTGACGTCGAGCGACGCGATCGCCGACAGCGGCACCTGACCCGTGGTCGAAGCC
>DATNJA010000325.1:0-2424 GCA_035604155.1 Candidatus Udaeobacter sp. | reverse complement strand
CGCCCCAGGCGGTATGGGCGAGCTCGTTGCTGATTCCGGCAACGAACCAATCGGTGAATCGGGTCAGCCCGCCGGCGGCGATGCCGCCGGCCACGGCCTTGTTGAAGGGCAGCATGGGGTTCCTTTCATGAAGCTGCGGGTCCAGTTGTCTGCTAGGCCCCGGGCTAGGTCCCGGTCTTGAGCGCGGTCGCCCAACGGCTGACGCGCGCGGGCTCTTGATGATCGGCGAGCGAAGCCAGCAATCCGTCCGAGGCATCGGCCCAGCGGGCCTCGCGGATCGCGCGGAGCGTGTTCTGGAAGGTCAGCAGGCCCTCGATGCCCATGTTGAAGGCCATTTCCACCAGCACGCGCTGGCGCACTGGATCCAGGGTCGCGGCCCAGGGAAGCTGGCCTTCGACAGCGAGGGTCGCCCGCGCGACGTCGCTGGCGAGCATGGCGCCGGCCTCCTCTTCGGAAATGCCCACGCCTTCCAGGTTGCGGCCATAGCCGATGGTGAGCTTCCCCACGCTGTCCCGGTAGGGCTTGAGCCGCAGGCCTTCGTCGCGCTTTAGGTCGGCGAGAAGCCGGGCGAGGTCGGGTTCCAGCCTGGCAGGCTGCGGCGCTTGGTCATCCATGTCCGGCCATCCTCGAAATTCGTTGCCGAGGGTCAGAACAGCTTCGGATCGAAGCCGTGATATCGGCAGCTTCCAGCGCCGGAACGGCGGGGTCGCCCGCAGGAACTCATAGGCGGCCTCCAGCATCGCGGGGTCGAGGGGCAGCGTCATGTCCGCCCCCGCTGGCCCGCGCCTCGGACTTCCATTTCCGGTGGCGCGGCGCCTATAACTGATGTAGCTGGAGTGTCGCGTTCCGCGGGCTGCAGGAAGCCGGTTTCGCCGCCGTCCTCGTCGAAGGCGAGGCGCTAGGATCGGATCGCAGAAATTCGTGGCTCGGCGCTATGTCACGAATTTCTGCGTGAATCCGATACTAAGACTGGAAACGATGTACCGACTTTCTGCGAAAGTCGGTACTGGGCCAAGGGGAAGGGTTTGCCGGACAAGTCCGACGAGGTCGAACGGCTGTTTCGCGCCTTGCTGCTCATCCGCCGCGCGGAGGAGCGGATCGCGCAGGACTACCCCTCAGACCGCATCAAGAGCCCGGTCCATCTTTCGATCGGCCAGGAAGCCGTCGCCGTCGGCGTTTGCGACGTCCTCGGCCGCGACGACATCGTCGCCATGTCCTATCGCGGCCACGCGGCCTATCTGGCCAAGGGCGGCAGCCTGCGCCGGATGGTGGCCGAGATGTATGGCAAGGTCACCGGCTGCGCGCGGGGCAAGGGCGGCTCCATGCATCTCGTCGCTCCCGACGTTGGCGTCTTGGGCGCTTCCGCGGTGGTTGGGACCCAGGTGCCCATCGCCGCCGGCTGGGCCCTGGCCATAAAGCGTCGCGCCGGCGGGCGGGTCGTCGCCTGCTTCTTCGGCGAAGGGGCGACCGAGGAAGGCAGCATGAGCGAGACCCTGAATTTCGCCGCCCTGCACCGGCTGCCGATGGTCTTCGTCTGCGAGAACAACGGCTACGCGATCCACGAACCGCTGGACAAGCGCTGGGCCACGAGCCGGCTCTGCGAGCGGGTTGCCACCTATGGCATTCCGGCTCGGCGCATCGAAGACCAGGATCTGTTCGCGATCCGGGACGCCGCCGCAAAGGCCGTCGCCCGCGCGCGCGAGGGCCAGGGCCCGTCCTTCATGGAATGCCTGACCTATCGCTGGCGCGAGCATGTCGGCCCGAATGAGGACTACGAGTCCGGCTACCGGAGCCGTGCGGAGCTGGAGCCCTGGCAACGGGCCGACCAGCTCACGCGCCTGGCGGGGATGTTGCCGGCCGGCATCGTCGAGCGCCTGGAGCGCGACGTGGCGCTCGAGATCGATGACGCCTTTGCCTTCGCGCAGTCGAGCCCGCCGCCCGACCCGGAGGAACTCCTGCTTCACGTCTATGCCCGGTGAGCCTGCGGTGACGGATCGCGAGATCAGCTACGTCGAGGCTCTCAACGAGGCGGTCGCGCAGGAGATGGAGCGCGATCCCTCGGTGTTCGTCTTCGGCCTCGACGTGGACGACCACAAGGGCATCCAGGGATCGACCAAGGGCCTGCTCGAGCGCTTCGGCAAGGATCGCGTGTTCACCACGCCGCTTTCCGAAGACGCCATGACCGGTGTCGCCATCGGCGCCGCCATGGCCGGCATGCGGCCCATCCACGTCCACATCCGGCTGGATTTCCTCCTCCTCTGCATGAACCAGCTGGTGAACATTGCCGCCAAGGCCCACTACATGTACGGTGGCGCCCTCAAGGTTCCCTTGGTCGTGCGCGGCATGATCGGCAAGTCCTGGGGCCAGGGGGCCCAGCATTCCCAGGGCCTGCACGCCATGTTCATGCATGTTCCCGGCTTCCGG
>DATNJA010000324.1:0-2872 GCA_035604155.1 Candidatus Udaeobacter sp. | reverse complement strand
GCGCTCGCGCGCATACCAGAACAGCGCTTCAACCTTGCCGTCCTGGCGCTCTATGTCCTGGCGGTTGGCGTCACCATGCTGGCCCATGAGATGTGGTTCGACGAGATCCAGGCCTGGCTCATAGCGCGCGACAGCCACGGCCTTGCCGATCTGATCCACAACCTGCATTACGAAGGCCACCCGGCACTCTGGTATCTCCTTCTAATGCCGCTGACCCGCGTGACTCGTGATCCTGCGATCATGCAGGGACTGCAACTTGCCCTCGCGTCCGCGGCGATGGCCGTGATCCTGTGGCGTGCACCGTTTTCCCACCTGGAGCGCCTGGTCCTCCCATTCGGCCATTTCGTACTCTTCGAGTATGGCGTGAAGAGCCGTTGCTATGCCCTCGGCTTCCTGCTGCTCGTGCTCTTCTGCTCATTGTGGCGCGAGCGCCGGAAGCATCCCGTGCTCATGGCAGTGCTTCTTGCCGCTTTGGCCAATGTGCATTTGTATTTTGCCTTCGCGTCGGCGGCAGCACTCGCATGCCTTGTCGTCGATCGAATCCTGGGCGGCGCCCCAGGAGTCTTGGACAGGTCCTCCGATCGCCGCTGGAATGTTCTCGCCGTTCTGATCCTGTGCGCGGGCTGGGCGCTTGCGGCCGCTGTCGCGCTTCCGCCAGCGGATTCGGGGTTCGCCATGGGCTGGTCTTTCGGACTGTCGGGCGAACGCATCCTGGGCGTGGTGCGGGCCCTTGGGGAACTGGTCGGCGCCGGCCGCTGGGCTGGCGCCATCGCCGCCATGTTGGTTCTGGCGATCATTCTGCGGCGTTTCCGCAACAACCCAGCAGCCGCTGTCTTCTTGCTGGCCTCCATCGGCGGCATTCTGGCGTTTACTTATGCAAAACTGGGGGTGACTTGGGCCCAAGGCGTTGTCTTTCTCTGCTTCCTGGCCGCTGTGTGGATCGATCGGGCAGGGATCGACCCAAGCGGCGCAAAGGCTGGCAAGTCTGCCTTGCTGGTTCCCCCGGGCCTGTTCATGGCAGTGCTTGCCGTCCAGGCGCTTGTCGGGCTGGCGGTGGCGTCGCAAGACTTTGCAAGGCCCTATTCAAATGGCAGCGCGGCGGCTCGATTTATTCGAGAGCGTGGTTGGGCGGCCGGCCCCATTGTGGGAATTCCCGACATTCACACATGTACGGTTGTCGGCTATCTCGGGGTGGACCGCATCTACTATGCCAACGGGCGGCGCTGGGGGTCATTCGCCGTCTGGGACCGCAGGCGTCTGGAGCCCATCGACATGGAAGCCGTGATGAGGGACGTGGATCGCTTCGGACCCAGCGCCACCTTCATCGTCGCCGAAGGCCAACCTGTGGACCCCAGCATGCTGGCCCGCCACGGCTTTCACGAGGTGGCGCGTTTCCAAGGGGCGATTGTCCAGGACGAAAACTACGTGATCTACCATCGCTAGAGCGCGGTCGCGCTACGCCTTGCCGCCTTCCTGATAGAGCCCGTCGATGTTGACCAGCCAGGGATCGAAATGCCCGAGCCCGAGCGCGGTGCGCGCAGCCAGCAGGCCGGTCGCCATGGCGTGGTCCTGATTGTTATACTTGAACATGCCCGAGCGGCCGATAGGCAGGAAATTCTCGAAGCGGTCGAGCCAGCCTTTGATCACCGCGACCTTGTCGGCGTAGCCCCGCTCGATCACCGGATAGGCTTTGGGAGAGCGGACAACGAAGCCATCGGCAACGGCGGCGGCGGCCACGAGCCTCATGGAAGCGAGTTCGCGGCGCGCCAGATCGATGAGCTCGGCATCGGAAGCCTGCCACAACCATTCGTCGGCGAAGCAGAAATACTCGGCCGTCAAAGGATGAATGTCGGGGGCGGCGGCCATGGCCGGCGAAAAGTTGCGGTAGCTGGAGACGCGGGCCATCTTCACTTCGGGCGAATGCAGGTAGATCCAGTTGTCGGGAAACGGCGGTTCGCCCTTGACCAGGAGCTGGACGCTGATGTGATTGCGGTAGGCGAGGCCGGCGGCGGCGCGCTCGACCTCGTCGGGCGGGCGCGGATCGAACTGAGCCAGAAGCTCCGTCAACGGGGCGCTGGAAAGATAGAAATCGCCCGACGCCGTGGCGCTGGATCCGTCGGCAGCGCCATAGGCGATCCCGCGGACCTGGAAACCCTCGCGATCGATCCGCGTGGCTTCCGTCCGGCGGAGCACGGTGCCGCCCGCGGCTTCAACGCGGGCCGTCATCTTCTCGTACAGCTGGCCGGCGCCGAGCCTGGGGTAAAGGAATTCGCTGGCGAGCGTCCTGGCGACAGCCCCCTTTGACGGGCTGAGCGCGCTCAGGATCGCGCGACCGAGGTCGAGGCTCTTGATCCGCTGCCCCGCCCATTCGGCGTCGATCCGCGCGCAGGGGATGCCCCAGACCTTCTCCGTGTAGGTCTTGAAAAACGTCACAAACAGGCGCCGCCCGAAGCGATCGACGACCCAGTCCTCGAAGGTGAGGATAGGCCGGGGCGACAGCCTTCGGCGCAGCCGCGCCGCGACATAGCTGGAAAGGATGCCAAGCCCGGGCAGCAGCCCTACGCCCGAGAGGCAGCTCAACGGCGTCAGGGGGTAGCTGAAGAGCTTGTTGCGATAGAGGATTCGGGTGAGCCGGGGAACGCTCACGATGTCCTCGCCGCCGATTTCGCGGAACAGCGCCTTCACCTCTTCGTTCAGCGTGAAGAAGCGATGCGGGCCGATATCGAACCGATGCCCCCCGCAGGCGACGGTCCGCGCGAGGCCGCCCATATCGGCAAGCTTCTCGAGCACGAGGGGTCGGCCGCCCCGGCGCGAGACCTCAAGGGCGGCGGCAAGACCTGCGGGTCCGCCGCCAACGATGATGACGCTTTTC
>DATNJA010000323.1:0-6063 GCA_035604155.1 Candidatus Udaeobacter sp. | reverse complement strand
CCCCATCTGACCGTGCTGCAGAACCTGACCCTGGCGCCGATCTGGGTGCGCAAGATGCCGCGCGCCCAGGCCGAAGAGGCGGCCATGGTCTACCTGAAGCGGGTGAAAATCCCGGAACAGGCGAAGAAGTATCCGGGTCAGCTGTCGGGCGGCCAGCAGCAGCGCGTCGCCATCGCCCGGTCGCTCTGCATGAATCCCAAGATCATGCTGTTCGACGAACCGACCTCGGCCCTCGATCCCGAAATGATCAAGGAGGTGCTGGACGTGATCGGGGAGCTCGCTCAGTCCGGCATGACCATGCTGTGCGTGACCCACGAAATGGGCTTCGCCCGCACGGTCGCTGACCGGGTGATTTTCATGAACGAGGGGGAAATCATCGAAGAGAACGAACCGCAGGAGTTCTTCGGCAATCCGCGGTCCGAACGCACCAAGCTGTTCTTGAGCCAGATTCTGCGCCATTGACCGCCGGCGCCGAGTGTCGAGGCGCTTGCTACGGAAGGCGGGGCTCGAAATGGCTAGGCGTCCTCCCCGCCAGCCGGGGATCCACGATGGAGCGATGTTCCTGCCTGTAGGCGCGGAAGCCCGCCTGCTGGTAGGTCTGCAAGGCGCGCGGATGATCGAGGGTGCAGGTGTCGACGGTCACCCGGCTGGGTGCCGAGGTCCAGGCCGCATCGATCGCCCAGTTGAGCAGATACCACCCGAGGCCGAGGCCGAGATAGGCCGGCATCAGCCCGAAATAGGCCAGGCCCACGTCGGGCGCCGGCCGCCTGTCGATTTCGACATAGCCGGCTGGCGCCCCGGCGACATAAGGCACATAGAGCTCGACTTTGGCGCTGGCGACGATTTCCGCCAGCGCCTCGTCGGTCATCTGCTTGCGCTCATACCAGAACCATGGGCCGCCCACCTCGTGGTAGAGGAAGCGATAAAAGGCGATACTCGGATGCTCGACCCGCAACAGGGCGAGCTTGAGACCGGCGGGCACGGGCACCGTCGGCCGGGTCGGCTGCTCGGTCATCTCCAGATAGGTGATCACAACCGGGATTTCGCTCTCGGCGTGAGGCCTGGCGCCAGCGGCGAAGGTCTTGGACATGACCATCCTCTGCTCCGCCTTGAAGCCGAGCTGGCCGTAAAACCGCGCCACCGCTTCGTTGCCGTCGCGGATCATGAGCATGAGCTTGGGCATGTGCCGGGCAAGCGCCCAGTCCTCGGCCCGCGCGACCAGCGCCCGGCCGCAGCCGCGCCTGCGAAAGCCGGGATCGACCGCCAGCCGGTACATCCAAGCCCGGTGCCCGTCATGTCCGACCTGGATGCTGCCCGCCAGGCGCCCATCTTCAAAGGCGAGGATCAGTTCGACGTTGGTCGCATCTCGTACGAAGGCGATTTCGCGCGCCGGGTCGTGATGTGGCCGCAAAAGGTCGCCGGCTCGCCAGAGGGCGATCACGGCATCGAAGTCTTCATCGCGATAGGTGCGAAACGCAAAGCTCATGGTTCGACGGTGGTCTCTCCCGGCAGGCCCCATTCCGCCCAGGAACCGTCGTAGACCGCGACGTCGCGGTGGCCCGTCAGGTGGAGCGCAAGCGCCAACACTGCCGCCGTGATCCCCGACCCGCAGCTGGTGACGACGGGTTTGCCGAAATCGAGCTCCGCAGCCCGGAATTTGGCCAACAGCTGGTCGGCGGGTAGCAGGGTCTTGGCCGTTGGATCGATGAGCTCGAGAAACGGCAGGTTGAGGGAACCGGGAATATGTCCGCCGCGCCGGCCAGGCCAAACTTCCGGCTCGCGGGCATGGAAGCGTCCGGCGGAGCGGGCATCCAGGACTTGCTCGCGATGGCTCTTGAGATTGACCAGAAGCTGCTCCTTGTCGCGCACCAGGCTGTGATCGAACCGGGCGGTGAAATGCCGCTCGCGCGGCAGCGGAGGATCGTCGTTCACCGGCCGGCCCTCGGCCGCCCACTTGGTGAGGCCGCCGTCCAATACGGCGGTGTCCTGGTGGCCGAAGACCCGGAGCGTCCACCAGACCCGGGCCGAGCCCATGAGGTTGTTCGAGTCGTAGACGACGACGCGGTTGCCGTCGCCGATCCCGAGCTTGCGCATGCGGGCTGCGAATTTTTCCGGACTCGGCAACATATGCGGCAGCGGACTGGTCTCGTCGGCGATTTCGTCGATGTCGAAAAACACTGCGCCGGGAATATGCCGGGCCTCGTATTCCGCACGGGCATTCTTGCCTTGCATGGGCAGGTAATAGGTGGCGTCAACGACGCGCAGATCGGGCGCGTCGAGATTTGCGGCGAGCCAGTCCGTGGCGACCAGGCTCTCGGGATGGGCATAGCCGGTCATCAGGGTTGCTTGAAAGCCAGGTTGACTCGCCGGTTCTGCTTGCCCTTGCTCTCGAGCTTGACCACTTCGACAGGGCCGATTTCGCCCGTGCGCGCGACATGGGTTCCCCCGCAGGGCTGCAGATCCACCCCCTCGATCTCCAGCAACCTCACGCGGCCCTGGCCCATGGGCGGTTTGACCGCCATGGTGCGCACCAGCTCGGGCCTCGCGGCCAGTTCCTCGTCGGTGATCCAGCGGGCTCCGACTGGATGATCTTCGGCGATGAGCCTGTTGAGTTCCGATTCGATCCAGGCCTTGTCCAGCTTCGCCTCCGGCAGGTTGAAATCGAGGCGGCCCTTGCCGTCGCCCACCTGTCCGCCGGTTACATCGCCGGGAATGACGGCCGACAGCAAATGCAGGCAGGTGTGCATGCGCATCAGCCGATGCCGCCGGGGCCAGTCGATCTCGGCCTTTACCGTCGTCCCCGGTGCGACCGAGGGCTCACCCGAAGCGGGCACATGGATGATCTCGTCGGGCGTCGCGCCCTTCAGGGTGTCGGCGATGGCGATCTCGCGTCCATCGGCAAGGCGGAGGAGGCCGCTGTCCCCCGGCTGACCGCCGCCGGTCGGGTAGAAGACAGTGCGATCCAGGCGAATGCCGCGCTCGTCCACCTGGGTCACGGTGGCTTCGCAAGCTCGGGCATAGGCATCTTCGCGAAACACGAATTGCATGGACGTCACGCAGACAATGGAGATGCGGATGCTATCTCGGGTCGAGGGCGGGGGTCCAGGCGGATGCCTTTGCGTCAAACGCGAACGACGGTCAGATAAGCGTGGACATAGTCCATTCCATGTCCGACCGGATTTGCCCGGACTCTGGCCTCATAAGACTCATAGTAGCGATCGATGATGGCCTGACGCAGGGCCGCCGGCCGAGCCGGGTCGAGGGCGGCGAAGAAGGTGCTCTCGGTCCAGGATCGCAAAGTCGGGATATAGGCCCTGGCGAATTTGGCGGCGTCGCCCTTGAGGGCGAATTCGGCGGCGAAGGGGCAGGGGACCACCCGAGTTTCGGCCCGCTCGAGGCGCAGGCCGGCGGCGTGGACGGGATGGTCCGGATCGGTCAGCGGTGCGGTGAACTCGGCCAGGTTTTTGTAGTACTGAGGCAGCGTCATGGCCTGATATTCGTCTTCCCGAATCTCGCCCGCGGCCAGAACCTCGCGCCAGATCTCGTTGAAGCTGTCGAACATGTCGACCCCGCCGGTGTGGCCGAGATAGCGGCCCTGCTTGTCGCGGCAGAAATTGGCCAGCACCAGGCGCCCGCCGCGCTTGAGCTCACGCGCGCGGGCCAGCAGGATCGTATCCCAATCGGCCTTGCCCTGGCGGGCAAAGGCGGCAAGTTCCTCGCCCTTCGCGCCGACGGCCTGGACGTGACCGGTGATGTCGCAAGGCTTGGCCGAGAGCCAATGCATGGCCGTGGCGGAGAAGCCAAGGTCGAGGCTGCCCGAGGGCAGGATCTGTCGGTAGAACGACGTTGCCGACATCAGCGGGAAAACGCCCTCGATCGATGCCTGGCCATGAACGGTTGCGACCAGCGCATTGAAGTCGTTGCGCGGCTGGTCGGAATGGATGACGGCAATCTGCCGGCCGGGCCAGCGTTGGCGGACCCCCTCGACCATGGCCGTGACGAGATCGACCGACGTGCCGCCATCCGCAGTGCCCATGTCGGCGAAGACGAAAGGGCCTGCCCCCGCCGGCATTCGCCCGATCGCTTCCAGCGCCATGGGAATCGCGCTGTCGATCACATGCTTGGCGCCCACGGTGGCGAGGGAATAGTACCCACCGCCTTTCATGGCGATGTCTTGGTTCATTCAAGCCAGTCGGGGGCGGGCAGGTTCTTCGATTTCAGGAAAGCCGGATTGAAAAGCTTGCTTTGATAACGCGTGCCGCTGTCGGCGAGCACGGTCACAACCGTATGCCCGGGCCCCAAATCCCGCGCCAGGCGG
Organism: Candidatus Udaeobacter sp.; assembly: GCA_035604155.1. Taxonomy (GTDB): domain Bacteria; phylum Pseudomonadota; class Alphaproteobacteria; order Dongiales; family Dongiaceae; genus DASXQK01. The sequence continues at coordinate 1,745 of DATNJA010000323.1, read as the reverse complement.
ATGGCGCCGGCGACGTTGATGCCGGAAGAGCCGCCGAGGCAAAGCCCCTCGTGCTTGAGGAGGTCGAAGATGATCGGCAGCGCCTCGCTATCCGGAATCTGGTAGGCGACGTCGACGGGAGCGCCTTCGATGTTCTTTGTAATTCGACCCTGACCGATCCCTTCGGTGACGGAGCTGCCTTCGGATTTAAGCTCGCCGCGGCTGTAGAAACTGAAAAGGGCCGCGCCCATGGGATCGGCAAGCCCGATCCGGATCTTGGCGGCCTGGGCCTTGAGATAGAGCCCGACTCCGGCGAGCGTCCCGCCGGTGCCGACCGAGCAGATGAAGCCGTCGATCTTGCCCTCGGTCTGGCGGAAGATTTCAGGCCCCGTGGTGCGGTAGTGGCCCATGCGGTTGGCGGTATTGTCGAACTGGTTCGCCCAGATGGCGCCGTTCGCCTCGGACGCCGCCAACTCCTTGGCCAGCCGGCCCGAGACATGGACGTAGTTGTTCGGATCCTTGTAGGGAACGGCGGGCACCTCCCGCAGATCCGCGCCGCAGAGCCGGAGCATGTCCTTCTTTTCCTGGCTCTGGGTATCAGGAATGACGATGACCGTGCGGTAGCCTCTGGCATTGGCCACGAGGGCAAGTCCGATGCCCGTGTTGCCGGCCGTGCCTTCGACGATGACGCCGCCGGGACGGAGCTGGCCCCTCGCTTCGGCGTCCTCGACGATGGCGAGCGCCGCGCGATCCTTGACCGACCCGCCGGGATTAAGGAACTCGGCCTTGCCTAGAATCCGGCATCCGGTGGCCCGTGACGCCGCCTTCAACTCAATCAGCGGCGTGTTGCCGATACTGCCAATGAAGCCGTCGCGAATATCCATGGCGGCGAGACTATCGGGCGGCCTGCCGCGGGTAAACCGGGAAAGGTGTGGCGCTAGCGCCAGGCTTTGCGAACCCCCTCACGGTTTAGAGCCAGCCATTGAAGGGCGATAATCGCCACCGCATTGGTGATCGATCCCGCTGCCAATTGGGCCAGCGCTCTTGCCCAGGGCACGACCTCGACGCGAATGTCCTCGTGTTCTGCCGCCAGGCCATGAATCCCGCCAAGGCCCCGGCTATCGACCCGCCCGCAGAAGAGAGCGACGGATTCTGAAGCGACGCCAGGGCTCGCCAGGTAGCGGCAGATGGGGATGAGCGCCCCGATCGCCGCACCGGCCTCCTCGACGGCTTCCCGGCGCGCGACCTCCTCGGCCGCTTCTTCTTCCTCGACGATGCCGGCGACGATCTCGATCTGCCAGGGCGCGAAGCCGGCTGCCCATGCCCCGATCCGGAATTGCTCGATCAGGACCACCGCGTCGGCGTCGGGGTCGTAAGGCAACACCGCCGCAGCGTGGCCCCGCTCGAATACTTCGCGCCTGATCTCCTCGCTCCAGCCTCCAGCAAACAGGCGGTGGCGAAAGCGATATTGGAATACATGGGCGTAGCCCCGATAGCGCTCCGCCTTCTCGAGAATTTCAAAGCCATCGTCCATTGCACGCTGTCCGCCACAAGGCCGCACCGGCGTGAACATACGCGGCAATGGCCTCTTGAGGCTTCGCTTTTCGGCGGTTAGACACCGTTTTTTGACTATCCGGCTCCGAGTTTGCACTTGTTCTGTGGTAAAAATCGGTGCTGATATAGGGGCGGAACGAAGCGCATACCGTTATGCCGGCGCCGCTGCGCAGCCGGCAGGCGAGAGGATGCGTGGCGCACCCTGGATAACC
>DATNJA010000322.1:0-4374 GCA_035604155.1 Candidatus Udaeobacter sp. | reverse complement strand
CGCGCTGGTCGCGAGCCATTGGAAACGCGATTCCTTGATCCGGTCTCTCAATACGTCAGGACCGAAGTCGAAATCATGGTTACCCAGAGCCGCATAGGCGACGCCGATATCGTTCATCAGCTCAATCATCTGCCGGCCCTGGGTCAGGCTGGACATGAAGGAGGGCGAGATGAGGTCGCCCCCGAAGGTAACGACAGTATTGATCTGCTTGGCTCTGAGGGTGCGGATGAGACCGGCGGCCTCGGCCAGCCCGCCCTTCTGGTCGGCGGGCTCGAGCTCGAACACGTCGGCCATGTGAACGAGGGTGATGTGGATTGTCGTCGCCGCCGTGGCGGCGCGAGGCAGCACCAACGCCGCACCCAAAAGGGCGCAACATAGGCAACGGAGCAAGGAAGCCCCCGATCTCCCCACCAGCAGACCCATACATATGTTAGTAAGACAAGGATATGGCAGGAGTAAAGCCCGCACTGGAACAACGCCTGCCAGCCCCCGGATAATCCGGCATTTCCGGCGTTAACCAATCATTCATTGTTCCATCGAGGATCGAGTGCCGTAAGCTCCCGCCGGAAGCTGGGCGAATCGCCCCTGGGCGGCTCGTCGAACTCTTCGGCGAAGCGCCGCCCGGCATGGACGGCCGCGGCGATCGTGCTCGGGGCAAGTCCATCGCCGATCGCCGCGACCGAAAGCAGGCCTGCGTCGCTCCATTCGGATTGCCGCGACTTGAGTTCTTGCAGCAGCGCCTCCTCCGGAAGCCGGGCCGTCACCAGCACCACGGCATCGGCCTCAAGATCCCGGCCGCGCCCGGTGAAGACGCAGGCGGTGGCGATACTGCCGACGCGGATTTCCGTCACCGCCCGATGCGCCACGATCTCCACCCCCAGCCCCAGGAGCCGGGTCTGGATCATGTGCTGTTCCATGGTGTTGCGCGTCCATGTGGAGGCTTCGGCCGCGGGCGTCACCAAGGAAACCTCGCAGCCCTTGGCTACCAGCAGCTCCGCCAGGACGCCGCCGAGATAGAAATGATCGTCGTCATAGACCACGACCCGGCCGGACACTTCGGCAATCTCGATCAAGTCACCCGGGGCCATCAGGTCATCGGCGGTAAAGACCTTCGCGTCGGATGCGATGGGGATCGGCTGCAAGTGGTAGCGCGCCACTCCGTCGCGCCGCCAATGGGAGCCCGTCGCCAGCACCGCATGCGGCACACCGAGCTCGAGGACTTGATCGGCGGTCATCGGGCTTTCGCGGAAGACTTCCACGTTGGCGAGTTTATGGAGCTGCTGGATGCGGTGGTCGCGGACCCGGCCCCAGGCGGCCAGATGCGGCAGCCGGCATTCCCGGGCGACCCGCCCGCCGAGTTCGGCCCGGGCCTCGGCCAGCGTCACGCGATAGCCGCGCTCGCCCAACGCCCGAGCGCATTCCAGCCCGGCCGGTCCGGCGCCGACGACGAGGACGCTTGCGTCGGAGGACTTCGGGCGAATGCGTTCGGGATGCCAGCCGCGTCGCCATTCCTCGCCCATGGTCGGGTTCTGGGTGCAGCGGATCGGCGTGGTTGTGAAATCCCCGCTGACGCAGATATTGCAGCCAATGCATTCCCGGATGTCGTCGATCCGCCCTTCCTCGATCTTGCGGGGCAGAAAGGGATCGGCGATGGAGGGTCTGGCCGCTCCGATCAGATCCAGGAGGCCGCTGCGGATCTGACGCACCATGGTATCGGGCGAAGTGAACCGCCCGACGCCCACCACGGGCTTGGTGGTGAGGGCCTTCAGCCCGGCCACATAGGGTTCCTGGCTCGCCTCTTCGGCAAATCGCGAGGTGCGGGAGTCGTTTTCCCAGCCGCCGAGGACGAAGTCCCAGAGATCGGGCAGCTCGGCGATGAGCCCGATCATCTCCATGACTTCTTCCTTGTGCAGCCCGGCGGGCCCGATCAACTCATCGACCGTGATCCGCGCCGCCACCCCGCAGGTTTCGCCCACGGCATCCTTGGTATCCCGGATCATCTCGCTGAGCAGCCGGACGCGGTTCGCGAGGCTGCTGCCGTATTCGTCGCTCCGGGTGTTGTGCCGGCGCGACAGGAAGTGATGCAGCGTGCCGAAGCCGTGGGCGGCGTAGACATAGACGATGTCGAAGCCCGCCCGTTTCGCCCGCAAGGCGGCATTCCGGTGCCAGCGCCTGAGATCGGCGATGTCCTGCTTGTCCATGGCGCGGGCCTGGACCGGATCGGCAGTGAAGGTGGCGATGGGCAGATGGGCCGGCCCCATGGGCACTTCGCGACTATAGAGATTGGGGCCGTTCATGCCGTTGTAGGCGAGCTCGATGCCGGCCAGCGCGCCATGCCGGTGGATAGCCTCGGTCATCCGGGCGAGGCCCGGAATGTCGCAATCATCCCACAGGCGCAATTCGATGAAAGGCGTGATCTCGGAGCTGGGATGGATTTCCACCTGCTCGGTGCAGACCACCGCCCAGCCGCCCTCGGCCTTGATCCCGCGCATGGTGGCCAGCGCCGTCACGTCGCGATAACCCATGCCGTTGCAATGGGGCACCTGATAGAAGCGGTTCTTGGCCGTGACCGGACCGATCCTGACCGGCTCGAACAGAATGTCGTAACGCGGATCGCGGGTCATTGCCTGTCCCCCTGCCCAGAAACTCAGAACCCATCATGTCAAGCAAGGGGCCGCACGGAAAGCGGCCGCCCAAACTTGCGCCGGTAACCGCTCGCCCATACATTCCAGGCTGCAAAGGCCGCCCAAATTGATGCCCAAGAAAAAGCCCCAGCTCCCGCCCTCATTCTCCGACTACCCGCGCGACATGCTGGGCTATGGCGCCCTGCCGCCGGATCCCCGCTGGCCTGGCCGAGCGCGATTGGCGCTCCAGTTCGTGATCAATTACGAGGAAGGCGGAGAGAGCAGCATCCTCCATGGCGATGGCGCCTCGGAAGCGTTCCTCTCCGAGACGGTCGGCGCTGAGCCCTTGCAAGGCGCGCGCAACATGAACATGGAGTCCGTCTATGAGTATGGCAGCCGGGCGGGGTTCTGGCGCCTCCATCGCCTGTTCACCGAACGCCGGCTGCCCGTCACCGTCTATGGCATCGCCATGGCGCTCGCCCGCAATCCCGACGCGGTCGCGGCGATGAAGGAAGCGGACTGGGAGATCGCCAGCCATGGCTATCGCTGGATCGACTATCAGTTCATGCCCGAGGCGATGGAACGCGAGCATCTGCAAACCGCCATCGACCTCCACAGCCAGGTCACCGGCAGCCGGCCGCTTGGCTGGTACCTCGGCCGCTGCAGCCCGAACACCCGGCGCCTGGTCGCAGAGGAAGGCGGTTTCCTCTATGACGCGGACAGCTATGCCGACGACCTGCCTTATTGGGTGAGCGTCGAAGGCAAGCCGCAGCTCATAATCCCCTACACCCTCGATGCCAACGACATGCGCTTCGCCACGGCCCAGGGGTTCAATTCGGGCGATCAGTTCTTCACCTATCTCAAGGACTCCTTCGACCTGCTCTATGCCGAGGGCAGGACCCGGCCGAAGATGATGTCGGTCGGCCTCCATTGCCGCCTGGTTGGCCGGCCGGGCCGGGCAGCCGCCCTCGCCCGGTTCCTCGACTATGCCCGGAAGCAAGACAAGGTCTGGGTCTGCCGGCGGATCGACATTGCCCGCCACTGGCGTCAGCATCACCCCTATGAGGCGGCTCGAAGGGCAACCGCCACGAATACCAGGAGGCCGCGCCGATGACGGCCGATGCAACTACCCTGCCAGACTTCGCGCGGCGCTGGATCAACCTCGCGCAGCCGCGGCTCGGCGCCGCGACAATCGCGGTAACGGATGATTTCTTCGCGGCCGCGGAGCGCCTGATCGACCCGGCGCCGGCCGTCTTCATCCCGAACAAATACGACGACCACGGCCAATGGATGGACGGCTGGGAGAGCCGGCGCAAGCGCGAGGCCGGCCACGACCATTGCACTATCCGTCTCGGCCGGACGGGGGTCGTCAAAGGCGTCGACATCGACACCAGCCATTTCACCGGCAACTACCCGCCTGCAGCCTCGCTGGATGCCTGGCTCGGAGAGGGCGACCCGGGCGCCAAGGCCAAATGGACGGAAATCCTGCCGGCGAGCAATCTGGGCGGCGACGCCCATCACTACCTGGCCATCGCCGACGACCGCGCCTGGAGCCATGTTCGCCTGCATATCTATCCCGACGGCGGCGTGGCGCGGCTGCGTGTCTATGGCCAGATCCGCCGCGACTGGAGCAAGGCCGATCGCAAGCTGCTCGTCGACCTCGCCGCCATGGAGAACGGCGGCCGGGTGATCGCCTGCATCGATCGGCATTACGGCTCGCCGGAAAATCTGACCGCGCCGGGGCGCGCGG
>DATNJA010000321.1:0-23017 GCA_035604155.1 Candidatus Udaeobacter sp. | reverse complement strand
ATCGCTGCCTGGGAGCGCCAGCGCAATGCCCATGGCGCCCGCATCAAGTGGATGTTCACCACCGAACGCGCCCGGACCAAAATGGCCCACGCTTACCCAGATCCAACCAAAGAGTCATAATCCCTGTGCAGAGGTACTAGGAGCAGAGCCTGATTCACGTCTCAAGCCGAGCAGGCTTGAGACGATCAGGCTCTAAGCCTCGCGCTTCAGGGGCCGGGCGAGCAGCCGGCGAAGCTCGGCGTCGATGTCACCGCCCTGGAGGATCGCCGCCACCGCCTCGCAGATCGGCATATCCACGCCGTGGCGCCGGGCGAGCGCCACCACCGCCGGCGCGCTTTCCACACCTTCGGCGATGCTCGCCCGCTCCGCCAGGATCTCGGCCAGCGCCCGTCCCTGGCCGAGCGCGATGCCGAGGGAGGTGTTGCGCGACTGGAGGCTGGTCGCGGTCAGGATCAGATCGCCCGCGCCTGAAAGCCCCATGGCCGTCTCGCGCTTGCCGCCTGCCGCATCGACCAGGCGCGCCAGCTCGGCCAGGCCCCGCGTCAGCAATGCCGCGCGCGCATTCTCGCCCAGCGCCCGGCCCAGCACGATGCCGCAGCCGATGGCGAGCACGTTCTTGGCAGCACCGCCGAGAGCGACGCCGACCGGATCGTCGGAGGCATAGGGTCGGAAGGAAGGTGCCGCGAGGGCGACGGCCAGGCGCTCGGCAAGGCCGAGGTCGCTGGCCGCGATCACCACGGCGGTGGGTTTGCCGGCCGCCACTTCCGGCGCGAATGTTGGCCCCGATAGGACGGCGACCGGCAGGCCGGGCGCGATCTCGGCCATCACCTCGGGCATGGTCTTGAGGCTCGTCTTCTCGATGCCCTTGGCGCACAGGACGGCCGGCGCTCCCGACCAGGCGAGGCCCGCGAGATGCTCGCGCAGATGCTGGGCCGGGAGCGCCACCAGAATGGCGTCGGCCTCCAGCACCGGCTCGATGGCATTGGTGATCCGGATCGCCGGGTCCAGCATCGCGCCCGGCAGATGCAGCAGGTTCTCCCGCCGGGCAAAGAGCGTCGCCGCCTGAACCGAACGCCGGACCCAGAGCGTCACGTCCCGTCCCGCGCGCTGCGCGCTCACCGCCAGCGCTGTCCCCCAGGCCCCGGCCCCGAGAATGCCGATCCGCTGGATCATCTAGGAGAACCGGTCCTTCAGCGCCGCCTGGGTCGCCGCCGAAAGATGCAGGCCCAGCTTCGAGCGGCGCCAGAGAATGTCCTCGGCGCTGCGGGCCCATTCCTGGTCGACCAGGTAGTCGACCTCGGCGCCGTAAAGGCCGCCGCCGAAATCCCGGCCGAGGTCGGCAAGCTTGCCCGCCCCGGCGAGCAAGCGCTCGACCCGCGTGCCGTAGGCGCGCGCGTAACGCCTGGCCAATTCCGCGGGCAGCCAGGGGCGCTTCGCCTGAAGGCTTGCCAGAAACCGGTCGAAATCCGCATCCGCCATGTCGCCGCCCGGAAGCGCTGCGGTCGCGGTCCAAGGCCGGCCGGCCTTGGGAAAGAAGGGTGCCAGCTTGGCCATCGCATGCTCGGCCAGACGGCGGAAGGTGGTGATCTTGCCGCCGAAAACCGAGAGCAGCGGCGCCTCGCCCGTAGCTCCATCGAGATCGAGGACATAGTCGCGCGTCACGGCCGACGCGTTCGCCGCCGCGTCGTCGTAAAGCGGCCTGACGCCGGCATAGCTCCAGACCACGTCGCCTGGCGACATCTGCTTGCGGAAATAGCGGTTGATCACCTGGCAGAGATAGGCCGTCTCATCGGCGGAAATGGCGACCTTCACCGGGTCGTCCTCGAACGGAAGATCGGTGGTGCCGACGAGGGTGAACTTCCTTTCGTAGGGGATGGCGAAGACGATGCGCCGGTCGTCGTTCTGGAGGATATAGGCCTGGTCGCCCTCGAACAGCCGGGGCAGCACGATATGGCTGCCCTTCACCAGGCGCAAAGCCGCGCGATGGGGCAGCCCCAGCCCCCGGTCGAGGAAGCGCGCGACCCAGGGTCCGGTGGCGTTGACCAGGCCTCGCGCCTCGACCTCGCGCCCGTCCGTGAGCCTCGCCCGCCAGCCGTCGCCAGCGCGGCCGGCGGAAAGGCAGCCGGTGCGCGTGGCGATCGCGGCACCCCGCTCCGCCGCATCGCGGGCGGCGAGCGCCACGAGGCGCGAATCCTCGACCCAGCAGTCGGAATAGATGAAGCCTCGCTTGAAGCTTTCCTTGAGAGGCCGGCCCACGGGATCGCGGACGAGGTCGACGCCCCTGGAGCCCGGCAGCCGTTGGCGTCCGCCCAGATGGTCATAGAGGAAGAGCCCCATGCGGATCAGCCATTCGGGACGCAAGTGGCGCTCGTGGGGCAGCACGAAGCGAAGCGGCCAGATGATATGCGGTGCAGCGGCCAGCAGCACCTCGCGCTCCTTCAACGCCTCGCGCACCAGCCGGAACTCGTAATACTCCAGATAGCGAAGCCCGCCATGGATGAGCTTGGTCGAGGCCGAGGACGTCGCACTCGCCAGATCGGCCTGCTCGACCAGCAGCACCTTGAGGCCGCGCCCGGCCGCGTCGCGGGCGATTCCGGCCCCGTTGATGCCGCCACCGACGACGAGAAGATCGTAGCTATCCATCGACCGCCGCTCCCGCGAGGAAAGGGACATAAGTGCCCTCGCCCGCCGCTTGACGCAACCCCGTCCGGCCTTCGATCATCGCGCCTGGAAGGAAGACCATGGCCAGCGGCAGCATCCTTGCGATCGACCAGGGAACCACCAGCACCCGGGCGATGGTCTTCGACGACCAGGCGCGCATCCTGGCGCGCGCCCAGCGGGAACTGCCCCAGATCTATCCCGCCGACGGCTGGGTCGAGCATGATCCGGAGGAAATCTGGCGCGCGACGCTCGCCGTCTGCCGCGAGGCGCTCGCCAAGGCCCCCGATGTCGCGGCCATCGGCATCACCAACCAGCGCGAGACCACGATCCTTTGGGAGCGGGCGACGGGCCGGCCGATCCATAACGCCATCGTCTGGCAGGACAGGCGGGGTGCGGCCCTCTGCCGCAAGCTCGAAGAAGCGGGCGAGGGCCCCAGAGTCCAGGCGATCACCGGCCTGCTTCTCGATCCCTATTTCTCCGCCAGCAAGATTGCCTGGCTGCTGGACCAAGTGCCGGGCGCACGCGGCCGGGCGGAGAAGGGCGAGCTTGCCTTCGGCACCGTCGACAGCTTCCTCCTCTGGCGGCTCTCCGGCGGCAGGTTGCATGCGACCGACGCCACGAACGCCTGCCGCACACTGCTCTTCGACATCAACCGCCAGGACTGGGACCAGGGCTTGCTGGATCTGTTCGGCGTGCCGCGCGCGCTGCTCCCCGAGGTGCGCGATTCATCATCGGTGGACTTCGGCGCCAGCGAGCCCTCGCATTTCGGCCGCGCCATTCCGATCCGAAGCCTGGTGGGCGATCAGCAGGCGGCTGCGGTGGGCCAAGCCTGCTTCCAGCCGGGCATGATCAAGAGCACCTATGGGACCGGCTGCTTCGTGCTGCTCAATGCCGGAGACAAGGCGCCGGTGTCCCGCAACCGGCTGGTGGCGACCGTGGCTTCACGGCTGGCGGGGCGGACCACCTATGCCCTGGAAGGCAGCATCTTCATCGCCGGAGCCGCGATCCAATGGCTGCGCGACGAGCTTGGTCTCTTCGCCAGTGCCGGCGAGAGCGAGGCACTCGCCGCAGGGCTTTCCGGCAACGAAGGGGTCTATCTCGTGCCGGCCTTCACTGGTCTCGGCGCGCCCTACTGGGATCCCGACGCAAGGGGCGCCATCCTGGGGCTCACCCGCGATGTCGGCCGGGCCGCGATCGCGCGGGCGGCGCTCGAGGCCGTCTGCTATCAGACCCGCGACCTGATGGAGGCCATGGCCGCCGACGGCGCGCCGCCGCCGACGGCGCTGCGCGTCGATGGCGGCATGACCCGCAACGATTGGCTGATGCAGTTCCTGGCCGACACGCTCGACCTGCCGGTGGAGCGCCCCGCGGTGACGGAGACAACGGCGCTGGGCGCTGCCTATCTCGCGGGGCTCGCGTCTGGCTTGTGGGGCTCGGTCGAGGACATCGCCGGAACCTGGCGCCGGGAGCGGCTGTTCGAGCCGCGCATGGCAGCCGCCGAGCGCGCCCGGCTTTACGACGGCTGGCGGGACGCGGTCGATAGAGTTCGCCGGCGTTGAAACCGGATCCGCGCCGGCCGGCCGCGGCGGTTCCCCGGTGACCCTTGAACATCTCATCCTGATCCCGTATGGCCAGCTCGCCAACCGGATGCGGGCAATCGCCTCGGCCAAGCGGGTGAGCCAGATGGTCGGCGCGCGCTGCAGCATCGTCTGGAACTGGCCGGACTATGAGGCGCTGTTCCAGCGCGACCCCTCGATCTCCTTGCTTCCTTCGCTGCCGGAAGGCCTGGAGCACCGCTATCACGCCATGCGCACGCTGATGAACGACGAGGGGGGGTCGCCCGAGACCCGGCGCATTCCTCTCGACGGACCGCCCGGCATCGTCCTGAAGAGCTGCCATTGCTTTGCCGCGGCGTCCGATGGCAAGCCCATGGATGAAGCAGGCCTGGTCCCATGGCTGCCGCAGCCTGCCGACGGCGTCCGTGACAGGGTGGCCGCATTCCGTGCCGACAACATGGCGCCGGGGCCTGTCGCGGGGTTGCACATGCGGCGCACGGACCACAGGGCGGCCCGGGCGCGGTCCCCTGACTGGATCTTCATCCGCGTCGCTCAGGCGGCCCGGAAGAATGGCGAAGGAATCTATCTGGCAACCGACGATCCGAAGACCGAAGCCAAGATGCGCGCCAGGCTATCTGGGAGCGTCATCAGCTATCCCAAGAAGCCGGATCGGCAAAGTGGGCCCGGGGCCATCCCGGCTCCGGTCGAGCTCGCCGACGACTATGTCGACCTGCTGCTGCTCAGCGCCTGCGACTATGTAGTGGGATCATGGGGCTCCTCGTATTCCTCCCTGGCGATGGCCATCAACGGCTCGCCCCGCTGCCGACGTCTCTTCACCCGCTGGGGCTGGCCGCTCCGTCTGTAACCGGCGCAGCTTCAGGCCGATAGCCCGCGGGCGAGATAGCCCATGAAATCGTGGATCTCCCGCTCGAGCCAGGAGAGGCGTCCGGGACGCGCGAGCGGTGCGGCGGTTCCCTCGTAGAGCCCTTCGACGATCCCCTTGTCTTCGCCATTCACCCGATCGAAGAAGCCCACCAGCTCGTCCACGAAGGATTTGGGATCGTTGAGGGAGCTCATGACCTCTGGCGCCAATGCGGCGCCGAAGCGGACATGGACCTCGCCGATGGATTTCGGCCGCAGCGAGAGATACCAGAGATGGTCCGGTGCCAGCACATACATGTGGGTCGGGAAGACCGTGGGCATGACCGAGGTGAAGCGCCATCGGCCTTCCAACCGGTCATTGGCCGGATGGGCGCGGCCGTAGGTGGCGTTCTCATCCTTGGTGAAGGTCTGCCAGGTGAAGCCGGGGTGGCTTTCTTTCGGGAACTCGGTCTCCTCCGCCGGGAACCAGGCGCCTACCGTCTTTCGATGGGCGACCGGCAGGTGATACCCCTCCATGAAGTTCTCGGTCAGCAGCTTCCAGTTAGTCGCCCAGACATGGTCCTGGGCCGCGACCGGGACATAGCCCGCCATGGCATAGGGCGCCACGATGCCCTGCAGCGGCCGCAGCAGGTCTGCCACGCTCTCGGACTTGGGATCGAGGGTGACGTAAATCCAGCCCTCCCAGATCTCGGTACGAATCTCCGGCAAGCCAAACTTGCGAGGCTCGAAGCCCGGGCTCTCCTTCATATGGGGGGCGCCGAGCAGGCGCCCATCGATGCCATAGGTCCAGGCGTGATAGGGACAGACGATGCGCGGGCAATTCCCACGTCCGTCGAGCAAGCGCATCATCCGATGCAGGCAGACGTTGGAGAAGCTGCGGATGGCGCCGTCCTCGCCCCGGATGGCGAAGATCGGCTGGTCGTCGATGGAGAAAGTCAGATAGTCGCCCGGCTTGGCGATCTCGGCCGCGAGCCCGGGGCAGAGCCAGCCCTTGGCGAACAGCTTCCGGCGCTCAAGCGCGAAAATTTCGTTGTCGTGGTAGAGCCCGGGCGGAAGCGCAGTCGACCGGTTCGCCGGGCCGTTGGCGAGGTGGGAAAGTTGGGCCAACAAATTGTGTGCTTCTGACATGAAGACGCCCGCTGAATGCCTGTTGCGCCGAACTCCTCGGCCAACCTACCACGCAGGCCGGGCTCAGGCGACTAGGTCGGGATGGCCGGCGCCTCTGCTACGAGCCGCCAGCCATCAGCGTTGTCTGAAGCGTGTAGTAGGTCGAGGTCGAAAGCAGATAGATGATCCTGTCGCGAATAAGATTCTTTTGATCCGTCGTCAAATTGCGCCAGAGGTCCTTCCATTGAAAATCCTGCAGCTGCTCTTCGGGATAGTTTCCACCCACACCCCAGGCCATCCAGGAAGTTCGCTTATGCGGCGGCAGGAAGAGCGGAGTATCGGCGATGATCTTAAAAGTCCTGCCGTCCAAGATTGTCGCAAGGACATAACTGTGCACCACCGGCGCGCGGGTCAGGATCGGGTCCCGAAGTTTGCTGACACCGATGAACTGGAACACGTCGGGGTAATCGGTATAAGGAAATGCGCGCGCGCTTAGGCAAAGAATGACGAACAGATCGACGGGACTATCCGTGCGAGCGTGGGAGCGAGCATAGGTTTGGATCGTCGTCGTGTCGTCCAGCGCAACTTCCAAGCGGCTTTCCGGATCGGCGAACTGACTGTCCGTCATCGCATAGGCGATGCGGTAGCGGGACGACAATGCGTGCACCGCCGCATCGCGCGCGACAGAATCGAGGCGCCATTCCGGCACGTCGGCCACGTCAAGAGAATTGTCGAACACGGTTAAGCCCGTGGTGGCCAGCCTTATCTGCGGTGGGATTGCCGCGATAATCGCGATACTCTTGTTCGAACTGGATAGGGCGACGTTCGGTGGTGATTCCGGCGTGCAGCATGCCAACGCCACCAAAGCGGCGACCAAGACTAGGACTCTTCTCATGACTCCCCCGACCCACACTCGACGCGCGAAAGTCATTCGCAATTCTTTCGCGAGTGGAAATTATGATTTTGCGCACTCCTGTTGTAAATGGGATTTCTAACCGCTTAGGCGAAACCGATGAACGACCAGGTCCTCGCCGACGCCAAACGCCTGTGGGACTACCACCGCCTCGGCCAGCCGGTCGGCGAGGCGGACGTGATCCTCGGGCTCGGCAGCTACGATGGCGCCGTCGCCGAGCATGCGGCCGACCTGCTGATCGCGGGCCAGGGGCGCGTGATCGTCTTTTCGGGCGGCATCACCAGGCGCCGGGACCTCTTGAAGAGTCCCTGGACCAGGAGCGAGGCGGAGGAATTCCGCGACATCGCGATCCGGCGCGGCGCGCCGGCCGATCGCATCCTGTTGGAGCCGCGAAGCACCAACACCGGCGAGAATTTCCAATTCTCCACGGCGCTGCTGGCCGAGTCTGGCACCGCCTGCTCGAGCATGATCGTCGTCTCGAAACCCTACATGGAGCGACGGGCACGGGCGACGGGCCGGATGCATCTGGGCGCGCTCGCGTTCACCATGACGTCGCAGCCCTGCAGCTTCAAGGACTACTGCCTCAAGCGCTACGACCCGGAACTGATCATCAATCTGATGGTGGGCGATTTTCAGCGCATCGCCCTCTATCCGGCCATGGGATATCAGGCGCCTGAGGAGATTCCCGCTGAAGTCAACGAGGCTTTTCGGCGTTTGGTCGCGGCAGGATTCGATCGGCATCTGATTCTGGCCCAGTGATGGCCATAAGATGCTGGAACCCAGCGCTCATCGAATCAACGGCAGCACGGTGGTAGCGTAGCCACGGGACTCTATTGCCGATTGTGCCACTTTCAGGTATGGAAGGCGCTGGGGAATTCGCGGCCGGGGGATCGGAGAAATGCGCTATTTGGTCGTTCTGGCCCTGGCTTGCTTTGGGCTCAGCGGTTGCATGAGCACCTCGAGCATCGCGCCGCCCGGCGTCGCGGACAGCGACATCAAGACCGGAGTCACGGTCGAGAGTCCGACCAGCGTCTATATTCCACCCGACCTCGCCAGCTATGCCCAGGAAGTCAGCGTTTCCGGATGGGGCTGCGGCGCCTGGTCCGTTCCGGTTACCTTGGGACCCGGCCTGGTGCAATCGCTCCAGGCCGCCAGCCGCAAAGGCCTTCGCAATGAGGTGCCGAATGGTTCGCCGCAGCAGCCGGCGCCCGGTGCCAAATACAATATCGCCATCGCCCTCGACGGGTTCCACCCCCACTTGAAAGTCGAACCGGGGCTCTTCAGCTCAACGGCGGTTGCGGCGGCCGACGTGGTTCTTCGGGTCAGGGTCACGGACGATCAAGCAAAGGAAATCTTGATCAGCCAGGTCACCGGTGACGGCGAGGCGGAGTCCGACGTGGTGTTTTGCCCCGAAGTGAAAAAGGCGCTCACCCAAGCCGTCAGCCTCGCGGCGCAGCAGGTGGCGCAGAACTACGTCGACAAAGTGATCAACTCGGGCCTGCTCAGATAGCTGGCGCAATCAGAAGAGGGACGCTTCCATCTCCATCAGGCTCGCCTTCCCCGCGCCCAGCATCTGGAACAGCGCCGCCTGGCGCGGCAGGACGCGGGCGAAGAAGAAGCGCGCCGTGGCGAGCTTGGCCTTGTAGAAGGCGCTGTCCTCGCCCGATTGCTTGGCGAGCGCGACGCGCGCCATGCGGGCCCACATATAGGCCTGGGCGACGAGAGCGAAGAACTCCAGATAGTCGCTGGCCGCCGCACCCGCTTCCTCGGGGTCGCGCAAGCCCGCTTCGGCGATCTGGGCCGTCACTTGCTGGAGCCGCGCGAAGACTTTGGCGAGCGGCAGCACGAACTCGGCCATGGCGGCCTCGGCGCTTGCCTCCGCGATGAAGGCCGCCACCGGATGGAAGAAGCGGCGGAGCAGCCGGCCCGTCCCGAGCCCCAGCTTGCGCCCCACCAGGTCGAGGGCCTGGATGCCGTTGGCGCCCTCGTAGATCTGGGTGATGCGCGCGTCGCGCATCAGCTGCTCCATGCCGTTGTCCCGGATATAGCCATGCCCGCCCCAGATCTGGACGGCCATGCTGGCGCTCTCGAAGCCGAGATCGGTAAAGCTCGCCTTGGCGATCGGCGTCATCAGGGCGAGAAGATCCTCGGCCTCGGCCCGCCGTTCGGCGTCGGGATGCTTGGCCGCGTCATCGGCGGCGAGCCCGATCCACACCGCGAGCGCGCGCGAGGCCTCGATCCGCGCGCGCATGGTCAGCAGCAGGCGGCGGATGTCGGGATGGACGATGATGGGATCGGCCGGCTTGTCCGGGAACTTGGCGCCGGCGAGACTCCGACCCTGGAGCCGCGTGCGGGCATAATCGCGGGCACCCTGATAGGCGGCCTCGGCCAGGCCCAGGCCCTGGACGGCGACGCCGAGCCGCGCGGCGTTCATCATGGTGAACATGGCCGCCATGCCCTTGTTGGGCCGGCCGACCAGCCAGCCGGTGGCGCCGTCGAAATTGATCTGGCAGGTGGGCGAGGCATGGATGCCCATCTTCTTCTCGATGGCGCCGCAGGAGACCCGGTTGCGCGTTCCGTCGGGCAGGATCTTGGGCACGAGGAACAGGCTGATGCCGCGCGTTCCGGTCGGCGCGTCCGGCAATCTCGCCAGAACCAGATGGAGGATGTTCTCCGTCAGATCATGCTCGCCGGCCGAGATGAAGATCTTGCCGCCGGTGATGCGGTAGCTGCCGTCGGGCGCAACCTCGGCCTTGGTCCGCACCAGGCCGAGATCGGTGCCGCATTGGGGCTCGGTCAGGCACATGGTGCCGGCCCATGACCCGTCGGCGAGCTTCGGCAGATAGCGCTGCTTGATCTCCTCGGAGCCATGGAGCGACAGCGCGTTGTAGGCGCCCTGGCTCAGGCCCGGGAACATGCCGAAGGCGAGATTGGTCGCGCAGATCATCTCCTCGACCAGGAGGTTAAGGACATGGGGCAGGCCCTGGCCGCCATAGGCCGGGTCGGCGGCGAGCGAAATCCAGCCGGCAGCGGCGAACTCCTTATAGGCCTCCTTGAAGCCCGCGGGTGTCGCCACGGTGCCGCTCTCGAACCGGCAGCCTTCCTCGTCGCCCGTGCGATTGAGCGGCAGGAGCTTCTCGGCCGTGAAGGTCGCCGCCGCGTCCAGCACGCTGTCGAGAAGATCGCGGGTCGCTTCCTGGTAGCCCGGAAGCTTGGCAAGCGCGTCGGCGCCGTGGAGCTCATAGAGCAGGAATCGCATGTCCCGGAGCGGCGCCTGATAGGCGGGCATATCGGTTTTCAGTTCCTCAGCGGCTTGCCGGTGGAGAGCGTGTGCTCCATGCGGGCCAAGGTCTTGGGCTGGCGCATCAGGCCCATGATCGCCTCGCGCTCAAGCCGCGTGATCCTGTCTTCCGTGGTCGCAATGGTCTGGTCCGCCTCCGGCCCGCCCGAGAGCACATTGGCCAGCGCCTCGGCTACCACCCGGTCATGGGCCGTCGCCTTGCCCTGGCGCACGAAGTTGTCCGCCGCCAGCATCAGGGCCGTGTTGCCCGATGGGCCGGGCAGATGGAACTCGGTCGGCGCGGGCGGCTTGTAGTCTTTGACCAGGGCCAAGGCTTTGGCTTTGGCCGCGGCCAACAGCCGCTCGCGGTTCATGACGATCTCGTCGCTGGCCTTGAGGAACCCGAGGTCGCGCGCCTCGGCCGCCGATCGGCCGACCTTGGCCGCCGCGATGGTCTCGAAGGCGCGGATAGCCGCCGGCATGGGACCTTTCGGCAGGCCGGGCGCCAGGCCACGGGCCAACATCTCCTTGCAGCCGCCCCAGCCGGGCACCAGGCCCACGCCGGTCTCGACCAGGCCGATATAGCTCTCGGCATGAGCGACGATCGCGGCGCAATGGAGCAGGATCTCGCAACCGCCGCCCAGCGCCAGCCCCGCGGGAGCGCCGACCACGGGGAAAGGCGCGTACTTGACGGCCTTGTAGGCCGCCTGGCCGGCCGCGACCATGTCCTCCATCATCGGCCACATGGCGAGATTGGCCGAGAACAACGCCAGGCCGAGATTGACACCGGCGGAGAAGTTTTCGCCCTCGTTATAGACGACCAGCGCCTTCATCCCGCGCTTCGCCAAGCCCTCCACCGACTGCTTCAGCAGGGCGAGGGATTCGCCATCGATGCTGTTCATCTTGCTGTGCTGCTCGAAGCAGGCGACCCCGTCGCCCAGATCCCAGAGGCTGGCCGAGCTCACCGAGGCGAGCGGCTTGCCGGCGCGCTTCACGTCCTCCAGCAGCAGCACGCCTTGCGCGCGCGGGATCGGGATGTAGGCGCCGGCGAAGGCGAGCTGCCGGCGCTGCCCGTCATCCTCGTGGTAGAAGCCGCCGGCCTTTGCCGCGGCCACGAGCAACGGCGGCACGGCTTGCTTGTCCGCCGCCAGATGTTCCGCGAACCAGGCGGCACCCATCCGGTCGATCAATTCAAAGGGTCCGCGCTTCCAGTTGTAGCCGAGCCGCATGGCCCGATCGACCGAGGCCACGTCCTCGGCGATCTCGGGCGCCGCATGAGCGGCATAGCTGAGCAGCCGGGAGAGCACCCGCCAGGCATAGCGCCCGCCCTTGTCGGGATGCTCCACGAGAACCTTGAGGCCGGTCTTGGCCGCGGCGACGCTGTCGAGCCGCGCCTCGATCAGCGGCCGGTATTGGCCGGTCTTGAAATCGAGCGCCTCGAGATGTTTGTCGGCGCCGTTGCGGACCATGCGGTAGAAGCCGCCCTTGCCTTTGCGGCCGGTGTAGCCCTCCGCGATCATCTTGTGGAACAGCGGCCAGTTGCGCCGGATGGCGAGATAGGGATCGCCGGGCGGCAGCGCCGCCGCCAGGGATTCGTCCACATGGGGCTGGAGGTCGAGGCCGACCAGATCGAGCAGGCCGAAGATGCCGGTCTTGGGAATTCCGACCGGCAGGCCCATGACCGCGTCCGCCTCTTCCACGGTAAGGCCGGCCTCGGCCGCTTCCAGGCTGGCGCATTGCAGCCAGAACACGCCGATCCGGTTGGCGACAAAGCCAGGCGTGTCCCGGCACCAGACGATGCCCTTGCCCAGGCGCCGGTCGGCGAAATCGTCCAGCGCCTGAAGGGCCGGTGTCCGCCCGGCTGGCCCGGCGACGATTTCCAGGAGGCGCATATAGCGCGGCGGATTGAAGAAATGGGTGATGGCGAAATCGCGCGCTGCCTCGCCGGGCAAGCCCTCCACCAGCTCTGAGAGGCGCATGGTCGAGGTGTTGGAGCTGAGGATCGCCCCCGGCCGCTTCACCGCGAGCACGCGCCGGTAGAGGGCGCGCTTGATCTCCAGGTTTTCGACCACCGCTTCCACGATCCAGTCGCAGTCCTTCAGGCGGTCGAGATGATCCTCGATATTCCCGGGGCGGATCAGCCGGGCATTGTCCCGATGCATGAGCGGCTGAGGTTCGGTCTTGCTCAGGCGCTCGATGGCCGATTCGGCGATCAGGTCGCGCCGCGTTCCTTGCTTGGGAAGGATGTCCAGCAGGTCGACGCCGACGCCCGCGTTGGCGATCTGGGCGGCGATCCCCGCCCCCATCACCCCGGCGCCGATGACCGCCGCCCGGCGGATTTCCACTAGACGGCCTCGAGGATGGTGGTGATGCCCTGGCCGCCGCCGATGCATTGGGTCGATAGCGCCAGCCCCTTACCATCCCTGCTCATGATGGCCGCCGCCTTGCCGGTGATGCGGGCGCCCGTGGCGCCGAGCGGATGGCCGATGGCGATGGCGCCGCCGTCGATGTTGGTCCTCGCCCAGTCGAGACCGAGATCGTCGATGCAGGCGAGCGCCTGAACGGCGAAGGCCTCGTTCAGCTCGACCACGTCGATATCCCTGATCGCGAGCCCCGCGCGCTTCAGGGCCTTGCGGGTCGAGATGACCGGTCCGATGCCCATCAGCTCCGGCGCGCAGCCGGCGACGGCCGCGGCCTTGATCCGCGCCAGCGGCTTCAGCCCATGGGCCTTGGCGTAGTCCTCGCTCACCACCAGAACCGCCGAAGCGCCGTCGGTCAGCGGCGAGGAGGTGCCGGCGGTCACCGTGCCTTTCTCCTCGAAGGCGGGCTTCAGGTCGGCGAGAATTTTCAGGTCCGTGCCCGGACGAATGCAGCCGTCCTTCTCGATCCGCTCGTTGCCGGCGGTGATCGCCACCAGCTCGCCGGCGAACTTGCCCGCCGCTTCGGCCGCTGCTGCTCGGGCATGGCTGTCGACGGCGAGCTTCTCCTGGCGATCGCGGGGAATCTTGTATTTGCGGGCGAGATTCTCCGCCGTCTCGCCCATGGACATGTAAGCGGCGGTCTGGGCGGCCAATTTCGGATGGGGCAGCGGATTGAACCCGCCCATGGGAATGCGGGTCATGGATTCGATTCCGGCGGCAACGAAGACCTCGCCGCTGTCGAGCCCGATGGCGCCGGCCGCCATGTGGATCGCCTGCATGGAGGAGCCGCAGAAGCGGTTGACCGTGGTCCCGGCCACGCTCTCGGGCAAGCCCGCGAGAAGCCCCGCGAGCCGCGCGATGTTCAGCCCCTGTTCGCCCTCGGGCATGGCGCAGCCGACCATCAGATCCTCGATGTCGGCGCCGGGGACGCCTGTCTTCGCCAGCAGGCCCTGGACGACCTGAGCCAGGAGATCGTCGGGCCTGACCCTGGCGAAGGCGCCCTTGCCCGCGAAATGAAAGGGCGAACGCACATAGCCGGCGATGACGGCGTTCCTCATGACGAGGCGTCCTCCTGCTGGAGCTGTTTCTTGTCGATCTTGCCGACGGCCGTCTTGGGCAGCTGATCGCGGAACACCACCTGCTTCGGCCGCTCGATGGGGGAGAGCTTGTCGGCGAGGAAACGCTCCAGCCCTTCGGCGCCAAGCTCATGGCCGGGCTTCAGGACTACGTAGCATTTCACCGTCTGGCCACGATAGGCGTCGGCGACCCCGATCACGGCGCATTCCAGAATCGCCGGATGGAGCATGATCGCCTCCTCGATGTTGCGCGGGTAGATCTTGAACCCGCCGGCGATGATCATGTCCTTGAGACGGTCGGTCAGAAAGACATAGCCATCGGCGTCCAAATGGCCGACATCCCCCGTCGCCAGGCGTCCGTCGACGAGCACCTTGGCCGTCTCGTCGGGGCGCTTCCAGTATCCCGCCATCACCTGAGGGCCGGTGATGCAGATCTCGCCCGTCTCGCCCGGCGGCAAGACGCGGCGCGGCGGATCCACGGATAGGATCTCCACCACCGTGCCGGGATAGGGCAGGCCGACGGAGCCGGGCCTGTCCTCGCCCAAGGCCGGATTGGTACAGACCACGGGAGAGCATTCGCTGAGGCCGTAACCCTCGACCAAACGCACGCCGGTCTTCTCGACGAAGGCGCGGGCGAGTTCGTGGGACAGCGGCGCACCACCGGAGATGCAGTATTGCAGCGAGCTGAGGTCGTATTTCCCTAGGTCGGGCGCATTGAGGACAGCATTGAAGATCGTCGGTACGCCCGGCATGGCGGTAGGCCGGCAGCGCTGGATGGTCATCAGGAGTTCGTCCAGCTCGAAGCGCGGAAGCAGGACCATCTCGGCCCCTTCATGGAGGGCCCAGTTCATCACCACGGTCATGGCGAAGACATGGAACAGCGGCAGCACGCCGAGGGTGATCCTGGGGCCCTCGCCGGCATGGGCGAACCAGCGGGCGCATTGCTCGGCATTGGCGTAGAGATTGGCATGGGTCAGCATCGCCGCCTTGGGCACACCGGTGGTGCCGCCGGTATACTGCAGCAGCGCGATGGATCTGAGGGGATCGGTGGGTTCGGCCGCGATCGTGCCATCGTTGGCGATCAGCCGGTCGAAGGGCACGTGAACCGCGTCGGCCGGAACCTGGGCCACCTCATGGCGCATGACCCAGGGGTAGAGCCAGTTGCGCGGGAAAGGCAGCGCCTCGGCCAGGCGGCATACGACGATATGCTTCAGACGGCTTCCGGCCATGACGGCGGCGAGTTTGTCGTAGAGCTGGGCGGCATCGAGGATGACCATGATGTCGGTGTCGGAATCCTCGATCTGATGGGCAAGCTCCCGCTCGGCATAGAGGGGGTTGAAATTGACGATCGTGCCCCCCGCCTTGAGCGCGGCGTGATAACAGATGATGGAATAGGGCGTGTTGGGCAGGCAGAGCCCGACCTTGATCCCCGGCCGCACGCCGAGCGCTTTCAGGCCCTTGGCGGCGCGGTTCACCAGCTGCCCCACCTCGGCGTAATCGTAGCGCTTGCCGAGAAAATCGATGCAGGGCCGTTTGGCGAAACGAGCGACCGCGTCGTCCATGAGGGCATAGAGCGGCTTGACGCCGATGGGTGCGCCCCAGTCGACGTCCTTCGGATAGGATTTGAGCCAGGCGTAGTCCTGGGTCCCTTTATCCGCCGCCTCGCGCATCGGCCATTGCTCCGCCGCTCTGTTCGCGGCGCCAAACATAGGCCGGCCGGCGGCGAAATGCGATGCGTGGTTGAGCCGGGGCGGAACCCCGGCAGGCCCGAAGCGCCATGTTACGGCTTCGACAGGAAGATTCGCCGACAATTGTCAGCGCCCGCGACCATGAGCCGCGGCGCCATGACCGTTGCCAAGCCGCACCTGCTCCCCGATAGTCGCGGCACATGAGCGCCTACCGGACCATCGACGATCTGGACGTGGCGGGAAAGCGCGTGGTGCTGCGCGCCGACTTCAACGTGCCCATGAAGAAGGGCAAGGTCACCGACCGCACCCGCATCGAGCGAGCGGCGGCAACCATCGCCGAGCTCGTCCGGCGCGGCGCCAAGGTCGTCGTGGTTTCCCATTTCGGACGGCCGGAAGGAAAGACCGTGCCGGAGATGTCGCTCCGGCCCATCGCCCCGGTCCTCTCGGAAGCCCTGGGGGGGCTGCCGGTCGCCTTTGCCGATGACTGCGTCGGCGAGCTTGCCCGCAAGGCCGTTGCCAAGCTTGGCAACGGCGAGGTGCTGCTGCTCGAGAATCTCCGTTTCCATGCCGGGGAGGAGAAGAACGATCCTGGCTTCGCCGGCGAACTCGCCGCACTGGGCGATCTCTACGTCGACGACGCCTTCTCCTGCGCGCACAGGGCCCATGCCTCGACCGAGGCCATCGCCCGGCTGCTGCCCTCGGCCCCGGGACGGCTGATGGAGGCCGAGCTGGACCACCTGGAGCGGGCGCTTGCCCACCCGCAGCGACCGCTCGCCGCCATCGTCGGGGGCGCCAAGGTTTCGACCAAGCTCGCCCTCTTGGGAAACCTCCTGGCCAAGGTCGATCTGCTGGCGATCGGCGGCGGCATGGCCAATACCTTCCTCCATGCCCAGGGCAAGTCCATCGGCAAATCGCTCGCCGAGCGCGACATGGCCGGCACGGCGCGCGACATCCTGGACAAGGCGTGGGCGGGCAAAGTCGATATCGTCCTTCCCCTGGATGCGGTCGTGGCGGCGGAACTGAAGCCAGGGGTGGAAGCGAGAACCGTGGCCATCGACGCGGTTCCCGCCGACCGCATGATCCTCGACGTGGGTCCGGCGACGGTCGCCGACCTCGAACGGCGCCTTGCGGGCTGCCGGACCCTGGTGTGGAACGGGCCGCTCGGCGCATTCGAGACGCCGCCTTTCGAGGCCGGCACGGTGGCAGTCGCCCGGAAAGCAGCCGAGCTTACGACGGCCGGCCGACTGCTTTCAGTCGCCGGCGGCGGGGACACGGTCGCGGCGCTGATCCAGGCCGGCGTCGCCGATCGCTTCTCCTATGTTTCGACAGCGGGCGGTGCCTTTCTCGAATGGCTCGAGGGCAAGACCCTCCCAGGCGTCGCCGCGCTCGCGCGCAAATAGGGATGCTGTCCCTGCGCGCCTTGTTTCTGTCGCTGCTGGCCATGGTCCTCCTGGCCGCGCCGGCCGTGGCGGAGATGAACGACCAGGCCCTCGGCCAGCGCTTTCGGTTCGATCCCGACAAGCTGCCGGCGCCGGCACCCGAACAAAGCGTCGCCAACAGCCCGAACGTGATGGCGGTACCCAATCCGCCGCCCTTCAAGCTGCCGGCCGGATTTACGGTCAACAAGTTCGCCGGGCCCTTCGACTATCCCCGCTGGCTCACTGTGGCGCCCAATGGCGACGTGTTCCTGGCGCTGCCCGATTCCGGCGAGGTGATGCTGCTGCGCGATACCGCCGGCGCGGGCAAGGCCGACCTCGCCACGGTTTTTGCCCGGGGCTTCCATCGGCCCCATGGCCTGGCCGTTCACGACGGCTACCTTTACGTCGCCGACGTGGACCGGGTTTGGCGATTGCCCTGGCATGCCGGCGACAGCCAGCCCGCGGGCAAGGCGGAGCCGGTCACCGCCCGTGGCGTCTTCGGCTCGGCCAAGGGTCACTGGACCCGCAACATCGTCTTTGCCCCCGACGGCACGCGCTTCTTCGTCGACGTGGGTTCGGCCGACAACATCGCGGACGATCCCTCGCCCCGCGCCACGGTCCAGAGTTTTGCCGAGGACGGCCGCGACCAGCGGACCTACGCCTCGGGCCTGCGCAACGCCGTCGGCATCGCCTTCTATCCCGGGACCAACGACCTCTATGTGGTGGTGAACGAGCGCGACGGGATGGGCGAGGGCCTCGTGCCAGATTTTCTGACCCGGCTCCAGGAAGGCGGCTTCTACGGCTGGCCCTATGCCTATATCGGCCAGCATGCCCAGCCCGACATGCCTCAGCGCCCGGACATGGTGGCGAGGACCATCGTTCCCGATCTCCTGATCCAGTCCCACTCGGCGCCGCTCGGCCTCGTGTTCTACCAAGGCGCTATGTTCCCGGCCGAATACCGGGGCGATGCTTTCGTCAGCCTGCACGGCTCCTGGAACGCCGAGCAGCCGACCGGCTATAAGATCGTGCGGGTGCCGTTCAAGAACGGGCGCCCCGTCGGCTACTACGAGAACTTCCTCACCGGATTCTGGTCGGGCGGCGAATCTCCGGCCGATGTCTGGGGCAGGCCCGTGGGCCTCGCCGTCGCCAAGGACGGAAGCCTGCTGATGGCCGACGACGTGAGCGGCATCATCTGGCGCGTGAGCTACCGGAAGCCCTGATCACAAGCGGTGCTAAGCCGCGTGCCCCGACAGGTCATGGATCTCCGCCCCGGAGCCGCAAAGCCGGCAGGCGGGATCGCGCTGGAAGCGGATGGTGCGGAACTCGGAAGCGAGCCCGTCGTAGACGATGAGCCGGCCCGAGAGGCTTTCGCCCAGACCCAATAGCTCCTTCAGCACCTCGGTCGCCTGAAGCGCGCCGACGCTGCCGGCGAGCGCGCCGAAAATGCCGGCTTCTTCGCAGCGCGGCACCAGGCCCTCGGGCGGGGATTCCGGGAAGATGCAGCGATAGCAGGGATGGGGCGGGCCCAGATGGGCCTTGAAGGTGGAGAGCTGGGCATCGAATCGCACCACGGCGGCGGAGACCAGGGGCCGCCCCGTCAAGTAACAGGCGTCGTTCAAGAGATAGCGCGTGGGAAAATTGTCGCTCCCGTCGGCGACGAGGTCGTAGCGCGACAGGATGTCCATGGCATTGCCGGCGGAGAGCCGCGCCGTCCAGGTCTCGACCGCGACCTCCGGATTGATGCCGGCGATCGCTTCGGCCGCGCTCGCAACCTTGGTCTGACCGAGATTCCGCGTGCCGTGGATCACCTGACGCTGGAGGTTCGATAGTTCCACCTTATCGTCGTCGATGATGCCGATGCGCCCGACGCCGGCGGCGGCGAGATAGAGCAGCAGCGGCGAACCGAGGCCGCCCGCGCCTACCACCAGCACACGGGCTCCAAGGAGCCGCGCCTGGCCCTCCTCGCCCACTTCCTCGAGGATGACATGGCGGGCATAGCGCTCGAGCTGGGCATCGCTGAGACCGGTCATCGGACTACCTTGGCACCGGTCGAGCCGAAGCCGCCGGTGCCGCGTGCGCTCGCCGGCAGCTCCGCTACCTCCTGCCAGGCGAGCCGCGAGACCGGGGCGACAATGAGCTGAGCGATGCGGTCGCCCCGTTCGACGATGAAAGGCGCTTCGCCGTGATTGATCAGGATGACGCCGATCTCGCCGCGATAGTCGGCATCGACGGTGCCCGGGCTGTTGAGTACGGTCACGCCGTGCTTGAGGGCGAGGCCCGAGCGAGGCCGGATTTGCGCCTCATAGCCCGCGGGCAGCGAGATCGCGATTCCCGTAGGCACCAGCATCCGCCCGCCTGGCGCGATCTCCAGCCGGTCCGCAACAGCCGCCAGCAGATCAAGCCCGGCCGCGTGGTCGGTCGCATAGGCCGGCAGGGGCAGCTCCCGCCCATGGGGCAGGCGCTGGAGCGGAACCGACAGCGGGCTCACGCCTGGGCGGAGAGGTGCTGAACGATGGCGTCGGTCAGCCGCTCCGCCACCTCCTGCTTGGAAAGCCTGGGCCAGCTGTCCACGCCGGTCCGACTCACCAGATGGACCGTGTTCTCATCGCCGCCGAAGGTGCCGCTCTCGGCCGATACGTCGTTGGCGACAATGAGATCGCAGCCCTTGGCGTTGAGTTTCTTGCGGGCGTTGGCGATCAGGTTCTCGGTCTCGGCCGCGAAGCCGACGACCAGACGCGGCCTTTCGTTGCCGGCGGCGGCGAGCGTCGCCAGGATATCCGGATTGCGTTGAAGCCTGATTGGTGCGGGCTCCTGGTCCGTCTTCTTCAGTTTCTGGGCCGCTGGCTTGGCCGGCCGCCAGTCGGCGACGGCAGCGGCGCAGACGGCAATATCGGCCGGCAGGGCCTGGCGGCAGGCGGCCAGCATCTCCTCCGCGCTTTCGATGCGCCGGACCTCGACGCCGGCGGGATCGGGCTCGGCGGTCGGACCGCTCACCAGCACCGTCGCCGCTCCGCGCCTGGCAAGCGCCGCGGCGATGGCATGGCCCTGCTTGCCCGACGAGCGGTTGGCGATGAAGCGTACGGGATCGATGGCCTCGAAGGTCGGACCGCTGGTGACAAGGGCGCGTCGCCCGCTCAAGGGCGCCTCGGCGCCGAAATAGCTTTCGACGGCGGCCAGGATCTGGGCGGGCTCCGCCATGCGCCCCGATCCCACTTCGCCGCAGGCGAGATCCCCCGCCTCCGGTCCCACCATCCTGACGCCTCGGGACTTGAGAACCGCGATATTGGCCTCGGTCGCCGGATGGGCCCACATCATCATGTTCATGGCCGGCGCAGCCAGGACCGGCTTATCGGCGGCGAGCAGGGTCGTGGTGGCGAGGTCGTCGGCGAAGCCCTGGGCCATCTTGGCCAGCAGATCGGCGCTCGCCGGCGCGATCACGATCAGATCGGCTTCCCGGGAGAGCCGGATATGGCCCATCTCGCTCTCGTCCGTCAGGGAGAACAGTTCCTGGTAGACCTTGCCCTCGCTCAAAGCGGCGACCGAAAGCGGCGTCACGAACTGGGCCCCGCCCGCGGTCAGAATCGTGCGCAGGTTGACGCCACGTTCCCTGAGGCGCCGGATCAATTCCAGGCTCTTATAGGCGGCGATACCGCCGGAGATCACGAGCAGCAGGCGCTTGCCAGCCAGCATGGCGGATCCTTTCTGCTGCCCTTGAAGGTAAGGATTAGACCCCCGCCCCGCAAGCTCACCGCCGGAGCCGGCGCAGAAGCTCGACAAGCCCCAGAAGCCGGTGGCGGGAAATGACCAGGAGCGCTCCGCCATAGACCAGAACGCCGAGCCCGACCGCGGCGGGAAGGCGAATGAGCGCCCGCTCGCCGGCCATGGCCTGCTCCAGCAACAGGACCGCGCCTGCCATGAGGGCCGCGGCCAGGGCCGGGGGCCAGGCTCGCGCCAGATAGGCGCCCAGAGGGAAGCGCGCCACGCCTTTCAGGACCAGAAGCTCCACCATGTAAAAGAGCAGCTGGTTGACGGCGACCGCACCCGCCACGCCGGCGATCCCGAAGCGCACGCCGGCCAGGACGAGAACCGCCAGCGACAGTGCCTGGCAGGTCACCACGACGAGGCGCAGGCTCGGGCGGCCCAGCGCCGTCAGCACATGGCCGAAAAAGAAGGCGAGGCAAAATCCCAGGCCATAGAAGGCCAGGATCCGCGTCGGCAGGACGCTCGGGTCCCATTGGGGACCGACGCCGGCCCGGATCAGGGCTGGGGCCACGGCGGCCACGCCGACGAAGGCCGGGATGACGATCAGGCTCAGGTTTTCCTGGGCCGTCATCAGGCCGCGGTTGACCCGCTCCCGGTCGTCCTGGATGCGCGCGAAGAGGGGTACCACGATGCGCTCGGTGCTGCCGGCGACGAAGTCGGTGACGATGCCGACCACGCGCTGGGCGACGCTGTAGTAGCCGAGGTCGGCCGCGCCCAGGAAATAGCCCATGATCAGGCGATCCGCCTGGAATCCGATGACCCGGATGATATTGGTCGCGAGCACATTGAGGCCGAAGCCGAAGAGGTCTCGGAAATGGCGCCAGGAAAAGGCGAAGCGCGGGCGCCAATCGGCAATGGACCAGAGCACGATATTGGAGATGACCTGGGTCGAAAGCGCCTGGCCGACCAGCGCCCAGACGCCCATCCCGCCGAAGGCCATGGCAAGGCCGACTGCTCCACCAATAAAGGAGCCGATCACCTGGCGCATGGCGAGCTCGCGCCATCGCATGGCCCGGCGCATCAGCGCCTGCTGGACGATGCTGAAGCCGGCGAGAAAGGGCGTCAGCCCGAACCAGCGCAGCACCGGTGCCAGCCGCGGCTCGCCGTAGAGCCGGGCGAGAGGCTCGGCTATGGCGAGAGTAGCCAGCGCCAGCAGCGCACCGACGACGAGGTTGGCCCAGAAGGCGGAGTCCTTGTGCTCGGGCTCGATCGCCTCGCGCTGCTGGAGCGCCGTCGCCAGGCCCTGGTCCGAGAGAGTCTGCACCGTCATCACATAGACCTGGGCGAGCGCCACCAGGCCGAAGGCCGCCGGGTCCACCAGGCGGGCGAGGATCAGGAACACCGCCGCCGAGATGGCCCGGAGCGCCCAGCTCTCGCCCACGGCCCAGAAGGCGCTGGTGATCGCGGTCCGCTTCAGGGACATGAATTCCGCCTAATGCCGGAACAGCAGCGCCAGCGCGAGGAGCGCGATGGCCGCCCAGACGAGCCAGCCCCGCCGTCCGTTCTGTCGCCGCGCCAGCGCATCCAGCGCCTTGGAATCGAGGCGGACGCCGCCGCGGGCGAGCGTGCCGGCGGCGGCTTCCAGATTGGCGACGAACTCGGGCAGGCGTCCGGCGATGCGGGCGAGATCGCCCACGGCCTCGGCGATCCTGGCCTCGGGCCCGCGGTTCTCGCGCATCCAGTCCTCGATGAGAGGCTGAGCGAGAGTCCAGATGTTGAGGCCGGGATCGAGGTGCCGGCTGACGCCCTCGGCCATCAGCATGTTCTTCTGCAGGAGCAGGAGCTGGGGCTGAGCCTCCATCTCGAAGGCCTCGGAAAGACGCAAGAGCTGCCCCAGCACGCTGGCGAACGAGATCTCGGCCAGCGGGCGGCCGAAGATCGGTTCGCCGATGGATCGGCAGGCCTGGGTGTATTCGTCCAGCGACTGGTCGGGCGGAACGAAGCCGGCAGCGAACTGCACCTCGGCCGCGCGGCGATAGTCGCGCTCGAGGAAGGCGAGCAGAAGATCGGCGAGGAAGAAGCGCGTGCGCCGGTCGAGCCGTCCCATGATGCCGAAATCGACGGCCCCGATATTGCCCTCGGCGTCGACGAACATGTTGCCGGGATGCTGGTCGCCGTGAAAGAACCCGTCGCGAAATGCCTGCTTGAAGAAGATCGCGGCGGCGCGGGACAGCACCAGCTCGATGTCGAGACCGGCGGCCAGCATGGCGTCGCGGTCGTCCATGGGAATGCCCGTCAGGCGCTCCAGCGTGAG
>DATNJA010000320.1:0-10549 GCA_035604155.1 Candidatus Udaeobacter sp. | reverse complement strand
ATCGCCGATCTCGACGGCGAAGCGGCGGCACGCCTGGCAGAGCGTCTGGGCGATGGAGCCTTTGCGCTGCGGCTCGACATCACCGACGACGCGGCCGTCGATCGCCTTCCCCATTCGATTCCCGAGGCCTTCAGGCCCATCGACATCCTGGTCAACAACGCTGGCCACGACATCGGCGGCCGCACGCGCTTCGACCTCGGTCGGGCCGACGACTGGTCCAGCATCATAGATACCAACCTAACCGGTATGATGCGCGTGACCCGCAGCCTCCTGCCCGGCATGGTCAAGCGCAATGCCGGCGATATCGTCAACATGAGCTCCATCAGTGCCATCCGCCTGGTCCCGGACATGGCGGCCTATACGGCGAGCAAGGCGGGTGTCAGGGCCTTCACCGACATCCTCAGGGCCGACCTCGCCGAGACCGCCATCCGTGTGATGGAGGTCTTGCCCGGACTCACCCGGACGAACATCGTGCTGAAGCGCCATAGGGGCGACCGCAAGTTGGAGCAGGAGTATTTCGAGCGCTTCAAGATGGCTCTCGAGCCCGCCGACATCGCGCGGGCCGTTCTCTTCGCCTCGATCAGCCGGCCCATGTTCAGATGGCCCAGATGGTCATCCTTCCCGCCAATCGCTGGTGAGCCGGGCTTCCGGCTTTCTTCAGGCTCGAGCTGGTTCGTCCCCGCGCACAGACAAATGGGCCCGGCCAACTTGGCTGAGATGCGCTGACTTTTGCTCAGGAGGCTATGGGTTCGATCCCCGCCTCGGCTCCCCGATGGCCCTGCAGATGTGGGGGTCGACTGTCACTGGCTGCTGACAGGTGCGGCCAGAGGGCGCCGCTCCGGTCCCTGTCTAGGACCATCCGACAAGGTGTGAAATCGTGCCCCAATTCTTCTCGATAACGCTGCCGAGCGCTGCCACTGCGCTGAAGCCGGCTACGAGGTGCACGGCCATGGCAGGGGTTCCCACCCTTCTTTGATTCGCGGCAAGCCATGCCTCGACGAATGCCCGGGTCGGGTGCGGGGCTGCATCAACAACGCCGAACACGGGCGCTTCGGCATCCGGGCCGACACTGCGCCCCGCCATTGCTACGTGCAAACGATCTGCGCCGCGAGCGCGCAATGCCTTGCGCCAACGCTTGCAATCAGAAGATGTCGGCTCTTGTATCTGTTTCAATGGAGTGCCGCCGCCGTTTGGGTCTGGGCGAGCGACCTTAGACCGAAGGCAGCTCGAGTCAATTAATTATTCGTTAACCATTTCCATCGACTGCGAATGCGGCGCGACATCAAACAGATTGGCGCCGTCGTCGTGGCGGTTGAAGCCTCAGTGCATCGTGTTCGGAGAGCGGTATCGAGATACTCAGCCAGCACTTCTCGCCACATCAGCAGCGAAGCGATCTCGGCAACAACAGCGCGGGCCAATTCCACCCGATGCGATTGAATGAAGGGCGTGTCGCGGCTACTTGCCCTCAAGGTATCGGCATGGGCCATCATAGCCAGCGCTAGGCGCTTAGCCATCAGTCCTCTCATCGCTCACTCCTGCGGTGGCAGATCGCCGACTGAATGATCCGTATAGATGCTTTCGGGCGGATCCGACTGCCGAATGCGGGGAATTCGGTGAAAAGCGCTCGTAAAGTGGGCTCTTGCAACCCACATGTCCAAGGTCGCCTGCCCGAAACCGCTTTGAGCGCCGGATGTCGTGGGGGAGATGGTCCTGCCTCGTAAGCGCTCCAGGAAACGAGCCCATGCTGTGCCGTACGACGACGAGAACCGTCACATTCAAGCGCCCATTCGCGATTGACGGCCTCGACGGCTGGCAACCTGCCGGCAGCTACACAGTCGATACGGAGGAGGAACTGCTGCAGGCGCTGTCCTTTCCGGCATGGCGCCGCGTTCATACCTCGATACGTCTGCCGCAGAAGGCTGGCGGGTCGGCGACGAGGTTCGAGGTGACGCTCGACCCGGCAGTTTTCGAGGCGGCGCTGACGATCGACGCGGCTGTCAGGTAGCAAGCGCTCGCCGAACAGGCCGGATCGATGATGCGGCTCAGCCCAGAGCCGGGCCTCCGGGCGAGGGTTGGTAGCGTAACGAATTGATAAATCACAAGAAAGGCGGCCGGCGATGGTCGAGCTAAGGCTGGGGAGCGCTGCATTGACGGAAGCGAGTTCGGACCGGAAGGCCGAAAGCGAGGGAATGCGCTGCGATGCTTGCTGGATCTTGATCGGGCTGGATCAACGCGAGGCATTCTTGCAGATCGGACTCTGCGAATTCTGCGACGCCCGTCTCAATCCCTATCCGCACCGGCCGACCCAGCACGATCCGCGATGGCCGGGCGGACTTGTTTGCTGAAAGAGTTAGCGACGCGCGTCTGGTCCGTGCGGCGACGGTCGCCAACACGAACAGCAAGGAGAACGATCATGACCAGGAACGATCTGCTTCTGACTCGGCTGAAGGAGATCGCCCACGGACCAGGCGATCTCGACACGCGCGTTCAGGCGGCCAAAGCCGCCATCCAAGACGAGCGACCCCGATTCACGGCCAGCGACGCCGGCCGGATCCAGTGGAACTGGTATGTGGGCCAGCTTGCGGCAGATATCTGGTTCGAGCGCGATCGGATCGCCATGGCGGCGCGCAAGCGGACCAAAAGCACAGAGCCTCCGATGGGCCCCATCCTGGACCTTTTCGGCCGTCTTCAGCCGTGCATCCTGGCACTGAAGGATTCCGCAGCAGAGCCGATGTGGCTCGCCCGCCGGACATGAAATGAGACATGGGATAGCAGGCCCGTCACGGCCAACCCACCGCGGCCGACGTTGAATCTGGCATCGCCCTACGGCCCGAACACCTGGCGCACGGTCTCCACTCAGGAGCCCAAGAGCCCGATCCGCGCCGAGCTCTTCAGTGTCGAGCGCCTCGAGCAGCACGCGGAAAGCCTCGCGGCCGCGCAAACGATCCTGCCCAAATACTCGGCCGGCCGATCGCTCGCGCCCCGGCTTCGCGACAACGACCGGGTTCTGCGGAGCGCCTATCGCGCCATCGCCAGGGCGACGCGTGAAGACGATCCGATCACGCCCGCGGCAGAGTGGCTGGTGGACAATTTCTTCGTCGTCGAAGATCAGATCCGCGAGATCAGGGACGATCTGCCCGCAGGTTTCTACAACAAGCTGCCGAAGCTCGCAGACGGCCCATTGGCGGGCTATCCACGCGTCTTCGGTCTAGCCTGGGCCTTCGTCGCCCACACCGACAGCCGGTTCGATGCGGCTCTGTTGTGCCGGTTCGTGCAGGCCTATCAGCGGGTGGAGCCGCTCACCATCGGAGAACTGTGGGCGATCGCGATCACCCTTCGGGTCCTGCTCGTTGAGAACCTGAGGCGCCTGGCCGAGCAACTCGTCGCCGGTCGCCTGGCCCGTCGAAGTGCCGACGACCTGGCCGATCGTCTCCTGGGCGCAGCCGGCCATGAACCGGAACCGGCCCTCCTTGCCCTGAGCACCCTCGAGCGGCAGCCCCTGTCGGCAGCATTCGCCGTTCAACTGGTTCAGCGCCTTCGGGACCAGGACCCAAAGGCGACACCCGCACTGCATTGGCTGGACGACCGCCTGAGAAGCCAGGGGACCACCGCCGAAGACATCGTCCGCGAAGAACATCAGAGGCTCGGTTCGTCGAACGTGACCGTCCGCAACGTCATAACGAGCATGCGGCTGATTTCCGCCGTCGACTGGACGGAACTGTTCGAGAGCATGAGCCTCGTCGATTCGATGTTCCGCGCCGGCAGCGCCTTCGCAGAGATGGACTTTCCGACACGCGACCTCTATCGCCGCGCCATAGAGGAAATCGCGCGAGGCTCGCGGCTGCCGGAACTCGATATCGCGCGGCGCGCCCTGCTTGCTGCAACTGCGGCCGGCGATCGACCGGGAATCAGCGACGAGACGACCGCGGCCCGGGAGCAGGATCCTGGGCACTACCTCATCGGTCGCGGGCGCCGGTCGTTCGAGAAGCAATGCGGATACCGCGCACCGATGGCAGCCTGGCTGGCCCGCGGCAACACCGCCGTGGGCATTTCAGGCTATCTCGGGATCATCGGAATCATCGGAGCGATTATCCTCACCCTTGGAGTGGTCTGGGGCGCCGAGCCCGGTGCAAGATGGACCATCGCAATGCTTGGGCTTCTGGCCATGTTTCCGGCATCGGACGCGGCCATGGCATTGGTGAACCGCGGCGCGTTGGACCGGTTCAGGGCCATGATCCTACCTGCTCTGGAACTCCGTGAGGGCGTGCCATCGAACCTGCGCACGATCGTCGTCGTGCCCACGCTGCTGACCACACGAGCGGCGATCGAAGAGCAGATCGAGCGGCTCGAGGTTCATCACCTGGCGAGTCCCGATGGCGACTTGCGCTTCGCGCTTCTTTCCGACTTTACGGACGCCGCCGAAGAGACTGCGCCCGACGATGACGCGCTTCTCGAAGCCGCCGCCGAGGGAATGGCGCGGCTGAACGGCCGCTACGGATCCGCAGGCGAGGGCGAGCGCTTCCTGCTCCTCCATCGTCGCCGAGTCTGGAACGAGACCCAGGGAGCCTGGATGGGCTGGGAGCGCAAGCGGGGAAAGCTGCACGAGCTCAATCGGCTGCTGCGGGGTGCGAGCGATACGACCTTCATGCCGGTCAAGGGTCGTCCGCCGGTTGCGCCCGCCGGCGTACGATATGTCATTACCCTCGATAGCGACACGCGGCTTCCCCGGGGCGCCGCAAAGCGGCTTGTGGGCAAGATGGCCCATCCGCTCAATCGCCCAAGCCTCGACCCCAGCAGCAGCCGGGTGATCGAGGGCCACGCGGTACTTCAGCCGCGGGTGACGCCCTCGCTGCCCATGGGACGCGAGGGATCGCTGTTCCAGCGCGTCTTCTCAAGCCCGGGCGGCATCGACCCCTACGCCTTCGCCGCATCCGATCTGTACCAGGACCTGTTCGGCGAGGGCTCCTATTCCGGCAAGGGGATCTATGATGTGGACGTATTCGAGGCCGCGCTCGAAGGTCGGATTCGCGAGAACAGCGTCCTCAGCCACGACCTGCTGGAGGGAATTTTCGCGCGGGCAGGCCTCGTCTCGGATATCGAGGTCGTCGAGGAGTATCCATCGCGCTACGACGTGGCCGCGGCGCGCCAGCATCGCTGGGCCCGGGGCGATTGGCAGCTGCTCCCCTGGATCCTCGGCCTCGAAAGGACATCGAAATCGAACCGGGCCCGGCTTTCGATCCCGCTTATCGGGCGCTGGAAGATGATCGACAATCTGCGCCGGAGCCTCTCGGCGCCGGCAGCATTCCTGGCCCTGGTCGGCGGATGGACCTTGCCTTTCGCCGCCGGCGGGTACTGGACCGCATTCATCCTGGCAACCATCGCCGTCCCGCCCCTTCTGCCCGTCGTCGGAGGCATCCTGCCTCGGCGTCTTGGCATATCGAAACGGTCCCATTTGCGCGCGCTTGGCACCGATCTCGGCCACGCCCTGTGGCAGATCGCCTTGCTGACCACTTTCCTGGCGCATCAGGCCTGGTTGATGACCGACGCCATTCTGCGGACGCTGTTCCGGCTCAGCGTATCGCATCGCCGGCTGCTCGAATGGGTGACCGCCGCGCAGGCCAAGGTCAGCCCCCGTCTCGATCTCCTCGGCTTCTATCGACAGATGGCCAGCGCCGTCATTCTCGCGATAGGCGCGGTCGCCTTAATCGGTTGGGTCGGGCGCGGCTCCTGGGCGTTCCCGCTGCCGTTCGTGGCGCTATGGGCCGCTTCGCCCGCCGTGGCGCGCTGGACCAGCCTTTCCCCGAAGGTTGCGGTCCACAAGCCCGTTTCCGCGCCCGACTCCCAATTCCTGCGCCTGGCCGCGCGCCGCACCTGGCGGTTCTTCGAGACCTTCGTGACGGCGGAAGATCACATGCTGCCTCCCGACAACTTCCAGGAGGAGCCAAAGCCGGTCATCGCGCACCGGACTTCGCCCACCAATCTGGGGCTTTATCTTCTTTCCGTGATCGCCGCCCGCGACTTCGGCTGGCTGGGAACCTTCGATAGCGTGGAACGCCTGGAGCAAACTCTCGGGTCAATGAGCGCGCTCGAGCGCTTTCGCGGGCACTTCTTCAATTGGTATGACACCCGCGAGCTGCGCCCGCTGGACCCTAGATACATCTCATCGGTGGACAGCGGCAATCTCGCCGGGCACCTGATTGCCCTCGCCCAGGCCTGTCGAGAGATTGTCGGCCAGCGCGCAGCGCATCCGGAATGGATCGCCGGCATCCGGGACGCCCTCCAACTCACCCGGGATTCGCTGCACGACCTCTCGGACAGAGCCGGCTTGCGGACTCCCGAGCGCAGCGAGCTGGATGCGGCGCTTGACGTCCTCGCAGGTTCGCTGGAGCGAATTTCGCGCGACCCTGGCGACATCGTCGAGCAGATCGCACGGCTAGCGACGGACGGCGAGCGCGTCGCCGGAGCGGCTCGACGCTTTGCCACAAGCCAGAAGGAAGCGACCGGCGCCGATGTGGCGAGCTGGGCCGAAGCCATTCAGGCGACCGTCCTTAGCCACCAGCGCGACGCCGCGGCGCCATCGGGCACCCGAGAATCCCTCGATCGCCGCCTTGCCGCGCTCGCGGAACTTGCCGAGGCCATGGTCGCGTCCATGGAATTCGGCTTCCTCTTGAACCCCGAGCGTCAGCTCCTGTCGATCGGATATCGGGTCGCCGACGGGACTCTGGACCCAAGCTGTTACGACCTGCTCGCTTCCGAAGCCCGTCTTGCGAGCTTTGTCGCGATTGCCAAGGGAGATATCCCGGCCCGGCACTGGTTTCGCCTCGGGCGAGCCGTCACGCCCGTCGACCGCGGCTCCGCCTTGGTGTCCTGGTCGGGCTCTATGTTCGAATATCTGATGCCCTCGCTCGTGATGCGCGCGCCTGCCGGCAGCTTGCTCGAGCAGACGGCGCAATTTGTTGTCCGGCGGCAGATCAAATATGGCGCCTCGCTTGGCGTGCCCTGGGGCGTGTCAGAGTCCGCCTACAACGTCCGGGATATGGACCTGACCTACCAATATTCCAATTTCGGGGTCCCAGGCCTGGGTCTGAAGCGAGGCTTGAGCGAGAACGTGGTCATCGCCCCTTATGCGACGGCCTTGGCGGCCATGATCGACCCCGAGGCCGCGGCACGGAATCTCGCGCGCCTGGAAGCCGCCGGCGGTCGAGGAAAATATGGCTGGTACGAGGCCTTGGACTATACGCCGGCACGCTTGCCCGAGGGCGAGAGCGTATCCGTTATCCATGCCTATATGGCGCACCATCAGGCTATGACCGTGATCGCCGTCGTCAACGCTCTTCGCGACGGCATCATGCGCGCGCGCTTTCACGCCGATCCGATCATCCAGGCCACAGAGCTTCTGCTGCAGGAACGACCACCGCGAGACGTCGCCGTCGCCCGTCCGCGAACCGATGAGGTGGCGGCCGCCGCCAACGTCCGCGAGCTCGTTCCACCCATAATGCGCCGCTTCCAGTCGGCGCAAGATCCCGTGCCGCGCACGCATCTGATGTCAAACGGCACCTATGCGGTGATGATCACCAGTGCTGGTTCCGGATACAGCCGCTGGCGCGATCTGGATGTAACGCGGTGGCGGGAAGACGTTACCCGTGATTCCTACGGGTCTTACGTCTTTCTGCGGGATACCCGCAGCGGCGAGGTCTGGTCGGCCGGCTATCAGCCAAGCGGCGCCGAGCCGGACCGCTACGAGGTGACGTTCTCGGAGGGCCGGGCGGAATTCATCCGGAACGACAAGGGCATCAAGACCACCCTCGAGGTTGCCGTGTCGCCGGAGGACGACGCCGAAGTTCGCCGTCTCTCGATAACCAATCTGGGCGGCAGGACGCGGGAACTTGACATCACGTCCTACGCGGAGATCGTGCTGGCGCCTCACGCGGCGGACCAGTCGCACCCCGCCTTCTCCAAGCTTTTCGTGGAGACGGAATTCGTCGCCGATCTGGGTACCCTGCTTGCCACCCGTCGGCAACGTTCGCCCGACGACCCGGAGGTCTGGGCAGCGCAGCTCGCCGTCGTGGAAGGCGAGACTACCGGCGACCTGCAGTTCGAAACCGACCGGGCCCGCTTCCTCGGCCGCGGCCGGGGAATCCGGGCGCCAATCGCCTTGGCCGGTGATCGGTCGCTTTCGAATACGGCGGGCACCGTGCTCGACCCGATCTTCAGTCTTCGCCGGCGCCTGCGCGTTCCGCCGCGCTCGAGCGTACGAATCGCGTTCTGGACCCTGATCGCGCCGACGCGCGCGGAAGTGCTTGACCTCGCCGACAAGCATCGGGATGCGACGGCCTTCGAGCGGGCAGTGACCCTGTCCTGGACCCAGGCGCAGGTGCAGCTGCGCCATCTCGGCATCTCCACCGACGAGGCCCACCTCTTTCAGCGCATCGCCAACCGGGTGCTCTACTCCGACCCGACCTCGCGCCCGCCATCCGAGCTGTTGACGAGAAACGAGTGCGGACCGTCCGCCCTTTGGGCTCATGGCATATCGGGCGATCGGCCGATCGTCTTGCTTCGCATCGACGCGACCGAGGACCTGGAGGCCGTTCGCCAGCTGCTGCGCGCCCAGGAGTATTGGCGCATGAAGCAGCTGGCGGTGGATCTGGTCATCTTGAACGAGAGGCCGCCGTCCTACGATCAGGACCTGCAGGCCGCCATCGAGACCCTGCTTCGCATGAATCCGCCGCGCGTCCATTCGGAAGGGGCAGCGGTGTTGGGAGCGGCATTCCATCTGCGAGCCGACCTGGTTTCCGCGGAGACGAGGGGCGTCCTCCAATCCGTGGCTCGGGCAGTCTTCCGCGGCCGCCGGGGAAGCCTGGCCGAGCAGGTCAGGCGGCTGAGAGAACCCGCACATATCCCGGTGCCGCCGGCACGTCCCATGCGGGCGCGGAGCCAGGAGCCTGCGCCGCCGCCAAGGCCGGAGCTGGAGTTCTTCAACGGCCTTGGCGGATTCGCCCTCGAGGGACGGGAGTACGTGACGGTCCTCGCAGACGGGCAGTCGACCCCGGCGCCCTGGATCAACGTGATCGCAAACCCAACCTTCGGCTTTCAAGCGTCCGCGGAAGGCGCCGGCTATAGCTGGTCCGCCAACAGCCGCGAGAACCAACTATCCCCCTGGTCGAACGATCCGGTCACCGACCCGGCGGGAGAGGCGATCTATCTGCGCGACGAGGAAAGCGGGGACCTGTGGACCCCCACGGCATCGCCGATTCGCGAAGCCGGCACGCTTTATATCGCCCGGCATGGTCAAGGCTACAGCCAGTTCGAGCATGGCTCGCACGGAATCTGGCTGGAGCTGCTGCAATACGTGCCCCTGATCGATTCGATAAAGATCACGCGACTGAAGATCCGCAACAACTCGGCCAGGATTCGGCGCCTCTCGATCACGGCCTATGTCGAATGGGTCCTGGGGCCTTCGCGTGCGGCCGCAGCACCCTATGTGATGACCGAAATGGATCCGGATACCGGAGCCATGATCGCGCGCAATCCCTGGCGCAACGACTTCGGCACGCGTATCGCCTTCGCCGATCTCGCGGGCCGCCAGAATTCCTGGACCGGCGACAGGACCGAGTTCCTGGGCCGGAACGGCGAGCTTGGCCGTCCCGCCGCTCTCGCGGTCAGGGGCCCCCTCTCCAACCGCGTTGGGGCGGGCCTTGATCCCTGCGCCGCCCTTCAGACCACGATCCAGCTCGAACCGGGAGAGGAAAGGGAAATCGTCTTCCTTCTCGGCGATGCGGCAACCAGGCCCGATGCGCTTTCCCTGATCGAACGCTACAGGACCGCCGATCTCAATGCCGTGCTCGGCGCCGTAAAGCAGCATTGGGAGGATCTTCTGGGCGTAGCCCAGGTCAGGACGCCGGACCGCTCCATGGATATCCTGCTGAACCGCTGGCTGCTGTATCAGACCCTCAGCTGCCGCATATGGGCGCGATCGGCCTTCTACCAGGCGGGTGGTGCCTACGGGTTCCGGGACCAGCTGCAGGATGGCATGGCGCTCGTCCTTTCGAAGCCGGCAATCGTGAGAGAGCATCTCCTGCGGTGCGCCGCGCGGCAATTCGTAGAAGGCGACGTCCAGCACTGGTGGCTGCCGCATTCCGGCCGTGGGGTCCGCACGCGGTACTCCGATGACCGGATTTGGCTGCCCTATGGGGTCGCCCAGTATGTCGAGGTCACGGGCGACGTCGGCATATTGGACGAGTTGGTGCCGTTTCTCGATGGGCCGGCGCTTCGAGCCGGCGAGCATGAATCCTACTTCCAGCCGATGATCGCCGAAGGGTCCGTCACCCTGTTCGAGCACTGCGCTCTCGCCCTCGACGGGAGTCTCCTAGTCGGCAGCCACGGCCTGCCGTTCATGGGGGGCGGAGATTGGAATGACGGCATGAACCGGATTGGCATAGAGGGAAAGGGCGAGAGCGTGTGGCTCGCATGGTTCCTTCTCGCCACGCTGCCCGGGTTCGCGACCCTGGCCGAGGGGCGCAAGGAGGAACCACGAGCGACGAAGTGGCGG
>DATNJA010000319.1:0-11010 GCA_035604155.1 Candidatus Udaeobacter sp. | reverse complement strand
GAATGTCGCATCGCAGCCCTTCTCCAAAAGCGCGCGAAGGGCCATCTTGTCATCGGTCATCGTGGTGATCCTCGGGTCAGAGTTGCGTGTCGCAACCCAACCCTACCCAGAATCGCCACGGTGGCCACTGACCGGCCCGCCAACGCCAGACTCTTGGCGGTCGCGTCAGCGGGCCGGTCAGCCGCCTCCTACACCACTACCTGGGACACGACCGGCGAAGACGTTTTCAACGCCTTCCCGTCAGCTAACGACGATATATTCGAGGCAGGCACCTGTTTAGCTGTCGAGCGCGGAACTGCCTGCGTCATGCATCTCATGCGAGTTGTCGAAGTAGGCTTGGGCGTGCTCGCCATCGTTGTTGGCGTTCCGAAGCAAAACGATTGGGGTGCGTACCTCAGAAAGATCGAGGCGGAGCTTGACGCCCGCGCTAAAGCAGCGGGAGCGAGGTCAGTCGATGAACAATTTTATGCGGAGGCAGCGGCGAATTTCGACCGGATGCGCCGGGCGTGGCGAAATCCCACCATGCACCCCGAGAAGACCTATTCGCAGGACCGAGCCGAAGAGATTCTCTTGGCTGTGAAATCCTTCATGACCCATCTCGCGACGAAGCTGCATGAGTAGGCTTTGGCGCCTTTTGTCGGCGCCCAGGCGGGAGGACTCGCCTAAGTGCACGTTCCGCCCCTTCGCGTGTCTCATCCGCCCCTATTTCGCGCGCCATCTCGACGAAGCGCTTTGATTGCTCGGAGTTGTCGGGCTTGGAGGCCGGCTTGCGGGGCATGGCTGGCACTATAGACCTGCTGCTACTTGCGCGTTGGCCCGTTCCCGATAATGGTTGGGTGCGGGGATAGGACGGCCATCCGATAAGCGCGGCACTCCGGCGCGCTTCCCCGTATCCATTGCGGAGCCCTACCGGAGTGGGGATGGCGGAAGACGACGACCCAACAGCCGACGAGTTTGCAAAGTGGCTGACGCCGAGAGATGCACTCCACCTATTGCATCACCTGTCGGATTCCGACGCAAAGTTAGCAATCTTCAACCGACTGCAACACGGCCTTGTTCAATCAGCGGCGAAGACTGCCAAATTCCAAAACAAAACAGCGAATATCATGCGGATCGCCAACGGGACGTGGAGGCACGCCGAATCTGGGATATTAGTCTCCAGTCTTTGGAAAACAGCAGATATCACCATTGACGTACCAGACCAAAAGTCAGGATATGCGCATACATATATCCCGCTTGCCCTTTTTGGGGTGCGGTTTGATTCGAGTGGATTGGTAGAATTGCTACCGCCGCATGATCAGAGATTGACCGAAAACAAATTGCCCCGTGAAGAGCCCGAACCTGCCGACGAGGAGCCAAAAGGCCCGCCAGTTTCGTCAGCGCATCTTGAGCAATGGTATCGGCTATATGAGCAGGCGTACCAAGGCGCCGATGACACCGAAGCTAACGCGCTAGTATCAGCCCGCGGGATGTTTCCCGGAAAATCTGTGTCTAGAGATCGTGTCCGAGAGCTGCGTGGAAGCCGACGGCACGGCCGGAAGAAGCACGATCTAGGAGGCTGACCGCGAATTTTTCCGCGAATTCCGCGAATTCTATTCTAAAACAGCCCTTTATATCAATGCCTGCCGGATTATCCCGCAAAATACGCGCGAATTCGCAGCCGAAATCGACGGCGAATTAGCCCTACCGCAAACTCCACAACGACGAAAGCCGGGGTCGTGAGACCCCGACCTCTTCGCCGAATTGACCAAGTGTGGAAGCCGCTAGGAACGGCTCGAAAGGTGGGTGGGATATGACGACGACCTAGTCACAACTCTGCTAGGGCGTGTGCCTGGGTCTTACTATCCAGGCGCACGCTACCTATCATTCGAGTCGAACGGCCGCAACTGGTATCTATCTGGTATTGTTTTTGCCAAATCTCGCCGGTAAACTGAACCCCAATGACCAAACCCGCCGCCGGCAATGTGATCGCTTTTTCCGAGGCCCAGCCGCGCTATCTGGCTGTGGCCCGGGCACTTGCGGCCGAGATCGCCCAGGGCAAGGTGGCGCCGGGCGAGCGACTGCCGGGCGAGCGGGAGCTCTGCCGCCATTTCGCGGTGAGCCGGGTCACCGTGCGCCACGCCCTCAGCGAGCTCAGGGACCGGGGCTTGATCGAGCCGGAGAGTGCCCGCGGCTGGTTCGTCACATCGACGGCGCTGGGCGAACCCAACGCCCTCATGAGCTTCAGCGAGATGGCCCGCAGCCGGGGCCTCCGGCCCGGCGCGCGGATTCTCGCCGCCGCGCTGAGGCCGGCGACGATGGACGAGGCCGAGGCGCTGCATATCGCGCCTGGAAGCGAGGTCTTCGATCTGGAACGCTTGCGCCTGCTCGATCGCGTGCCCGTCGCCATCGAGCGGAGCCGCCTGCCGCTCGCCGTCGCGCCGGCGATGCCCGAGGCCGATCTCGCCGCCGGTTCGCTCTACGAGCTCTTGGCCAAGGCGGGCGCCGTGCCGGCGCGCGCCGACTACGTCCTGCAGGCGATCGCGGCCGAGGCGCGCCAGGCCAGATATCTGGAGCTGCCGGAAGGCGCGCCGCTGCTGATGGCGACGGCCAGGACTTACGATCTCGGCGGCCGCGCCATCGAGCTCAGCCTCAGCATTTTCCGCGGCGATCGCTATCGCTTCCGCGCCACTCTCATGCGCGCCGGCCGTGTGCCCGGCGGCACCCGAAGCAGACAATGAATCCCCCGGGGCGTCATGAACCAAGGAGTGTCATGAACAAAGTCAAGATCGGCGTCATCGGCTCCGGCTTCCAGGCCGACATCCACTGCGCGTCCTGCCGCATCCTGGCCGAGGAGGGCGAGGTCGTCGCCGTCGCGTCGCCGACGCCCGGCCGGGCCCGGGCATTGGCCGACCGGCATGGCATATCCGGCGCCCATCGCGACTACCGGGAAATGCTGGCCGAGCCGGACATCGAGATGGTCACCATCGCCGCGCCGAACCACCTCCATGCCGAGATGGTCCGCCACGCGGCCGAGGCCGGCAAGCATGTGATCTGCGAGAAGCCGCTCTGCCTCACCCTCGACGAGGCCGATCAGATGATCGACATCTGCCGGACCAAGGGCGTGCTGCTGCTCTACGGCGAGGAGCTGCTGTTCACGCCCAAGTATCTCAAGGCCAAGACCATGGCCGACGAAGGCGCCTTCGGGCGAATCCACCTGATCACCCAGTGCGAGCGCCATCCGGGGC
Source organism: Candidatus Udaeobacter sp. (assembly GCA_035604155.1). Classification (GTDB taxonomy): domain Bacteria; phylum Pseudomonadota; class Alphaproteobacteria; order Dongiales; family Dongiaceae; genus DASXQK01. The sequence goes on along the minus strand of DATNJA010000319.1, from coordinate 7,783 downwards.
CCCATGCGGCCTGGTTCCGCGATCTGCGCCGGGCCGGCGGCGGCGTGTTCATGGACATGGGCTGCCATGGCATCGCCTTCTGTTACTGGTTCCTCGGCCGCTCGCCCATCGCCACCGTCTATTGCCAGATGAACGCCCAGGAGCCCGAGGGGGAAGACGCCCTCGAGGACAACAGCCTCTGCATCCTGGAGTTCGAGAACGGCGCCGTCGGGCTGGTGGAGAACAGCTGGACCCGCGTCGGCGGCATGGACGACCGGATCGAGGTCTACGGCTCCCGCGGGCTCACGCTCGGCGATCTGCACATGGGCAACGCGCTGCCGACCTACAGCGAGACCGGCTACGGCTATGCCGGCGAGAAGGCGCCCGGCACCAAGGGCTGGAGCTATCCGGTCTACGACGAGCTCTACAATTACGGCCTGCCCCAGGAGCTCGCCCATTTCGCCCGCTGCGTGCGCGGCAAGGAGCAGCCGATCACGACGGGCGAGGATGGCCGCGCCGTGCTGGAGGTGCTCCTCGCCGGTTATGCCTCGGCCGGGGAGGGCCGCAAGGTCGCGCTGCCCTTCCGGCCGAAGAACGTCCGGCATCCCGCCGAACTCTGGCTCGCCGGCCGATTGAAGGGCGAGGACGCCGGCCTGTGAGCCTTGCCGCTCTCGGGCTCGATCTGGGTCTGAGCGGTGCGCGCGCCGCCGTCGTGAACGAGTCGGGCGAGCTTCTCGGCCGCGGCCGGGTCGCCGGCAAGCCCTGGCAAGGCGGCCCGGCCGAACGCGATCCCGAAGAATGGTACGAAGAGACGGTCGCCGCCGGGCGCATGGCCCTCGAGCAGGCGGGCCATCCCGGGATCGCCGCCATCGGCGTCGGCGCGCTGGGCCCCTGCCCCATCCTGATGAACGCGTCGCTGAGATCGCTGGCGCCGGCACCCCTGTTCTCCCTCGACCAGAGGGCGGAGGCGACGCGCCAGCGGCTGATGGCGGCCCATGGCCTGTCATCTGAGACGCTTGGTCCCGATCATGCCCTGCCGAAGCTGCACTGGTGGCGCGAGCAAGAGCCGTCGCTCATTGGCCGCGCGACATGCGTCGTGGATGCAACGGGCTTCTTGGTCGCGCGCCTGACCGGCCGAGCGGTCATGGACCCGATCACGGCCGAGGACTACACGGCACCGGGCATCGCGCCGCCGGTGCCGCTGCCGCCTTTGGCCCGGGCCGATTCCATTGCCGGACCCCTGTTGCCGGGAACGGCGGCGCGTCTCGGCCTGCCGCCCGGGATCCCCGTCGCGGTCGGCAGCTACGACAGCTACGTCGACATCTGGGGCAGCGGTGCGCGCATTCCCGGCGACCGTTGCATCGTCCTCGGCTCGACCCTGATTCTCGGTCGCGTCGCGGCCGAGCCCGAGGAAGTGCGGGGACTTCGCTGCCAGCCCCATATCGGCGAAGGCCGGTTTCTCGGCGGCTGGACTTCCGCGGCCGGCAGCCTGCTGGACTGGTCGCGCGGCCTGCTGGGCGATGGCGCGACCGACCGAGGGGCTCTTGCATCCCTGATGCCGGGCGCGGGCGGGCTGGTGATGCTGCCCTATTTCGCCGGCGAGCGCGCGCCCGTCTGGGACCCCGCCGCCCGCGGCGCGATCCTGGGCGCCACGCTCGCCACGACCGCACAAGAGCTCGCCCGGGCTGCGATCGACGGCGTCGCCCTCTCCGCCCTCGATATCGCAACGCGGCTGCCCGGCGAGCACGATGCGGCCGAGGCCTGGCATCTTGCCGGCGGTGGTGCCCGCAACGAGGTGCTGGCCCAGGCTCTCGCCGACGCCCTCGGCCAGGCGCTGGCGCTTCTCGCCTACGCGGGCGAGGCAACCGCCCCGGCCCTGCTGGCGTTCGCCGCCATCGGCCGGACCGTCATGCCACGGGTCGAGCGCAGGATCGCACCCGACCCGGCGCGTCACGCGCGCTTCGCTCAGCTCTACGGGATCTATCGCGGACTTTATCCCGCGCTCGCAAATTCCATGCATGAACTCGGCCATCTGGCCGACCGGAAGGAGGATCGATGACCCAGGACTCGATGCAGGTCGCGAGGCTGCACGGCATTCGCGACATGCGGGTGGAAAGGATCCCCGTTCCGGCACCGGCACCCGGCGAGTTGCTGATCCGCATCGAGGCCTGCGGCGTCTGCGCCACCGACGCGCGCAAATACGAGGTCGGCGTCAACGACGGTCACTATCCCTTCAATCCCGGCCACGAATGGGTCGGGCGCGTTGCCTCGCTGGGCGCCGGCGTCACCGGCTGGCGCCTGGGCGAGCGCGTCTATGGCGACACCTATGGCGGCTATGCCGAATATGCGGTGATCCCGGTCGATCCGATCCCGTGGTCGGCCGGACCGCTCCGGCTGCCCGAAGAATTGCCTCTCGACCGCGCCGTGTTCCTGGAGCCGCTGGCCGATTGCCTCCATGCCGTGCACGATCAGGCGGCGCTTGCGCCCGGCCAGCGCGCCCTCGTCTTCGCCGCCGGCGCCATGGGCCTGAAGATCATAGCATCGGCGGCGCGCCTCGGCGTCCATGTCCTGGCGGTGGAACCCCACGAGGTCAGGCGCGGACTCGCCTCGACGTTCGGCGCCGAGGTCGCCATCGACAGCGCCGGCTGGGCCGAGGCCGTCGCCGGCTGGAGCGACGGCAAGGGTGTCGATGCGGTGATCCTCACCATCGGCGAGCCGAACCTGGTCGCGCCGGCCATCGCCGCCTGCCGGCCAGGCGGGCGCGTCGTCCTGTTCGCCGGCTTCGGCAATCGGCCTCACGCCGCCCTCGATCTCAATGTCATCCACTACAAGGAAATCAGCGTCGTCGGCAGCGAGTGGGTCGGCACGCCGCCCAACCAGCGCCGCGAGCGCTATGACCAGGCGCGAAACCTGCTGGTGACCGGCGCCATTCCCATCGACCGGCTGGTCACCGGGCATTGCGGCTTTGCGGATCTCGAAGACAACATCCGCACCCGCGGCAGCTACAGCGGCATCAAGACCGTGTTTCGGCCCAGAGCCTGATCGTCTCAAGCGTACTTAGCTTGAGACGTGAATCAGGCTCTAACTCTAACATGTGGAGCAAGATTCACGAGCCAACTTGGCTCAAGTTGGCTCGATCTTGCTCTAGGAGGACAGCGTGAAGCGCAAGAGCTTCCTCAGTGCCAAGGGCCGCGCGGTGATCGTGGCCATGGACCATTCGCTTTATTCCTGGCCCTGCCGCGGGCTCGAGGACCGCGGGCGCCTGTTGAAGCAGGTCGCCGGCGCCGATGCGATCATCGCCTCCTACGGCACCATCCGCGACTTGCGCCCGCTGTTCGGCAGGGCCGAGCCGATCCTGAAGCTCGACCTCACTAGCGTCACGCTCGGCACCAACTACCCTTTGAGCGAATATGTGCCCGCCTGGACCGTGGACGATGCGCTGCGCCTGAAGGTGGGCGCGGTGCTGACTTACGTGCAGCTCGGCGCGCCGTTCGAGACCGCGGCGCTGAAATTCGCCGGCGAGGTGGCCGCCGCCTGCGACCGGGCGGGCCTCACCTATGTCTGCGAGATCATGCCCATCGAAAGCGCCATGTTCCCCGACCCGGCCGCGCCCGAGGCCATCGCCGCCGCATCGCGAGCCGGGGCCGAGCTTGGCGCCCATGTCATCAAGACGACCATGCCGGTGCCGGCGGCAAGGGTCGCCGAGGCGGCGCAGGCCTGCGGCATTCCGGTGATCCTCGCCGGCGGGGCCTTTGCCAGCGATCGCGAGCGCCTGTTGTCGGAAGTCTCGAGCGCCGTCGCCAACGGCGCCGCGGGTGTCGCCTTCGGTCGCAACGTCTGGGGTGCTGCGGATCCCGCGGCCATGGTCGCGAGCCTGCTGAAAGCCGTCCATGGCAAGGAAGCAAAAGCATGACCACCGTATCGCCGATCGCCCAGGACCAGCGGCCATGGGATCTCTCGGGCCGGGTGGCCCTCGTCACCGGCGCCAGCAGCGGCATCGGCCGGGCGACGGCGAAGCTCCTCGCTCAGCGCGGCGCCCGGGTCATGGCGGTGGCCCGCGACGCCAGGCGTCTCGGCGATCTCGCTCAGGAGACGGGCGTCGAGACTCATGCCGTCTCGCTCGAAGCGGCCGAAGGCTGTGGCCAGGCCATCGAGGAGACCCGTCGGCGCCTCGGCCCGATCGGGATCCTGGTCAACAACGCCGGACGCGCCGGCTATATGGACCGTCCGATCTGGGAAGAGGCCGCGGACAACTGGCGCCAGACCATGGCGGTCAATCTCGATGCGCCGTTCGAGCTGACGCGTCTCGCCGCCCAGGACATGCATGCCATGGGCTGGGGCCGCATCGTCATGGTGAGCTCCACGGCCGGCGAAGTCGGCGCCCCGGCCATGTCGGCCTATTGCGGCTCCAAGCATGGCTTGATCGGATTGATGCGCTCGGTCGCCCAGGACATCGGCAAGTTCGGCGGCACGTGCAACGCGGTGCTGCCGGGCTGGGTCAGGACCGAAATGGCAGAGCGCGACGCCGAGGCAGAGGCCGCGCGGCGCGGGCTCACGGTGGCGCAAGTCTGGGCCGAGCGCGCCGCCGCCTATCCCATCGGGCGCGTGCTGCAGCCCGAGGAGATCGCGCGCGTGATCGCCTTCCTGGCGAGCGCCGACGCCGCCGGCATAAACGGCGAAGCCCTCACGGTGGCGTTCGGAGGCTTGTGGTGAGCGACAGGCGAATGCTTATCCCCAAAAGGTGAACGCCCGGCCAGGGGAGGGCCGGGCGTTCGGGCAGTTCCTTTCGGAGCCCGTCGTGGTGGGGGAGACCACTTTCGGGCGATCGCTGCTGTTGCAGCTGCGACCACTGTTTAGATTAACTAGTACTCCAGGGACTGAATTCAAGCACTCCGAGGGCAGTGCTCATGCAGCCGGAGCAAAGCAGACAAGCGGATTCCGCCGCCTCGATCGGTCCCCTGAGGCGATCAAAAAATCCTTAGCTAAATCAGTCAGTTATGCCGCAAGTCCGCGGGCGCGCCGCCGCTCTCCCCTGGCCTTCGCCGCCTCGCCGAAGGCCTTGAAGAGTCGCAAGGAATCGGGGTTCTGCTGAACCTTCCATTCGGGGTGCCATTGGACCCCGATGGCGAAGCTTCCCGCACCCGCTACGCTGACCGCCTCGATCACGCCATCCGGCGCCCGGGCCTCGACGACCAGCCGCTCGGCCAGGCGGTCGATGGCCTGCCAATGCAGGCTGTTGACCTCGATTCTCGCCTTGCCGAGAAGCCTGGCGAGCTCGCCGCCTTCGGTCAGCGCGATGGGATGGCGCGGCCCATATTTCAGATCCATGTCATCGGTCGTGATGGACCGGTGATCGAGCGCGCCGGGTTCTTCATGCACCTGCGTATGCAGCGTGCCGCCCAGCGCGACGTTCAGTTCCTGGATGCCGCGACAAATGCAAAACAACGGCAGCTTTTCGGCCAGCGCGGCCTGGATCAAGGGCAAGGTCGTGGCGTCGCGCTGGGGATCCTGGGGGCTGTCGGGCCGGTCGGGCTTTCCGCCATAGAGGGAGACAGCGACGTTGGAAGGGCTTCCGGTGACCAGCAATCCGTCCAGCCGGCGCACCAGATCCTGCATGTCGTACACTTCGCCGAGCGAGGGGATGACGAAGGGCAGGCCGCCGGCGCCGGCGACAACGGCGGTGATGTATTTCTCGCCGACCGTGTGGAAGGGCTGGCGGTTCTCGGCCTTGACGCAGGCGGGAATGCCGATGAGCGGGCTGTGGCTGTCGAGTTTCATCCGAGCTCCTAGAGCCTGATCGTCTCAAGCCTGCTCGGCTTGAGACGTGAATCAGGCCCTAATCCTTACCAGTAGAGCAAGATCGGGTCAGTTTGATTCAAACTGACCCGATCTTGCTCTAGCGGATCGGCGATTTTGCAACCGCGCCGCCGAACGCCAGATTTATCAGCGGCCTGACGGCTTTTCAATATAGTGGCTGCCATGCGCCTGGAGCATTTTCCGCCGAAGTGGGCACCGGTTCGGCGCAGAAAATGCGACCAACCAATGAATCTAGCGCATCGATGAGTGGGCTTCTCGCCCGCCTGCTGGCATGGAAGGGCGTGCTCGCCGGCGGTTGGCTGGCGCTCATGCTGGTGGCCGAGCGGCTTCGGCCGGCAGCACCCCGGCCGCTGACCCCGGCCGAAGGGCGCCTCAGGCTTCTCAGCAACTTCGCCCTCGCGGCGATTAATTTCGGGTTATCGCCCGCGGTCGTCCTGCCGTTGAGCGCGCTCGCCGCCAGCCATGCCCTTGCCTGGCGTCCGGCCTGGTGGCGGGGAGCCGGCGGGCTCGCCCTCGACCTGCTGCTGCTCGATGGCCTGATCTACTGGTGGCATCGGGCCAACCACGTGTGGCCCCTGCTCTGGCGCTTCCACATGGTGCATCACCTGGATCGCTTCCTCGATGCGAGCAGCGCCGTCAGATTCCATTTCGGCGAGGTCCTGATTTCCGCCATGGCGCGGGCCGGCGCGATCGTCCTCGTGGGATTCCCCCTCACCTCGATCCTTGCCTTCGAGACCCTGGTCCTCATCGCCACAGTGTTTCACCACTCGAACCTGCGCCTGCCGCCCGGCTTCGAGGCGGGATTGGCGCTGGTGGTGATCACGCCCTCGATCCATTGGGTGCATCACCGGCGCCGGCGATCGGATACCGATTCCAACTACGGCACGGTGTTCAGCTTCTGGGACCGGCTGTTCGCCAGCCGGAGTCCGACGCGGCGCGAGCTTCAGATGCCGATCGGCGTCGAGGGATTCGAGGAACTCGGCCTGGCGCGTCTGATCGTTCGTCCGTTCTGGACCCGTTGAGCTCAGACGAGGAGCGACCCCGACTCGACGACGTCAATCAATCTAAGAATTCTGCACCGCGCAGGGGCGGCTTCCGACCTAGCGGAGATGATCGGCCTCACCGGCGCTTACGTCCGGCCAGCACCCCGGCGACGATATCGCGCGCGTGGAGCAGGACGGATTTCTGTTCGTCCGCCGAGACCTCGACGAAGCCAAGTCCTCGGAGCAGGAAAATTCCTTCAACAGCCAGCAGTGCGTGACGGACTTCATGCATATCGCCACGTTTCGATCGAAGCGGATCGAGCAGAGCGCGGTAATAACGTCGCACTGGCTCCAGCATTTCAGGGGCATGCACCAACGCGGTTACGAGAAAGGCCGCCATTTGCGTTGACGCGTCATCCTCGTCGAGCGCTTCCTCGATATGGGCGAGAACCAGTTCGGCCGGCCCAATCGGCCCGCCGCCGACCCGGCGGCGCACAGCCTCCCGAAAGCGCGCCATTTCCCTTTCGAGCGCCGCGTACACCAATTTATCCTTAGTTGCGAAGCTGTAGACGAGACCACCCTTACTGATGCCGGCACGCTCTGCGACGGCGTCGAGTGTGAAACTTTGACCTCCGGATTCGAGGATCACAGCCTCGGCGGCATCTAAAATCCTATCTCGATCGATCTCCTTTTTTCGCGTCAAAATGACCTCCTTGCTTTTCCGACTGATCAGTCACATATCTTTTCCGACCGGACAGTCGGATTAACATGGCGATAGGCGCCATGGAAGCTGATTTCTCCGTTTATCGCCAAGCGAGGACTGCATGAATCCCGACGAACATAACAATTTACCCGCAGCAGCCTTCGGACATTTTGTCATGAAGGTCAATGATATTGACGTTAGTTATCAATTTTATACAAAATTGGGCTTGCGTCCATTTGGGATATTTCCCGATTTAGCGATCATCGAATTGCGAGGCGGAACACATATTTTGCTTTTTAGC